>CALJZN010000084.1 GCA_937983405.1 uncultured Paracoccaceae bacterium
CCTCGTCGAACGCTGTTTCAACAAGCTGAAGAACGCCCGCCGCGTCGCCACCCGCTACGACAAGACCGCCGAGAGCTTCTTGGGCTTCATCGACATCACCTCAATCCGCCTCTGGCTCCGCCATTTGTCAACATGACCTAAGGACTACGGCCCCGCCCAATGAACTTTCAGTTGATCGTCTACATCGCCCCCTACCTGCCGCGGGAGGGCTTCGCGCGCGTGATCCACAACCTCACCCCGCGCAACTGACGCGCCGACCGCCGGCCCACGGCGCACCCCGGAACGGGGGCGCCGCCGGCTGCCCTTCCCTTCCCCGCGCGAGGCCCCGGGCCTGAAGATTGTCTCGATCCGCGCCTTTCCCATCCGCACCGAGATGGTGGGCGCCCTTTACCGCGGGCCCGGCGCGGCCGAGGGGGCCGCGCGGCGGCTGCCGTGGACCAGGGATGCCGAGGTCGCGGGGCCGATGTCGGGCTATGCCCGCTTCAAGCGGCTGCGGTCCACCTGGCGCTACGACGGCGCGGTGGGCTGCATCGTCACCGCGTCGGACGGGACACGGGGCTTCGGTGCCACCCGTTACGACCTGCCGGTGATCCACACGATCAACGACCATCTCGCACCGCGCCTTCCGGACGAGAACCCGATGGCGACCGAGCGGCTGTGGGACATGATGATGCGGATGGCCACGCCCAACGGGCTGTCGGGCCTGACGGCCTGCGCGATCAGCGCGGTCGACCTCGCGCTATGGGACCTGAAGGGCAAGATCCTCGGGGCTCCGGTCCATGAACTCGCCGGCGGGCCGGTGCGGGACGACCTGGCCTGCTGTGCCACCGGCAAAGATACCGACTGGCACATGGCGCTGGGCTTCCGCGGCACCAAGCTTGCCTGGCCCCACGGCCCGAACGAAGGGCCGGACGGGCTGAAGCGAAACGAGGACCTGGTGGCGCGCACGCGCAAGATGGTGGGGCCGGACATCGCGCTGATGCTCGACCGCCGGATGGCCTTCGACGTCGAGTTCGCCGTGCGGCTGGCCGAACGCCTGCGGCCCTACGGCCTGCGCTGGATCGAGGACTGCCTGCTGCCCGGGTCGCTTGACCCCCACGCCGCGCTGCGCACGCGCCTGCCCTGGATGACGCTGGCCACGGGCGAGCACTGGTATGTGCCCCACGCCTTCCATATCGCCGCCGCCCGGCGGCTGGCCGGCATCCTGCAACCCGACATTGCCTGGGCCTGTGGCTTCTCCGGCTGCCGCAAGATCGCCCAGACCGCCGAGGCGGCGGGGCTCGAGGTGATCCTGCATGCCGGGGCCAACACCCCCTTCGGCCAGCACCGGAGCCTGACTTCGCCGGCGATCCGCTGGGCGGAATACCTCGTCGGCGCGGCCCCCGGCGTGGCGCAGAATGCCGTGCGCGTGTATCCGGGCATGGAGGTGCCGAAGGACGGGCGCGTGCAGCCGAACGGCGAGCCGGGCTTCGGCCCTGGCCTGACCGAGGCGGCGCCGGACGCCATGACGCGCTGAGGGGCAGGTCGGTGGCCGACGACATCGCGCGGCGCTTCGGGGTGATGCCGCTTGTCATCTTCCTTGCGGTGACGATCAGCTTCCTGATCCCCCGCACGATGCCGGGTGACCCGGTCGAGACGCAGCTTACGCAGCTTCTGTCGCAGGGCGGGGGCAGCATCGGCGACGTGCAGGCGATGGTCGAAAGCTCGCGCGCGCGCTTCGGCCCCGAGCGGCCGCTCTGGGCGCAAGACCGCGCCTGGGGGGCGCGGTGCCCTCCTTCGACGTGGGCGTGAGCCTTGCCAACTCCCCCGAGCGGGTGCTGGATGCCATCGTGGGCGGCCTGCCCTGGACCCTCGGCCTTCCGGGTTTTGCGACGGCGGTCAGCCTTGCACCGGGCACGCTGCTGGGCGGGCGGATGGGCTGGCCGCGCGCCTCGAACGCCTGGCGGGTGGGGGGGCGGGCGTGCTGCTTTTGCCCGCGATCCCCTCCCTCCTGATCGGCCTGGTGCGTCTGTGGGTCTTCGTGATCGTCCGGCCTGTGTTCCCGGCCGGCGGCGGCATGCCGTTCGGGATGCGCCCGGCCTGGGACTGGGCGACGGTGCGGGGCATCGCATGGCTTGCTGCGCTGCCGCTCGCCGCGATCGTCCCGGCCGAGACCGGGGCCTGGGCCATCGGGATGCGCGGGATGCTGGTGTCCGTGCTGGGCGAGGATCACATCACGCTGGCCGAGGCCAAGGGGCTGCACCGCGGCCGCATCTTCCGCCGCCACGCCATGCGCACCGCATTTCTGCCGCAGGTGACGCGGCTGGCGCTGGCGCATGTTGTTTCGGGCGCGCTCCGGGTCGAGGTGATCTTTTCCTGCCCCGGGGTGGGCTTTCGCCTCTCTCAGGCGATCCGGGCCAAGGACTGTTTCGTGATCCGGGGCATCGTGCTGATGCGGACGGTCACGCTGGCGGTGGCGACCTTCATCCTCGACCTGATCTATCCGCTGATCGACCCGCGGATCACGCTGCGGCGGAAGGGCTAGGCCATGGTCGGCCTCGCCCGCGCGATCCGGTCGAACCTGTTGCTGGCGGCGGGGCTGGTCATCATTGGCCTGCTCGGCGGCCTGCTCGACCTTGCCGCGCTGATCGGCCCGATGCTGGTGGACCCCGCGCTGGCGCGCGTGGCCGCCGTGCCGCCGCGGCGCCCGCCGTCCGACCTGTTTCCGCTGGGCACCGACGGGCAGGGCAGCGACATGCTGACGGTGCTGGTGGTGGCGCTGCCGCAGACGCTGAAAATCGGGCCGGTGGCGGGGCTGATCTCGCTCGCCATCGGCACGGCGCTGGGGCTGCTGGCGGGCGTCCTCGGCGGCTGGATCGACGCGACGATCCGCACCGCGGCGGATGTGATGATGACGACCCCGGGCATCGCCATCCTTGTCCTGATCGCCGCCAACCAGTGCAAGATGACCGTCACGCTGATGACGGCGATCGTGGCGGGGCTGTCGCGGATGATCGCCACCCGCACGATCCGCGCGCAGAGCCTGTCGCTGCGCGACCGCGGCTATGTCCAGATCGCGGTGCTGGGCGGCGCCTCGCCGCTGCGGCTGGTGTTCGTCGAGGTGCTGCCGAACCTCATGCCCTTCATCGCCGCCTCCTCCGTGATGACGGTCAGCCACGCGATGCCGGCCGCCATCGGGCTCGAGGCGCTGGGCCTCGGTCCGAAGAACAGCTCACGCTGGGCGTCACGATCCGCTGGGCGCAGTTCTACAGCGCGATCCTGCGCGGGATGTGGTGGTGGTGGGGCACGCCGATCGCGCTCTGGTCGCTGATCTTCATCGGGCTGCTGCTCACCTCGGTCGTCATGGACGGCTTTGTCGGCAAGCGCATCGGGGGGCAGACATGACAGCCCCCGAAACAGCGCCGGTGCTGGAGGTCGAGGGGCTGAGCGACGAATGCGCCACCCGCGGCGGCCCTGCCTTTGCCGTCACCGACGTCAGCTTCGCCGTGCCCCGCGGCAGGCGCCCGGGCCTTGTGGGCGAAAGCGGCAGCGGCAAGACGACGCTGATGCGCATGCTGCTGGGGTTCCAGGCGCCGACGGCGGGCGCGGTGCGCTTTGGCGGCCGGCCGGCGGCGGGCTTTTCGGCGGAGGGGCGCAAGGCGTTCCGCCGTCAGGTGCAGGCGGTCTTTCAGGCCCCCTTCGAGGCCTTCAACCCCTTTTACCGCATCGAGCACCTGCCGATCGCGCCGCTCCTCGGCTTCGGCCTCGTCCCCTCGCGGAAGACAGCGCTCGACCGGATCGCGGCGGCGATGGCGGCGGTCGGCCTGCGGCCGGGCATGGCCATCGGCACGTAGCCGCACCTGCTTTCGGGCGGGCAGCGCCAGCGGGTGATGATCGCCCGGGCGCTGTCGCTCGCGCCCTCGATCATCCCGGCGGACGAGCCCGTGTCGATGGTCGACGCCTCGCTGCGCTCGACCATCCTCGAAGCTCTGGGGAAGATGAACCGCGCGGACGGGATCGCCCTGATCTACGTCACCGACGACCTGACCGCCGCCGACCAGGTCGCCGACATCCTCTGCGTGCGCCACCTCTGCGTGCGCCACCTCTGCGTGCGCCACGGCGGGCAGGTGATGGAGGCAGGCGCGGCCGAGGCGGTGATCCACCGTCCCCGCAACCCCTAGACCGCGGCGCCGGTCCACGCCGTGCCCTCGCCCGACCCGGATGTGGACTGGCGGCTTGGCGGCGGGCGCGACGCGGGCGAGGTGCAGGGGATACCGGCCGAGGGCTGTCCTTTCGCCCCCCGCTGCAGGCAGGCGATGCCGCGCTGCCGGCGCTGTTCCGCACCGACCCCGACCGCACTGCCGCCTGCCTTTTGCACGAGACGGGCAGCACCGTGACGGTGGCCGAGGTGCAGGCGGCGGTTGCGGGGGGGGGCGCGATCGCTGTGGACAGCGATTGCCACATCCGGGCCCGCTGGCCCTGCGACCCGCCGGTGCCCGACCCCGAGAGCCGCGCCGCCCCTGCCCAGCTTCTGTGGCCCATGGACCGGGGCGGGATCGACCGCGCCGCGGTCATCTGCGCGGCCATCGGCGCGAACCCCGACAACGCCGCCTTCGCCTTAGCCGCGCCAGAGCACAGCGGCGGGCGGCTCGAGGTGTTCGCCGACCTCGAGTGCCGCTGGTCGGCCGACCACCGCCGCCCCGGCGCGGCGGGGCGACTTCGGGCCGCGCTGGCGCGCTGGCCGGCGATGCGCGGCTTTACCACCGGTCTGGCCGAGAACGAGCCGGGCGACTGGCTGGTTGGCCCCGAGGGAGGTGCCTTCTTCGGCCTCGCCGCCGAAGGACGGCTGATCGCAAGCCTCTCGGTCCTGCCGCATCAGGTGCCCGAGGTCGCCCGGCTCGCCACGGCGCCGCCCGACCTTGCGATGCTGCCGCACCATTTGGATATCCGCGCGCCGCGCACGGCCGCCACGCCGGATGCCCCCGGTCTTGTGGCGAGGGCGGCGGACTGCGCGACAGTATCGTCAAGCCCTCCGGCACGGGCAACCTCGCGGCGCCGGCGCACGACTGTCCCTCATGCGCCGCGGCACGGGTTCCGGGCGTTCCTGCAGGCCCGCTTCGGGCCTGTTCGGCGCGTACGGGGGTCGGACGATGCGGTGTTGTCGCGGCACATGACCTATGCCCGGACGCGGGCGATGGTTGCCCGGCACGGACCGGGCAGCGTTGCGGAGAAGGCCGCGATGCTGGGCGGCACGATGGGCGGGTTGTTGGCGCGGGCGGGCGCCTGAGCGCGGGCCTGCGGCCGGGGGGGGGGACCGAAAATTCTTCGCAGAAGAATTTTCTCCCCCTGGCGTCGCGCCCGGAACGGGCCGCGGTGGGGTGCCGGCCCGAAAATTCTTCGCAGAAGAATTTTCGGCCGTCCCGGCGCGTGTCGCGCAGGCCCGGCCGGCGCCCCTTCTGCGCCTCGGTCGCGTTCGATCGCCATCGCCGTGCCCGCGCCGCCGGCACCGGGGCGGTCGGGACCTGGGCCGGCGCCTGCCCCGGCACCGCGGGCAGGATGCAGCCCATCGCCAGCTCGTCCACTGCGGCCGGGTCGAGCCCCGCCCCCCGGCAGCGCCGCGGCGCCGGCGGCCGCGCCCTGGACGCCCCGCATGGCGATGCGCCCCCCGCCGTGACCACCGTCTCCATCGCGTGACCCCTCCCGCCCGGTTGCCGTCGCCGAGGGATACCGAACGGTAAGGAGTTGCGGCTAGACCGGTGAGGGACGCAGGCAACGGCGGCGACCCGCCGGTGGCCCGCAGGGGGCGCGGCGGCGTGACCGTGCGACGGGCCTGCCCGGCGCCCGCGGGCAGTGGGCCTTTGGCAAGGGAGACGGCCATGGAGCTGACGGCGGAGGACTGCGGGGCGGCCCTGGTGATCCGCGTCAACGCGGCACGGATCGATGCCGCCGTGGCGATCCGGTTCAAGGAGCGGATGCGCGAGCTCGCGGAAGGCCGGGCGCCGCGGGTGGTGCTGGACATGAGCGCGGTCGAGTTCCTCGACAGTTCCGGGCTGGGTGCGGTGGTCGCGGTCCTGAAGCTGCTCGCGCCGGCGCAGCGGCTCGAACTTGCGGGGCTCACGCCCGCGGTGGCGCGCGTCTTCCGGCTGACGCGGATGGACACGGTGTTCACCCTGCATCCGGAGGTGCCCGCGGACCTTCGGCTGCGGCCGGCGGTCTGATGGGGCCGATGCCCGGGGACGGGCGCGGACCCGGGCCGGCCACGGGGCCGGAGCGGCCGGCGGCGGCGCGGTCCATCCTGCGGCTGCGGATTTGTGGCGATCCGCAGGGCGTGCGGGCCGGGCTTGCCACGGCGACCGCCGCCCTCGCCGCGGCCGGGGTCGATGCCGCCGACGCGGGCATCGCCGAAACCGTCCTGGCCGAGGTGCTCAACAACATCGTCGAGCACGCCTATCCCGCAGGGCCGGGGCCGATTGGCCTTCGCCTTGTCCGCTGCGACGCCACCGGCGCGATCGAGGTGACCACGCTCGACCTCGGCGCGGCAATGCCGGGCCTCACGCTGCCCCGCGGAGACCCGCCGCGGGTAGAGCTTCCGGTCGAGAGTTTGCCCGAAGGAGGCTTCGGCTGGTTTCTGATCCGCCATCTCGCGCACGGGCTGGCCTATCGCCGCCGCGGCCATTGCAACCGGCTGCGTTTCCGGCTGGGGGGCGAGGCAACCGCCGGCGGCTGAGCCGGTGACAGATCGGAAACGATGCCGCAATCTCGCCGTGAAGGTTCCGCATCCCGGCCATGCCGCGGCGCGACACCGGTGCGCGTAGCCGCAAAGGCTTCCCCCGGTGTCGCGTGTGACAGCCCCCACCCAGCCCGCGGCACCGGGGACGTTCGCCGCCCGACCGTGACGGGCACCGCGGAGCGTGCTTGAAGCCGCCCTTGCGCTGGTTCAGAACCGGGTCCGTGCCGGGCGGGTCCGGCCGGCCGATGGGGGGGCGGGATGACGCGAGATTTCCAGAGACCGGGCCGCTCGGCCGTCTATGCCACGGGCGGCATGTGCGCGACATCGCATCCGCTGGCCAGCCAGGTGGCGGTGGCAACGCTTGCCTCGGGCGGCAACGCGGCCGATGCGGCGATCGCGGCGGCGGTCCTGCTGGGTATCTGCGAGCCGCAGATGACCGGGATCGGCGGCGACTGCTTCGCACTGGTCAAGCCCGCGGGGCAGGAGCGGGTGCTGGGCCTGAACGGCTCGGGCCGGGCGCCGCGGGCGCTGACGGCGGCGGCGCTGCGGGCGCAGGGCCATGCGGCGATTCCGCCGGGCAGCGCCGCGGCGGTGACGGTGCCGGGCGCGATCGACGCCTTCTGCCGGCTGTCGGCTGACTGGGGGCGGCTCGGCCTTGACGCGGTGCTGGCGCCGGCCATCCGCCACGCCGAGGCGGGCGTGCCGGTGGCGCCGCGGGTGGCGCTGGACCTTGCCGATTCGGAGGGCCTGCTGCAGGGTGCGGCGCGGCGTCACTATCTGATCGACGGCCGCGCACCGGCCGAGGGCGCGCTGTTCCGCGCCCCCGGCCAGGCCGAGGTGCTGCGCCGCGTGGCGCGGCAGGGCCGCGCGGGGTTCTACGAGGGCGAGGTGGCCGAGGACATGGTGGCCAGCCTCCGGGCGGCCGGCGGCGTCCACACGCTCGAGGATTTCGCCGCCACCGCCTGCGACTGGACCGAGCCGGTCACCAGCCGCTACCGCGGCGTCGAGCTCATCGAGCATCCGCCGAACGGCCAGGGCGCCACCGCCTGCCTGATGCTGAACATCCTCGGCCATTTCGACCTTGCCGCGCTAGACCCGCTGGGGGCCGAGCGCGCGCATCTCGAGGCCGAGGCGGCCAAGCTTGCCTACGACGCGCGCGACCGCTTCATCGCCGATCCGGCCCATGTCACGCGGCTTTCCCACATGCTCGCGCCCGCGACAGCGGCACGGCTGGCGGCGCTGATCGACCCCGCGCGCGCCCTGCCCGACCCGGGGGCGGCGAGCGAGGCGGTGCATCGCGACACGGTCTATCTGTGCGTCGTGGACCGCGACGGCATGGCGGTGTCGCTGATCTATTCGATCTACCACAGCTTCGGGTCGGGCATTGCCTCGGACCGCTTCGGGATCCTGTTCCAGAACCGCGGCGCGGGCTTCACCCTGGCCGAGGGACACCCCAACGAGGCCGGCGGCGGCAAGCGCCCCATGCACACCATCATCCCCGCGATGCTCGCGCGCGAGGGGCGGGTGATCATGCCCTTCGGGGTGATGGGCGGGGCCTATCAGCCCTGCGGCCATGCGCGCATCGTCTCGAACCTGGTCGACTTCGGGATGGACCCGCAGGCAGCCATCGACGCGCCGCGCTGCTTTGCCGGGCCCGAGGGGATGCAGGTCGAGGCGGGCTATGCCGCGGCGGTGCGCGACGCGCTGGCGGCGCGCGGCCACCGGGTCGTGCCGCTTGCGCGCCCGCTGGGCGGGGCGCAGGCGATCCTGATCGACCATGCCCGCGGCGTGCTGGTCGGCGCGTCCGACCCGCGCAAGGACGGCTGCGCGCTGGGGCTGTGACCGGAACGCGCGGCCGGGCCCCGGGGGGCCCGGCCGGGGCGCGCGCGCTCAGCGCAGGCGCGTGTAGGTCAGGTCTTCCTCGCGGTAGCTGTCGGGCCCGGCCACGGTCAGCGGCACGAGGCCGGCCTCCTGCGTTTCTTCGGACACCCCCAGAACCTGCGACACCATCTTCAGCGTGCCGTCGCGCCGCAGCAGGATCTGCGTCTCGGTGGCGGCCTGGACGCGCCAGCTGCCCGTCATTTCGAGCGTGAGTTCGGCCGGGCCGAAGCCCTGGATCGTCACCCGCAGCGCGCCGTCCATTCGGAAGGTGCCGTCGGGGAAGAACTCGACTACCGCCTCGACGGGCGACATCCCGATCCCCTCGACCATGGTCAGGCCCTCGGTCCGCCAGCGGCCCGCCAGCCAGCCGGAGGGGTTGGTCGCGGGGCTGACGGCGACCGGGGCCGGGGCGGGCGCCGGCGCCGGTGCAGGGGCGGGCCTCGGGGCCGGCGCGGGTGCCGGCTGTGCGCCCGGCAGCAGCGCGGCGATCGCCTCGACCTCGCCGGCCGGGGCCCAGTTCGCCATGCCCTCGGTCCAGACCAGCGTCCGCTCGGTGATCTCGCCGGCGGCGATCCGGCGACGGATCTCGGCCTCGTCCATCGGTCCGACCGGCTGGCCGGCGATCCCGGCGTAGTAGGGCGGCAGCGCCACCGGCAGCGGGGGCGGGCCCGGCGGGGCGGGCAGCGGCGGCGGAGTGGGCGGGCCCGGCGGGGCCGGGGGCGGCGCCGGCACCGGCACCGGCCCGGGCCGCACGATCTGCGCCAGTTCGATCCACCCGTCCTTGACCGCGCCGGCGGCCGAGGCCGCAACCGGTGCGGCCGTGCCCGGCAACAGAAGCGCGAGCGCCGCGGTCAGGGCGGCCAGATGCCCGTGCGCCGGCCGCGGCAGCGGGCGGCGATACTCTGTCGTCACGGCGTCCTCCTTCGTTACCCAACCCGATCTCAGAAAGCCACGCAGCCGCCCGGCAGGCGCATCGGCGACCCCGCGCGAAAAGACGGCAGAGGCCCCGCCCGCGTCAAGTGAATTCCGGGTCGTCGCCCGCGGCGTCAGTTCAGCTGGAACTGCAGCGGATAGCGGCCGTCCTCGAAATCGCCGAACAGGTCGGGCAGGTCGGGGTGATCCACCGGCTGGCCGGTGTCGTCCGCGACGAGGTTCTGCTCGGAGACATAGGCGACATAGTGGCTGGTCCCGTTCTCGGCCAGCAGGTGGTAGAAGGGCTGGTCCTTGGCGGGGCGGCTGTCCTCGGGGATGGCGTCGTACCACGCCTCGCTGTTCGAGAAGCTCGGGTCCACATCGAAGACCACGCCGCGGAACGGGTGCTTGCGATGCCGCACCACCTGCCCCAGATGATATTTCGCTTCGGCCTTCAGCATCGCCCGCGCTCCCCGCGTGGTTACTAAGACGTAATCGGTGCGGATGTCCAATGCAGCCTGCGGGCTGCGGCCGAAACAGTATGTGGCCCGCGGCCTCACAAAACGGCGACCGCCGCGGCCTTGCAACGCTCGCGGACAGATGATCGGGGAACGGCGGTTTCCCTTTCCCCTCAAGGCGTTTTCGCCTAGTCTTGCAGAAAAACGACGAAACGGGCATGGGGCAGATGGGCAAGGCAGTCCGGGCAATCCTTCTGGTGTGCGCGCTGGCGTCCTGCGGCGCGCGCGAGTTCTCGCCGCCGCGCGACCTCGAGAACGCCTGCGCCATCGTGGCCGAACGGCCACGCTATCTGGCGGCGATGCGCGCCACCGAGCGCAAGTGGGGTATCCCGGTGCCCGTGCAGATGGCCACCATCCACCAGGAAAGCAAGTTCGTCGGCAACGCCCGCACGCCGCTGCAGTGGTCGCTGGGGGTGATTCCCATGGGCCGGCAGTCGTCGGCCTACGGCTATGTCCAGGCGCTGGACGCGACCTGGGAGGAGTACCTGCGCGAGACCGGCAACGACGGCGCCCGGCGCGAGAACATCCGCGACGCGACCGACTTCATGGGCTGGTACATGGACCGCGCGCACCGCCGCCTCGGCATTCCCAAGGGGGACGCGCGCAACCAGTATCTGGCCTATCACGAGGGGCTGACGGGCTATGCCCGGCAGAGCTACCGCGCCAAGCCCTGGCTGATGACGATCGCGGGCAGCGTCGCCACCCGTGCCGAGCGCTACGACGCGCAGCTGCGCGCCTGCCGCCGGCGGTAGCCGGCCGGCGGGACGCGCCCCGTCGCCGCGGCGCGGCGATGCCGCGGCCGCGGCCCGCGGCGGGCTGCGGGCACGCCCGGCGGCGCAGGCGGGGGCGGGGCGCGCAGGCCCGGGCGATCGGGACGGCGCCCGCTGATGCGGCCCGCGCGGTCTTGGCCCGTCCCCGGGAAGGCTGGCCATGCCCGCGCTGCCCTGCGCCGCACTGCGCTGCCCGCGCGCGGGGGCCGGGGTCTGCCGTGGTGCCGACGACGCAATCAGAAAACCTGCGCTGCCCGCGCGCGGGGGCCGGGGCTTGCCCGAAGGCCGCCCGGGGGTCAGACTGCCGCGGCGGACGCTCAGGCGAGGGACGGCATGGCGCAGAGGATCGTGAAGGGCATCCGGCAGCTTCTGGACGAGGCGAATGCCGCGGTGACGACCGTGCCGCCCGAAGCTGCGCTGGCGCTGGCGGGGCGGGCGGATGTGCTGTTCGTGGACCTGCGCGACCCGCGCGAGCTGGCGCGCGAGGGCAAGATTCCGGGCGCCTTCCACTGCCCGCGGGGCGTGCTGGAGTTCTGGATCGACCCCGAGAGCCCCTATGCCAGGCCGGTGTTCCAGGAGGCGAGGTCGTTCCTGTTCTACTGCGCCTCGGGCTGGCGCTCGGCGCTGGCCGCGAAGGCGGCGCAGGAGATGGGGCTCGCGCCGGTCGCGCATCTGGGCGGCGGCTTCACGGCCTGGAAGGCCGCGGGCGGCGCGGTCGAGCCCGTGCCGGCCAGGGGCTAGCGGACGGCGCGCGCGGGTGTCGCCCGTCCGCCGAAGCCGGCGCCGCCGGCCTGCACCGGGCCCGCGGTGGTTACCCGCCCAGCGGATGGAAGCAGGCCGCGCGATGCGCCGCCCCCGCGGGGAGAAGGTCGGGCATCGCGCGGCGGCAGAAGGCGCCCTCGTGCCGGCAGCGCCCGGCAAGGCGGCACATCGCGGGCGAGGGGTTCACGGGGCTCTGCGGCTCGCCCTCGAGCCCCTCGCGCCGCGCCGAAGGCCGTCCGAACTGCGGGATCGCGTCGATCAGGGCGGCGGTGTAGGGGTGGCGGGGGCTGCGGAAGACGGCGTCGACCGGCCCCTCCTCGACCAGCCGGCCGAGATACATCACCAGCACCCGGTCGCACAGCATCCGCACCACGTTGAGGTCGTGCGAGACGAAGACATAGGTCATGCCGGTCTCGGCGCGCAGCCGGTGGAGCAGCTTCAGGATGACCGCCTGGACCGAGACGTCGAGCGCCGAGGTCGGCTCGTCGAGGATCAGCACCTCGGGCGAGACGACGATGGCCCGGGCGATGCCCACCCGCGCCCGCTGCCCCCCCGACAGCTGATGCGGATAGCGCCCGAGCAGCCCCGGCGGCAGGTGCACCCGCGCCGCCGTGTCGTGGACAAGCGCGCGCAGGGCCTGCGCCGACAGCCCCGGAAGCAGCCGCCGCGCCGGATCGGCGATGGCGCGGAACACGCTGTCGTGCGGGTTGAGCGCGTCGGTCGCGTCCTGGAACACCATCTGGATGCGTCGCCGGTCTGGGCTGCGGGCAAAGGCCGCGGCCGGCACCGCGGTGATGTCGCGCCCCTGAAGCAGGACCGCCCCCGCGGTGGGTTCGATGAGCCGCGCCAGCATCTGCGCCAGCGTGGACTTGCCGCAGCCCGAGTCCCCGACCAGCCCCAGCGCCCCGCCGCGCTCGAGCGCAAAGCTCACCTCGTCCACCGCATGCAGCCGCCGCGGCGTGCCGCGGGCGAACAGCCCCGCCAGCCCCCGGGGCCGCGCCGGCGGCAGGGGGAAAAGCTTGCGCAGCCCCCGCGCCTCGAGGATCGGCGTCACGGCCCGGGGTTCCAGCAGCGCGCGACCTGCCCGGCCGCGCCGGGCACGGCCGGCGGCGCCTCGGTGCGGCAGCGCGGCTGCGCCTGCGGGCAGCGGCCGGCATAGCGGCAGGCGGGCAGGTCGGGGGCGGAAAGGTCGGGCAGGCTGCCCGGCACCGTCTCGAGCGTGGCAAGGGTCGTCTCCGGCCCCGGGACCGAGCGCGCCAGCGCCCGGGCGTAGGGGTGCAGCGGCGCGGCGAACACCGCCGCGGTCGGCCCGGTCTCGACCAGCTGGCCCGCGTGCATCACCGCGATGCGGTCGCAGTGCGCGGCGGCAAGGCCAAGGTCGTGGGTGATGAGGATGGTCGCCATGCCCCGCCCCCGCGCCAGCCCGCGCAGCAGATCCATGATCGCCGCCTGGGTGGTGACGTCGAGGCCGGTGGTGGGCTCGTCCGCGATCAGGAGCGCGGGGGCGCAGGCCAGCGCCAGCGCGATCATCACCCGCTGGCACATGCCCCCCGACAGCTCGAACGGATAGGCGGCCAGCCGCGCCGCGGGGTCGGGGATGCGCACCTGCGCCAGCATGGCGGCCGCCTCGGCCCGGGCCGCGGCCCGGCCGAGGGGGCGATGGGCGCGCAGCACGTCCGCAAGCTGGTCGCCGATGCGGCGGATGGGGTTCAGCGCCGCGCGGGGTGACTGGAAGATCATCGCCATCTCCGGCCCGCGCAGCCGGCGCAGTGCGGCCTCGCCCAGCCGGTCGATGCGCCGGCCGCGCCAGAGCACCGCGCCGCCCGTCAGCCGCCCCGCGCGGTCCTGCAACCCCATCACCGCATAGGCCAGCACCGACTTGCCCGAACCCGATTCGCCCACGATCCCCAGCGTCTCGCCCGGGCCGAGGGTCAGCGACACACGGTCCAGCGCGCGGACGGTGCCGCCGCGGGTGCGGAACGCAAGGCTCAGCTCGCGCACCTCGAGAAGCGGCGCGGCGCTCATGTCCGTCGCCGCGGGTCGATCGCGTCGCGCAGCCCGTCGCCCAGCAGGTTGAAGGTGAACGCCGTGACCACCAGCGCGAGGCCCGGAAACAGCGCCACCCACCACTGGCCGGTGGCGGCATAGGGCGCGCCCTGCGCAACCATGATGCCCCATTCGGCCGTCGGCGGCCGCACCCCCAGCCCGATGAAGCTGAGCCCCGCCGCGTTCAGGATCGCCCAGCCCATGTTGAGCGACATCTGCACCACCATCACCGGCATGATGTTGGGCAGAAGCACCCGGACGAGGATCGCGGCGTGGCCCGCCCCCGCCAGCCGGGCCGACTGCACATAGCCTGCGCTCCGCCGACGGTTGATCTCGGCGCGCGCAAGCCGGATGTAGAAGGGCAGGTTGATGATCGCGGTGGCATAGACGATGTTCCGCACCTCGTTGCCCAGCGCCGCGACCAGCGCCATCGCCAGCACGAACAGCGGAAAGGCCATCAGCACATCGACCAGCCGGCCCACCAGCCGGTCGGGCAGGCCCCCGCTGTAGCCCACCACGGCGCCCACCGCGCAGCCCGCGGCGAAGCTCAGCAGCACTGCCGAGAGCGCGATGACCAGGTCGAGCCGGGTCGCCACCAGCACGCGGCTGAAGATGTCGCGGCCCAGATGGTCGGTTCCGAACCAGTGCGCGGCGGACGGCGGCCTCAGCCGGTGCAGCACATCGGTGCGCAGAGGGTCGTAGGGGGCAAGCACGGGCCCGAAGGCCGCGACCAGCAGGAGGGCCAGGACCAGCACCGCCGCGACCAGCGTGACGGGGTTCGCGCCCAGCGCAAGCCGGGCGTGTCGCTGGCCCGCGCGGATCATTCCAGGCCCACGCGGGGGTCGGCCGCGGCACAGAGCAGATCGACGCCGAGGTTGAGCGCGACGAAGATCGCCGCGACCGTCAGCACGAAGCCCTGCACCGGCGCATAATCCGACGCCACCAGCGCATCGAGCGCGTAGGAGCCGATGCCGGGCCAGGCGAACACCTTTTCGACCAGCACATTGGCGCCCAGCATGTAGGACAGAACCATCCCGGCCGTGGTGACGACCGGGACCAGCGCGTTGCGCAGCGCATAGACCAGAAGGATGCGCGCCCGCGACAGCCCGAGCGCCCGGGCGGTGCGCACGAAGTCGGCCGTCAGCACGTCCAGCATCGCGGCCCGCGTCATGCGCACCAGCGGCGCCAGCGCGAACAGCGCCATGGTGCCCGCGGGCAGCACCAGCCGGCCGCAGACGGCGCGGAACTGGCCCCAGTTGCCGTCAAGCGCGGTGTCGATCGTCAGAAAACCCGTCACCGGCGGCGAGGACGGCAGGTAGGGATCGGAGCGCGAGGTCGGGTCGGGCGCCCAGCCGGCCAGAACATAGAAGAGATGGATCAGCACGAGGCCGGTGACGAAGGGGGGCATCGCCACCCCGGCCGCGGCGATCAGCCGCACCAGATGGTCGAGCAGCGACCCGGGCCGCGCCGCCGCCAGCACGCCCAGCGGGACCGCCACCGCGACGGCCAGCGCGAAGGCGGCGACGGTCAGCTCGAGCGATGCCGGCAGCCGCGCCGCCAGGTCGGCCGCCACCGGCTGCCCGGTGACGAGCGAGCGGCCGAGCTCGCCGGCCAGAAGCCCGCGGACATAGATTGCGAGCTGCTCGGGGATCGTCCGGTCGAGCCCGAGCTGCCGGCGCAGCGCCTCGATCTCCTCGGGGCCCATCGCGGGGCCCGAGGCGAAGAACGCCGCCGGATCGGCCGGCAGCAGCCGGACCAGGACGAAGGTGAGCACGACCACCCCGGCCAGCACGGGCAAGGCGGCCAGCATACGGTTGACCACATAGCGCGCGCCGATCCGACCCAAGCCCGACCCTTCCCTTCCGCGCCCCACCCCCGGACGACACCCGGCGGGCGGAGGGGGGTGCCCGCCCATCCCCCCGCTTCATCCTCGCCCCGCTCTTCCCGGGGGGCCGAGGGGGGGCGACCCCCCCCGGTCGCCCGGTCAGCCGCGCGACAGCACCCGGTAATCCACCTGGCGGTGGAAATAGTAGGTGTAGCCGCGCAGATCGTCGCGCATCGGCAGGTCGTGCGAGGGCTGCCAGAGCAGGATGATCGGGCATTCGGCAAGGACGATCTCGATGATCCGCCGGACCTTTGCCTCGTAGACGGCCCGGTCGCGCTCGAACCGCACCTCGGCCAGCAGGGCCTCGACCTCGGCGTTGCGGAACGAGCCGTAGTTCCACCGCCAGTCGCCCGAATAGAAGATGCGGAAGAAGTAGTCGGGATCGTTCAGCCAGGCGACCGAGACGTCGAAGAAGAACGGAACCTTCTTTTCGGTCTGCAGCGTGCCCCATTGCGCGCTGGGCACCTTGGCGATCTCGAGCGTGATGCCGATCTCCGCCAGCGCCTCCTGGATCAGGATCGCCAGCGGCTCGGCCACCGCCTCGTCGGCGATGTTGAAGGTGAAGCTGGTGGCAAAACCGTCGGGCACCTTCGACTTCGCGAGATGCTCGCGCGCCCTGGCGAGGTCGGTCGCATAGGGCTGCGGCGCCGGCCAGGCGGCGGAGGCGGGGATCCATTCGGTCCCGCCGAACAGCGGCCGGCCGCGGCCGCGCATCACGCCTTCGAACATCGCCCGGTAGGGCAGCGCATGGGCGATGGCCAGGCGCAGGTGCACATCGTCGAAGGGCGCGATGTCGTTGTTCATGCCGATGAACTGGAAGGCGTTGCGCATCGGGATCGAGACGATCCGCACCCCCGGCTTGCCCTCCAGCCCCTCGATCTCCTGCGGCGGCAGGCCCACGGCGATGTCGGCATCGCCGCGCTCGACCGCCAGCGCGCGGCCGGACGGGGCCGGGACAAGCTGGTGGATCACCCGCCGCAGACGGGGCATCGGGCCGCAAGTCCAGCCGTCGAAGCGCGCAAAGGCGATCTGCTGGCCGGCGGTGAAGCTGTCCAGCATGAAGGCGCCGGAGCCCGCCACGTTCTCCCGCAGCCACTCGGCGGCCCAGGGGTCGGCCGCGGTGGCATGCTGCCGCGCGAGCCTTGCGTTGATGATCGCGGGGAACGTGAGGGCGAGGTTGGGCAGGGCGAAGCGGTCTTCCTGCGGAAAGTCGATGCGCAGGGTCCGGGGATCGACGATCACGAACTGGTCGGGCGAGGTCATCGACCCGGTGCCCATCTGCCGCGCCGAGGCGGGCATCGACACCGCCCGGTCGAGCGACCATTTCACCTCCGCGGCGGTGATGGGCGTGCCGTCGTGGAACGTGGCGTCGCGGCGGATGCGGAAGGTGATCGACCGGCCGTCCGGCGAAACCTCCCAGGACTCGGCGACCTCGCCCTCGAGGGTGTCGTAGTCGTAGTGATAGATCTCGCCCGCCACGGGGTAGCGGCCGAACCGCACCAGCCGCGAATAGACATTCCAGGAAAAGCCGTTGGCGTCGCGGTTGGCGCCCGCGCCCGAGGGGTCGAAGGTATTCGGCACGCCGTCGGACAACACGCGCAGCGTCTCGGCCCGGCCTTGGGCGACGGCAGGGCCGATGCCCTGCATGGCAAGGTATCCCGCCGGGATGGCCATGAGCCCGCCCTCCAGGAAGTCTCTGCGCTTCATCTGCATTCCCCCTCGGTTGTCCTGCGGTTGCCCGTGCACCGGGCGATCCGGCCGGACGGGTCAGGCCCCTCCGGGGGGCGCTGCCGCAACGCATGCCGGCCATCTCCGCCGCCGCGACGGCCGGAGCCGGGGTGGAAGGGTTGGGCATTCTCCGGTCCCTGTCAATCGGTGTTCTGCCGCGCCGCGGCATCGCCGCCCTCGGGTGGCGCGCCGCCAGCCGCTGCCCCCGGCGTCACACCGCGTCGCCGCCGCGGAGGCTGCGGGCGATGCGATCGGGCGGCGCGTCACGGCGCGGTCCGGCAGGCGGGCGATCCGGCCGATGTGATCCGGCCCCCGGCCGACAGCCTCGCGATGCTGTCGCGGCAGGTCGCGCCGGATCCGGACGACCCGATCGCGACCGGCCCGCCCGGCGGCGTCGGCCCGGCGCGCCGCGGCGATCGGCCCGATCCGCCCCCGCCCTTTCCTTGCGCCGCCGCGCGTCGGCGCCGCAGCCGGCGGAACGCGCGCGCCCGTCGCTTCGATGCAGCGCGGCGCCGCGGGTCTGCCTGGAGGCGTGGCGTCTTGCGGGCCGCCCCGGGGCAGGTTGCCGCCGGCCCTGCCGCCGGCCCTGACGGCGCCGCCGATTGACGCCCCTGCACGGCCTGCCTATACCCGGCCGGATTGCCGCAGGGTGGAGATCAGATGCCCATCGCGTTCGCTCGCCACGGCCCGCCGCCGCCACGGTCGCGCGGATGCGCGGCGTGTCGCCGCCCCGACCGGAAGGCAGCCTGACGATGCCGCTCGATCTTCCGCTGATCAACCTGCACCGGCGCCAAACCAGCAACATCGGCGACATCACCTCGGCGCCGCTGGGCTATTTCACCCTCTCCACCGACCAGCAGCTGATGGAGATCTCGGGCTGGGGGCACGAGAACGCCGCACGCCGCCAGAAGTGGCTTGCCCAGTTCGAGCGCGGACGGGGCATCATCCTCGGCGGCGGCGGGCTTATGGAATACGAGAAGGTGCGCCCTTCGTTCGAGTTCGTCGCCCGGAGCGGGCGCAAGGCGGTGATCTGGGGCGCGGGGAACAATTCGGCCGGCAACTGGCCCTCGGCGCGGCCGTCGTTCGGGCAGGACTATTCCGCCTTCGGGCTGATCGGCTGCCGCGACCACGGCTACGAGTCGCTCGGGTTCGAGTGGGTGCCCTGCGCGAGCTGCATGCATCCGGGCTTCGATGCGCCGCCCGCGCCGACGCGCGACCTCCTCTTCTACGGCAACCCGGGGCCGAAGGGCACGCGACGGCTCCCCAAGGGCTTTGCCGAGGATCAGGCGGCCTGGAACCGCTCCACCACGATCGAGGAGGTGATCGCCGCGCTCGCTTCGGCCGAGACGGTGGTGACCACCTCCTACCACGGCGCCTACTGGGCGACGCTGCTCGGCCGCAAGGTGGTGGGCGTGCGCGTGACCGCGAAGTTCTACGGCTTCCGCCATGCCATCCCGCTCTGCGTGCTGGACGACTGGCCGCGCTATGCCCGGCTCGCCCGGACCTATCCCGAGGCGCTCGAGGAATGCCGGGCGGCGAACCGCGCCTTCGCCGCCAAGGTCGCCGACTACTTCGCCTAGGCCAGCGACGGCGCGCGCAGCGGCGGGCCCGCACCGGCGCCGCCGGCGCGGTTGCGCAGGACAGCGTTCCGATCGCTCGGCACCCCGCGGGACGGTGTTCTGCGCGCCGTCGGCTTCCGGCGGGGCGCGACCTTTTCGCCGCTGCGGCGGCGGCACCCCGTGCAGCCGCGGCCGGCGTCGCCTATCTCAGCGGGACACAGCTAGAGGAGGTTGGCCCATGGGCCTGCGCATCAACGACATCGCCCCCGATTTCACCGCCCAGTCCACCCACGGCATGATCCGCTTCCACGACTGGATCGGCGACAGCTACGCCATCCTGTTCTCGCATCCCAAGGATTTCACGCCGGTCTGCACCACCGAGTTCGGCGCCGTCGCCCAGCTTGCGGCCGAGTTCGCCAAGCGGCGCACCAAGGTGATGGGCGTCTCGGTGGACAGCGTCGAGGATCACCGCAAATGGGTGAAAGACATCGAGGCAGTGGCCGGCGTGCCGGCCGATTTCCCGATCATCGACGACTCCTCGCTGACGGTCGCCAAGCTGTATGACATGCTGCCGGCCGAGGCGGTGCTGCCCGACGGCCGCACGCCCGCGCATACCGCGACGGTGCGCACGGTGTTCATCATCGGGCCCGACAAGCGGGTGCGGCTGACGATGACCTATCCGATGTCGGTGGGGCGCAATTTCGCCGAGGTGCTGCGCGCGCTCGATGCGGTGCAGGCGACCGACGGCGCGCCCTTCGCCACGCCGGCCAACTGGGTGCCGGGGCAGGACGTGATCGTGGCGCTGGCGGTGCCGACCGACGAGGCGAAGGCCCGGTTCGGCGAGGTGGACGTCAAGCTGCCCTACCTGCGCTTCGTCAAGCAGCCCGCCTGAGGCGGCCTTGCGCCCTGCCGCGGCTGCCCCGCCGCGGCGGGGCGGGGCACCGCGGCCACCGCTGCCGGATGCGCCGGACCCCAGACGCGCCGGCAATCGCGGGCCAGCGCCCGCGCCTCGGCCGCATCCAGCCGCGCCAGCGCCGCCGCGGTATCGCCCGCGGCGGCGGCCAGCGCGCGGCGCCAGGCGGCGCGCACCGACCGCGGGCTCCAGGGCAGCGCGGCGCGGGCAGCCCAGGCGCGCAGGACGGGCGGCAGCGCGTCGAAGTCCGCCATCGCGCCGCCCTGCGGGCGCCGCCGCAGCGTGGTGGCGAGGTTGCGCGCCGCCACGGGCCGCGGGCCCCTAGTGGTGGTGGTCGTCCGCCGCCGAAGCCAGCAGCACCACCGACTGCGGCGCCCCGCCGAGGTCGATGCGCGCCAGAACCTCGAGATCGTCGGCCTCGACGATCACTACCGCCCCTGCCGCGGGGTCGGAGACCGCGATGCGCTCGCCCGCGGCGGCGATCATCGGCCGCACGACGCCGCGATCCATCGAATAGGGCGCGGTGACGCCGGCGGCCTCGGCCAGGATCGCCCCGGTCAGGGCCGAGAAGCGCACCAGCCGGCCGTCGGCCAGGATGGCAAGGCCGGTCTCGCCCGAATCGTCCAGCGTCCAGGCCATGCGCGGCGCCGGGAAGGTGGCATGGACGAAGTCGCCGTCCTCGGCCGCGGGGTCGAACACGACGAAGCCCTCGGGGCCGAAGTTGCCGACCAGCGCCGCCACGCTCCGCGGGCTGAGGAGCTGGCGCACCATCGTCTCGGCGGGCAGATCGGCCGGATAGGGCAGGAAGCGCGCCGAAGGTGTGGCGCCGCGCAGGTCGAACACGGCAACCCCGCCGGCGCAGCCGAAGGCCACGAAGCCCGCCGCCTTGCCCTCGCCGTGCATCCGCGGGCACTCCACCCGCAGCCGCTCGGCCCCGTCCGGGCCGACGAGGGCCAGCGCGTCGGGCAGGTTCTGCCCCGGGGTGGGCAGCGAGAGGATCGCGCCCTCGCCCACCGGCACCGCCACGCCGTGATGCGCTGCGCCGCTGGCCAGCACCAGCGCGGGCTCGGCCGCGCCGGCCAGGAGCGCGGGTTCGTCATACAGCTTGGCCTCGCCGGTGCCGTCGAAGAAGATGGCGATGCGCTCGCCGCCCTGGTTGAAATGCACCGGCCGCTCGCCGGTCAGCACGGGTTCGAGCAGCGCGGGGGCCGCGAAGCGCATGGCGTGGTGGTCGCCGTGGTCCTCTTCCGTCAGCCCGCTGTCGAGCACCGCCACCTGCCCGGCCGAGCCCTGCACGAGGTAGACGAGCCGTCCGCCCGGGCCGACATGGACGCGGGCAGGCGAGGTGACCTCGATGCGTGCGATCACGTCGCCGTCGGCAGGATCGACCACATGCACCAGCGGCGCCCCGGCGTCGGCAACGATCAGCCGGTAGGCCGCGCCCTGCGCGCGGTCATGGTCGTGGCCGTGCGCCAGCGCGGCGGCGGGCAGGGCGGCAAGCGCGGAGGAGACGAGAAGGCGGGTCAGGGTCATGCAGGAACTCCGTCGGTTGCGGGCGCCGGGGCGCCCCGGCGGGGGAAAGGGGCCGGCCAAGGTGGCCCTGGCGGCCCGATCCGTCGGGTCGGGGCAGGGCTCGGCGCGGGTGTCGCGCGCGGAGGCCGCCGCGGCGCGGGCGCGCCCGCTGCCCGGGAATGCCATGGCCTGCAGCCGGTCGTCCCGGGGCCCGGGCCGGTCGCGGCGCAGCGTCGTCCGTCCGGCGCCGGGAGGCCGGGCAGCGCGGTGAGGGGCAGGCGGGCAGCGCGGGACATCCGGGCCTAGAATGTTATGACATATCGTATCTAGGGCAGGCTGGAGCCGGGCGCAACCCCCCGCCCCACCCCCGAGGCGGCCGCCCTAGCCCCCCTCTGCGCCGTTCAGCCCGAGCTCGGCCATCATCGCTGCGCGCATGCGGAACTTCTGGGGCTTGCCGGTGGCGGTCAGCGGAAAGCCTTCGACCAGCCGCCAGTAGCGCGGCACCTTGTAGTGCGCGATGCCGGCCAGCGCCCAGGCGCGCAGGGCCTCGGGGTCGGGCGCGCAGCCGGGGCGGGGGACGATCCAGGCCGCGACCTCCTCGCCCATCCGCGCGTCGGGAACGCCGAACACCTGCGCCAGCTGCACCTCGGGATGGCCGATCAGGAACGCCTCGACCTCGGCGGGATAGACGTTCTCGCCGCCGCGGATGATCATGTCCTTGATCCGGCCGGTGATGCGCGCATAGCCCTCGGCGTCGATCGTGGCGAGGTCGCCCGTATGCATCCAGCCGTCGCGGATCGCCTCGGCGGTGCGCGCGGGCTCGCCCCAGTAGCCCTGCATCACGAGATAGCCGCGGGTCAGAAGCTCGCCCTGCGCGCCCACCGGCAGGGTTTCGCCGTCGGAGCCTACGATCCTGGCCTCGACATGGGGCTGGATACGACCCACCGTGTCGCAGCGCCGTTCCGGGGGATCGTCGGTGGAGGACTGGAACGAGACCGGGCTCGTCTCGGTCATTCCGTAGGCGATGGTGATCTCGCGGCAGCCCATCTCGCCCATCACGCGCCCCATCAGCGGCGCGGGGCAGGGGGCGCCGGCCATGATGCCGGTGCGCAGGGCCGAAAGGTCGAAGCGCGCGAACTCGGGGTGGTCGAGCATCGCGGCGAACATGGTGGGCACGCCATGCACGGCGGTGCAGCGTTCCTCGGCCAGCGCCCGGAGCGTGGCCAGCGCATCGAACCCCTCGCCGGGAAACACCATCGCCGCGCCCGACGCGACGCAGGCCAGCACGCCCAGCACCATGCCGAAACAGTGGTAGAGCGGCACCGGGATGCACAGCACATCCGCCGGGCCCAGCCGCATCGCCGCGGCGACCGAGATCGCGTTGTTGACGATGTTGCGGTGCGTCAGCGTCGCGCCCTTGGGCGCGCCGGTGGTGCCGCTGGTGAACTGGATGTTGATCGGCTGGTCCGGCGCCAGACGCGCCGTCACCGCATCGAGCGCCGCGCGCTGCCCCGCCCCGCGCGCCACCAGCTCGGCGAAGCCCAGCGCGCCGGGACCCGGGCCATCGCCAAGCTCTGCCACCAGCCGCAGCGCGGGCAGGCGGGCGGCGTGCAGCGCGCCCGGCGCGGCGTCGGCCAGCTCGGGGGCGAGGCTGCGCAGCATGGCGCTGTAGTCCGAGGACTTGAACCGCCGGGCGAGAATCAGCGCCTTCACCCCCGCCAGCGTCAGCGCGTGCAGAAGCTCGGCCGGCCGGTAGGCGGGGTTGATGTTGACAAGGATCGCCCCGATCCGCGCCGTGGCGAACTGGGTCAGCAGCCATTCCGGCCGGTTGGGCGACCAGATGCCCACCCGGTCGCCGGGCCCCACCCCGGCGGCCAGAAGCCCCGCCGCCAGCGCGTCCGCCTCGGCCGACAGCCCGGCCCAGGTCCAGCGCCGCCCATGGGCGGGGAAGGCCGCCGCCGGCCGCTCCGGCGCCGCCGCCACCGCCGC
Source organism: uncultured Paracoccaceae bacterium (assembly GCA_937983405.1). Classification (GTDB taxonomy): domain Bacteria; phylum Pseudomonadota; class Alphaproteobacteria; order Rhodobacterales; family Rhodobacteraceae; genus JAHDXW01. Next base: position 23,185 of record CALJZN010000084.1, read on the forward strand.
GGCGAGGAAGGCGGGCACCGTCAGCCCCGACAGCGGCCGGTCCTGCGGCCCCGCGACATGGGCTATCCCGCCCTCCGGCACGATCCCTGGCATGGCGCCCCCCTTCCCGCGGCCCTGACCGCGGGGCCGACTGGATGGTCAGTCTAGATCAGCCCGGGGCGGCGCGGAACCGGGCGCGCCGCGGCCGGTTTCCGTGTTGGCCCGCAGCGGGGCCGCGCCGCTCCCCTTGCCGCGCAGCGCCGCGCCGCGGGCGCCGCTAGCGCCGCCCCTCGCGCAGCCAGGCCGCCACCGCGAGCCCTGCCCCGAGCAGAAGAAACAGCCAGGGCGGCAGAAGCGCGGCGATGCGGACCTCGGTGGTCAGATAGGCCCCGCGCGGGGTCACGCCCAGCCAGCCGCGCCCGGCGGCGGGGCGCCCCTCGCGCACCTGGCGGATCTCGGGCAGCCCGGCCTCGATCCGCGCCGCGCCGCCGCGAGTTGCAGCCAGCAGCGGCTCGAGCGCGGCGGCCGAGGCGATCGTGGCCTCGAACTCGCGCGGGGCGGGCGGGCCCAGCGCCGCGACCGTCTCGATCTCGCCGTCGGTCAGCCGGTAGAGCCCCACGTCGGGGGCGATCCATTCGGCCTGATAGCGGCCCGGGGCGACCTCGACCAGCGGCAGGACGGTTGCCGTGCCGTCCGGCCCGGTGATGCGCAGCTCGCGGGCGCTCTCGGCCAGGGTGCGGCGCGTCACCGTCAGGCGCAGCCCCTCGGCGCGGGCGGTCAGCGCCTCTTCCTCGAGCTCGGGCTCCTTCATCATCCAGTGCGACAGCCGGCGCAGAAGCTCGAGCTGCGGGCCGCCGCCCTCGAACCCGCGGCTCCACAGCCAGGCGTGGTCCGAGGCCAGCAGCGCCACCCGCCCCTCGCCCACGCGGTCGAGCATCAAGAGCGGCCGGCCCTCGGGCCCCTGCATCACCACATCGCCGGTCTCCCCCTGCACCTCGACCAGCCGGAACCAGCGGCCCCAGGGGGGCTGGCCGTCGGGCCCGGTCGCGGCCAGCCCCTCGGTCACCGGGTGGCGCCGGCCGAGGTCGGTGACCTCGGGGCGAAAGCCCCCCTCGAGCACCCGCGCGGTGGGCGTGCCCGGCAGCACGTCGGCCAGCGCCGAGCGATAGAGGCTGTCGGCCGCGCCGTATTCCGGCCCCGAGGCCACCAGCACCGCACCCCCCTCCAGCACGTAGCGGCGGATGTTGTCGAAATACGCGGCCGGCAGGATGCCGCGGCGGCGGTAGCGGTCGAAGATGATCAGGTCGAACTCGCCGATCTTTTCCACGAACAGCTCGCGCGTGGGAAAGGCGATCAGCGACAGCTCGGACACGGGCACGCCGTCCTGCTTTTCCGGCGGGCGCAGGATGGTGAAATGCACGAGGTCGACCGAGGCGTCCGACTTCAGCAGGTTGCGCCAGACCCGTTCGCCCGCATGCGGCTCGCCCGAGACCAGAAGCACCCGCAGCCGGTCGCGCACGCCGTTGATCTGCACGATGGCGGCGTTGTTGCGGTCGGTGAGCTCGCCGTCCTCGGCGGCGACCTGGAAGCGCAGCACGTTCAGCCCGGCGTGCTCGAGCGTCACCGGAAGGTCGAGGTCCTCGCCCACCGGCACCTGATAGGTCACGGGGTCGGCCCCGCCCGCCGCGATCGACAGCCGCGCCCGCCCGGCCAGCCCGGGGGGCACCGCGCCCTGATCCTCGACGCGCAGGGTCAGCGTCACCGGCTCGCCCAGGATGGCGAAGGCCGGCGCGTTGCGCACCACAAGGCGGCGGTCCCAGTCGCCCTCGCGCCCCGTCAGCAGCAGATGCAGCGGCGCGGGCAGGTCGGGGGCGCGGTCGAGGTCGTGCAGCTGCCCGTCGCTGACCAGGAAGGCCCCGGCGACCTGGGCGCGCGGCACCTCCGACAGCGCCTCGGCCAGCGCCGTCATGCCCAGCGAGCCCGCGTTGCCCGGCCCGTCGCCGATGGGCACGATCCGCAGCTGGGTGTTGCCCAGCGCCGCCAGGCGCGCGGTCAGCCCCTCCACCGCCTGGGCCGTCTGCGCCGAACGGTCGGCGATGCGCTGGCTGGCGCTTTCGTCCACCACCACCAGAACGATGTCTGGCAACGCCGTGCGCTCCTCGGTCTGCAGCGCGGGGTTGGCGATGGCGGCCAGCAGCGCCAGCGCCGCGCCCGCGCGCAGCCACCCGCCGGCCAGCCGGCGCCAGACCGCAAGCGCCAGCGCCAGCGCGGCAAGGGCCGCCGCAGCCCAGACCACGACCCAGGGAAGCAGCGGGTCGAAGACGATCTGCCCGCCCATCTACTGCCCCAGCCGCTCGAGCAGGGCCGGCACATGCACCTGGTCGGATTTGTAGTTGCCCGTCAGCACATGCATGATCAGGTTGATGCCGAACCGCACCGCGATCTCGCGCTGCCGCTCGCCGGCAAAGCCGCGGCCCACGGGCGCCATCGCCGCCCCGCGCTCGTCCGTCGCCCAGGCCGCGGCCCAGTCGTTGCCGCCGATCACCACCGGGGTCACCCCGTCGTTGAGGTTGCGGAAGGGCATCCCCTCGGCCTGCTCGGCATCGGGCGGCGCGGCCTCGACCCAGATCGTCTGGCCCGAGTGCCGGCCGGGGAAATCCTGCAGCAGGTAGAAGGTGCGCGTCAGCACATGGTCCGCGGGCACGGGCTCCAGCGGCGGGATCGCCAGCGGCCGGGCGATCTGCTGCAGCCGTCGCCCTGCCGGCGTGCTGCCGCCGAAGCCTGCGATGTCGGCGTCGCGGGTGTCGAACAGGATCATCCCGCCGGTCTGCAGGTAGCGGTTGAGCCGCGCCACGGCCGCCTCGGACGGCAGCGGCTGCTCGGGGGTCACGGGCCAGTAAAGGAAGGGGAAGAAGGCCAGTTCGTCGCGCTCGACGTCCACCCCGACGGGGGGGCCGGGCTCGACCGAAGTGCGCTCGAACAGCCGCTGCGACAGCCCGCGCAGCCCGGCGGCGGCCAGCCGGTCGGTGGCGGGATCGCCGGTGAGCACATGCGCCAGCACCACGTCGCGGGTCGCAGCCAGCGCCAGGCGGTCGAGCGCCTCGTCGGCGCGCAACCGACCGGGCGGGACGGCCAGCAGCAGCGCCAGCAGCCCGACGGCGGCGGCCGCCCGCGGCCCCCGCAGCCGGCCCGACAGCCACAGCGCCGCAAGGATGTCGGCCGAAAGCAGCAGGAGCGCGAGCGCCAGCGCCTCGCCCTTCAGCCGCCGTTCGGCCGTGGCGGCCAGGCCCTCGACCGGCACGCCGGCGGGCCAGACGGCGGGCGCCAGGCGCGTGGCCGCGCCCACCGCGTTCAGCGCCACCCGGCGCTCGGCCGCCGCGTAGATGCCGGGCGGGACGGCGGCCGAGGGCGCGCCCTGCGCCAGCGCCGCGGCCAGCGCCTCGCCCGGAACGCCCGCCATCGTCTCGGCGTCGGCGATCGTGCCGAAGGCGTCCAGGCGCTTCTCCGGCACCCAGGCGATCCCGGCCAGATCCTCGGCCGCGGGCGCCGCCGCCCGGGTCGAGACGGCGAGCCGTTCGAGCATCTGCACGAACAGCCCCGACAGCGGCAGGCTCGACCATTCGGCATTGGCGGTGACGTGGAACAGCACCACCTGCCCCAGCCCCTCGCTCCGCCGGGTGGCCAGCGGCGTGCCGTCCTCGAGGCTGGCGATGGTGCGCTCGGCCAGCGTCGGGTCGGGCTGTGCCATCACCTGCGAGGACACCGTCACCTCGTCGGGCACCGGCAGCCCGAAGAAGGGCGAACTCTCGGCGAAGGGGCGCAGGCGGCGGGGTTCGCCCCAGCTCATCGCGCCGCCCAGCGTGCGGCCGCCCTCGCGCAGGCGCACGGGCATGAGCGGGTCGTCCTCGGCCCGGGCAAGGTCGCTCGCCGCCAGCCGCGGGCCGGCGAAGCGCAGCAGAAGGCCGCCGCGCTGCACCCAGGCCCTGACGGCCGCCGTCTCGGCCTCGGTCAGCCGCGCCACGTCGGCCAGCACGATGACGTCGGGCGCGGCCAGGACGATGTCCTCGATCCGCCCCTCGATCAGCTCGGCCACCGGCGCAAGCGCGTTGCGCAGGTAGAACAGCGGCGAGAGCAGCTCGAGCCCCTCGCGGTCGTCCCGCCCTGCGACCAGCGCCACCTTGCGCCGCTTCAGCCCGTCGTCGGCAAGGCTGACCGCCCCGGCCGAGCGCAGGCCGGCAATCTGGAACCGGCCGATCCGGTTGCGCAGCTCGGGCGGCAGGTCGAGCGTGGCGACGGCCTCGGTCGCGCCGGCGGCGAAGGCCGCCGAGGCGCGGGCCAGCTCGCGCTCGACCCCCGCCGGGTCGGGCCCGGTCGCGGCCACCTCTGCCACGGCCGCCGGGCCCCCGGCCGGGCGCAGGACGGTCAGGCGCACAGCGCCCTCGGCAAAGGCCGCCGGGCGCAGCGCCAGCAGCGGCCGCGGGCTTTCGAACACCGTCACCGGCCCGCGCGCCTGCACCGCCGCCAGCAGGGCGTCGCGGCCGTCGCGCGCCAGCCCGTCCGAAATCCACCAGGTCTCGAACCCCGTCTGCGGCAGGCGCGCGGCCAGCGCGGCCATCGCCGCGGGGTCGGGGCCAAAGGGCTGCGGCCGCAGGCTGGCCAGCCGCGGCGCCCAGGCCGAGGCCGCCTGGAACGGCAGCTCGCCCGGCGGCGGATCGGTCAGCAGCACCACCGCCACGGGCCGGCCCGCGCGCTCGGCCTCGGCCACCAGCGCCTCCATCCGCGCGACGCGGCGCGGCCAGTCGCCGGCATCGGCCCAGGTTCCGTCGGCCAGGATCAGCAGCGGCCCGTCGCCGCCGCGCTGCGGCTGCGGGTTCAGCACCGGCCCGGCGAACCCCAGGATCGCCGCCGCCACCGCCGCCATCCGCAGCAGCAGCAGCCACCACGGCGTGCGATGGGCCTGCACCTCGTCGTCGCGCAGGCCAAGCAGCAGCGCCACCCCGGGAAAGCGCCGGCGGATCGGGGCGGGCGGCACCGCGCGCAACAGCAGCCACAGGGCGGGCAGCGCCAGCAGGCCCAGCAGCAGCAGCGGCGCGGTGAAGCCTATGGGTCCGAGCATGACCATCAGTGCACCCGCTCCAGCGCCCGGTAGACCCACAACAGCGCCGCCTGCGCCGGGGCGTCGGTGTGGTGGCAGCTGTAGTGCCAGCCCGCCGTCGCGGCCAGTGCCGCCAGCCGCGCCTTGCGTTCGGCCAGGCGCGCGCGGTAGCGCCCGCGCAGGTCGCCCGCCTTCATCGTCTCGAACCGCAGCGCGCCGCCCATGCTTTCGAAGATCGTGCGCCCGTCGAAGGGAAAGGCCTCTTCGCTGGGGTCGAGCACCTGCAGCAGCGCGCCGCGCACGCCGCGGTCGGCGGCCTCGGCCAGGGCCGCCTCGACCGGGGCGGGATCGCCCAGGAAGTCCGACACGAACAGCGCCCGCGACTGCGCCGCCATGCCGCCCGCCTCGGGCGCGCCGTATTCGCCGCCGCCCTCGGCCGTCAGCCGGTCGGCCAGCCGCAGAAGCTGCCCGGTCCCCCGCCGCGGCGGCACGTCGGCCCCCGAGAGCCCCACCCGCTCGCCACCCCGGATCAGCAGGATCGCCGCGGCCAGCGCGATCAGCCGCGCCCGCGCCGCCTTGGTCGGCAACCGGGGGGCCGAGGCGAAGGCCATCGCCCGCGAATCGTCCAGCCACAGGACGACCGATTGCGCCGCCTGCCACTCCTTCTCGCGCACGAACTGGATGTCCGAGCGCGCCGAGCGGCGCCAGTCGATCGTCCGCGCCTCGTCCGAGGGCGTGGCGGGGCGATACTGCCAGAACTCGACGCCGAGCCCGGCGCGGCGGCGGCCGTGCTCGCCGAGGATGACCGTGGCAGCCAGATGTTCGGCATCCGCCAGCAGCGGGGGCAGGGCACCGGCGAGGGCCTCGGCCCCGGCGCGAAGGGTGGCGGGCCCCGCCGTCACGCGGCCGCCTCGACGCGGGTCACCTGCGCGGCCACCCGGTCGATGATGGTGCCCAGGCTCTCGCCCCGTGCCCGCGCCGCAAAGCCCAGCGCCATGCGATGCGTCAGCACCGGCCGGGCGAGCGCGAAGACATCCCCGGCCGACGGCGCCAGCCGGCCGTCGAGCAGCGCGCGCGCCCGCACCGTCAGCATCAGCGCCTGCGCCGCGCGCGGCCCGGGCCCCCAGCTGACCGCCTCGCGCACCACGGCCGGGGCGGTGGGGTCGTCGGGCCGGCAGGCGCGCACGAGGTCGAGGATCAGCTCGACCACCGCATCGCCCACGGGCATCCGCCGCACCGTCGTCTGCGCCGCGATCAGCTCGTCGGCGGCAAACACCTGGGTCGAACGGGCATCCTCGGTCCCCGTGGTGGCGATCAGGATCGCCTTCTCGGTATCGCGGTCGGGATAGTCCACGTCCACCTGCACCAGAAAGCGGTCGAGCTGCGCCTCGGGCAGGGGATAGGTGCCCTCCTGCTCGATCGGGTTCTGGGTGGCCAGCACATGGAAGGGCCGGCCGAGCGGGCGGTGCACGCCCGCCACCGTCACCTCGCGCTCCTGCATCGCCTGCAGCAGCGCCGACTGGGTGCGGGGGCTGGCGCGGTTGATCTCGTCGGCCAGGAGAAGCTGGCAGAAGATCGGCCCCTCGATGAAGCGGAAGGCGCGGCTGCCGTCGGCGGCCGTCTCGAGCACCTCGGAGCCGAGGATGTCGGCCGGCATCAGATCGGGCGTGAACTGGATGCGGCTGCCCCTCAGCCCCATCACGGTCGACAGCGTGTCCACCAGCCGCGTCTTGCCAAGGCCCGGCAGGCCCACCAGCAGCGCATGGCCGCCGCACAGCAGCGCGGCCAGCGTCAGCTCCACCACCCGGTCCTGGCCGATGAAGCGCCGCTCGATGCTGGCCTTCGCCGCCGCCAGCCGATGGCCGAGCGCCTCGATCTCTGCCACCAGCGCCTGCGCTTCGGCCATGACACCCCCCCCGCCATCCTGTAGGCTGCACCCTGACATATCCCGCCGCCGGGGCCAGACAAAAACAATGTGCGCACAAAACATCGTGAAACCTTCGGCGCAGATGCTTGCCGGGTCGCTCGCGCAGTCGGCAGGCGCGGCGAGAACGGGCAAGGGGCCGCCGCCGGTGCATCTGTGGAACCCGCCCGACTGCGGCGATCTCGACATCCGGATCGCCCGCGACGGCACCTGGTTCTACCTCGGCACGCCCATCGGCCGGCCCGAACTGGTGCGCCTCTTCGCCTCGATCCTGCGCCGGGACGGCGAGCGGTATGTTCTGGTGACCCCGGCGGAGAAGGTGGGCATCCGCGTCGACGACCTGCCCTTCGTCGCCGTCGATGTCGAGGCCGCGGGCGAGGGCGCCGCAAGGGTGCTGACCTTCACCACGAATCTGGGCGACACCGCCGCCGCGGGCCCCGACCACCCGGTGGTCGTGGCGAGCGATCCGCAGACGGGCGAACCCGCGCCGGCGGTGCGGGTCCGCGCCGACCTCTGGGCGCGGATCGATCGCAAGACCTTCTACCGCCTGGTCGAGCTGGGCGAGCACGCGCTCCATGCGGGCGAAAGCTGGTTCGGCGTCCGCTCCGGCGGCGCCTTCTTCCCGATCCTTCCCTCATCCGACCTGACCCCAGACGAAAGGCCCGGCGAATGACCATCCACATCGGCGCGAAGCGCGGCGAGATCGCCGACACCGTGCTCATGCCCGGCGATCCCTATCGCGCCCGCTGGGCGGCCGAGACGTTCCTCGACGGCGCCCGCCGCGTGAACGAGGTGCGCGGGATGCTGGGCTACAGCGGCAGCTGGCGCGGCCATGCCGTGACCATCCACGGCTCGGGCATGGGCATGCCCTCGATGTCGATCTACGCCACCGAGCTGATCCGCGACTACGGCGCCCGCACGCTGATCCGCATCGGCTCGGCCGGGGCGTTGCGCGCCGAGGTGGGGCTGCGCGACCTCGTGATCGCGATGACCGCCTCGAGCCTTTCCACCCCCTCGCGCGCGCTCTTCCGCGAGGTGAACTTTGCCCCCTGCGCCGACTGGGGCCTGTTGCGCGCCGCCGCCGCGGCGGCCGAGGCGCGGGGGGTGCCGGCCCATGTCGGGGGCATCTACTCCTCGGATGTCTTCTACGACGAACGCGCCGACCTGACCGAGCAGCTTGCGCGCCACGGCACGCTGGCGGTCGAGATGGAGGCCGCCGAGCTCTACACCGTCGCCGCGCGGCACGGCGCCCGGGCGCTGGCGATCCTGACGATCTCGGACCATGTGCCGACGGGCGCGGCGCTGCCCCCGGACGAGCGGGAACGGGGCTTCGGCGCGATGGTCGAGATCGCGCTGGAGGCGGCCTTCGCGGGGCGCTGACGTGCAAGGCCTCTCGTCTGCCCGTGGACGGGTCTGCCCCGCCGGGCCGCCGGGCCGGGCTGGTCGCGCCGCCTGCGCCCGCCGGACATCCGCCCCCGGCGGGTGGAGGGGGCCCGGCGCCGGGCCCGGGGGCGCCCCGGAGGCCGTTGCAGCGCCACGCTGCGGACGGCGGCGGCGGCCGATGCGCCCCGGCGCGGCGGGCCGCGCAGGGTGACGGGGCCGGTTCCCGCGCCGCTGGCCGCCGCAACGCTCGCGCTGGCGCTGGGCGCGGGCATGGCGGCACTTCGGTTTCGGGCCGACATGGCGCTGGCGCGCGCGCGGCTGGCAGGCATGGCCCGCGCCCCCACCCGCCACGGCGCCATCGAATATGCCACCCTGGGCGCCGGCGCGCCGGTTCTGGTACTGCACGGCGCGGGCGGGGGGGCCGACCAGGGGCTGGCCGTCGCGGCACCGCTGGCCACGCGCGGGCATCGGCTGATCGCCGTCTCGCGCATGGGCTATCTCGGCTCGGCCCCGCCGCCCGCCGGCCTGCCCCCCGCGGCGCTGGCCGAGGTTCAGGCCGAGGCGGCGGCCGAGCTGCTCGACCGTCTCGGCATCGCGCGCTGCGCGGTCGCGGGCCTGTCGGCCGGGGCGATCCCCGCGCTGGCCTTCGCCCGCCGCTTTCCGGCGCGGACCCGGGCGGTGGTGCTGATTGTCCCGGTGCTGCGCCTGCCCGGGGCGCCGCCCCCGCTCGACTGGGGGCCCGTCCAGCGCGGCGTCGCGGAACTTCTGCTGCGCTCGGACCTGCTGCTGTGGGCGGCGCTCGCGCTCGCGCGCGACTACGTCTTCGGCAGGATGATGGCCACCGACCCCGCGCTGGTCCGGCAGGCCCCGGCCGAGGAACGGGCGCGGCTCGAGGCGCTCCTCGCCACGCTCCTGCCCGTCAGCGCCCGGCGCGAGGGGTATCTCGCGGATGCCGCCGCGGTGGTGGACGCCGCCGCGCCGGGGCCGCTGGCCATCGCGGCCCCGCTGCTGGCGCTCGCGCCCGAGGACGACCGCTTCGGCAGCGCCGCGATCGCCCGTGGCCTGGCCGCGGCCCTGCCGCAGGCGCGGCTGCGCAGCTGGCCGCGGGGCGGGCACCTCGCCGTCGGCTGCGCCGCGGCGATGCTCGACGCCGTGGCGGCGTTCCTGGCGCAGCATCCCTAGCGGCCCGCGGGGCTCTGGCCAGCGCCGCGGGGGCCGGCTATCACCGGGTCAGTGCTGTGGAAAGGCCCCGCCATGTCCCTCTGGTTCGACCCGGCCGAGCTTCTGATCGGCGGTGTCTGGCGCACCGCCGCCGCCGGCACCCTGCCGGTCGAGGACCCCTCGACGGGCGAGGCCTTTGCCGCCATCGCCCGCGGCGGCGCGGCCGAGATCGAGGCCGCGGTGGCGGCGGCGCAGGCGGCACGGGCGGGGGACTGGGGTGCGCTGGCCCCGGCCGAGCGCGGCCGGCTGCTGTCGCGCCTCGGCCGGATGGTCGAGGACCGGGCCGACGACCTTGCCCGGCTCGAGGCGCGCGACGTGGGCAAGCCCCTGCGGCAGGCGCGGGCGGATGCGCTGGCCCTGGCGCGCTACCTCGAGTTCTACGGCGGCGCCGCCGACAAGGTGACGGGCGAGACCATCCCCTACCTGCCCGGCTATACCGTGTTCACCCTGCGCGAGCCGCACGGGGTGACGGGGCATATCGTGCCCTGGAACTACCCCATGCAGATCATCGGCCGCTCGGTCGGCGCGGCGCTGGCCATGGGCAACGCCTGCGTGCTGAAGCCCGCCGAGCAGGCCAGCCTGACCGCGCTGGCCTTTGCCCGCCTCGCGGCCGAGGTGCTGCCGCCCGGGGCGCTGAACCTGGTGCCGGGGCTCGGGGCCGAGGCCGGCGCGGCGCTGGCGGCGCATCCCGGGGTGCAGCATCTGTCCTTCACCGGATCGGTGGCGACCGGCGCCGCGGTGCAGGCGGCGGCGGCGCGCAACGTCGTGCCGGTGACGCTGGAGCTTGGCGGCAAGTCGCCGCAGCTCGTGTTCGCCGATGCCGACCTCGACGCCGCGCTGCCGCAGCTCGTAGGCCCCGGCATCCAGAACGCCGGGCAGACCTGCTCGGCCGCCGCGCGCATCCTCGTCGAGCGCGCGATCTACCCCGAGGTTGTGGCGCGCATGGCCGGGGTCTATCGCGGGCTGGTCGCCGGCCCCGCGCTGGCCGACCGCGACCTCGGGCCGCTGATCTCGGCGCGGCAGAAGGCGGTGGTCGAGGGGTATCTCGCCCGCGCCGGGGGCCTGCGGGTGGCTGCGCGCGGACAGATCGCGGCCGACGCGCCCGCCGGCGGCCACTATGTCGCGCCGGTGCTGCTGGCCGACGTGCCCCCCGACCATGTGCTGGCGCAGGAGGAAATCTTCGGCCCCGTGCAGGTGGTGATGCCCTTCGCGGACGAGGCCGAGGCGATCCGGCTGGCCAACGGCACCCCCTACGGCCTCGTCGCCGGCGTCTGGACGCGGGACGGCGCGCGGCAGCTTCGCCTCGCCCGGGCGCTGCGCGCGGGTCAGGTGTTTCTCAACAGCTACGGCGCGGGGGGCGGGGTGGAACTGCCCTTCGGCGGGGTCGGCCGGTCGGGCCACGGGCGCGAGAAGGGATTCGAGGCGCTGATGGGCTTCTCGGCGCTCAAGACCGTCGCCGCGCGGCACGGCTGAGGGTGCGGCCGCCGCCGCGCCGGCGCGCGCCGGCTTGCGCCCGGCGGCGGATGTGCCACTCTCGCGCCGCGGCGATCGCGGGGGGAAGCCATGCGGCTGGGCGGCAGGACGGCCATCGTCACGGGGGGCGGATCGGGGTTCGGCGCCGGGATCGCCCGAGCCTTCGCGGCCGAGGGGGCGCGGGTGATGGTCGCCGACATCGACGCGGCCGCGGCCCGGGCCGTCGCCGCCGAAATCGGTGGCACCGCGGTCCGCGTGGACGTGGCGCAGGACGCCGAGGTGGCGGCGCTGGCCGAGGCCGCGCGGGCGGCCTTCGGCACCCCCGACATCCTGGTGAACAACGCCGGGATCACCCATCTGCCGCAACCCATGGAGGCGGTGACCGAGGCCGAGTTCGACCGCGTGCTCGCGGTCAACGCCAAGTCGGTCTACCTGACCGCGCGGCATTTCGTGCCCGGCATGAAGGCGCGGGGGTCGGGCGCCATCGTCAACATCGCCTCGACCGCCGGGCTTTCGCCGCGGCCGCGGCTGAGCTGGTACAACGCCTCGAAGGGCTGGATGATCACCGCCACCAAGGCGATGGCGGTCGAGCTGGCGCCGCACGGCGTGCGCGTCAACGCGCTCTGCCCGGTGGCGGGCGAGACGCCGCTGCTGAAAAGCTTCCTGGGCGAGGACACGCCCGAGATGCGCGCCAAGTTCCTGGCCACGATCCCGATGGGGCGCTTCTCGACGCCGCAGGACATCGCGGCGGCGGCGGTGTTTCTCGCCTCGGACGAGGCGGCGATGATCACCGGCGTCGCGCTGGAGGTGGACGGCGGCCGCTGCATATGACCCCCGCGGGCGGGCGCCCCCGGGGCCCGCACAGCCCAGACGAAAGGAGAGCCCATGCGACCCGGGCCGCGCAACCTGATCACCGATGTCCCCGGCCTTCGGGTCGGCAACGCGGCCGACGGGCATTTCCGCACCGGTGCCACCGTGCTGCTGGGCGACCGGCCGTTCGTGGCGGCGGTCAACGTGATGGGCGGCGCGCCGGGCACGCGCGAGACCGACCTGCTGGCGCCCGACCGGATCGTGCAGGAGGTCGATGCGCTGGTGCTCTCGGGCGGCTCGGCCTTCGGCCTCGATGCCGCCTCGGGCGTGGCCGACGGCCTGCGCGCGATGGGGCGGGGCTTTCCGGTGGGCCCGCACCGGGTGCCCATCGTGCCCGGCGCGATCCTGTTCGACCTGCTGGGCGGCGGCCCGAAGGACTGGGATCGGAACCCCTACAAGGCGCTCGGCCGCGCCGCGCTGGCGGCGGCGGCCGAGGACTTTGCCCTGGGCACCGAGGGCGCGGGGACGGGGGCGACCACGGGCGGGCTCAAGGGCGGGCTCGGCTCGGCCTCGGCGGTGCTGGCGGGCGGCCTTACGGTCGGGGCGCTGGTGGCGGTGTCGGCCTGCGGCTCGGCCACGGTGGGCGAGACGGGGCAGTTCTGGGCCGCGCCGTGGGAGCTTGGGGCGGAGTTCGGCGGGATGGGCCTGCCCGCGGCCTTTCCGGCCGCCCATCAGCCCGGGCCCAAGACCCGGCTGGGCGAGGCCACGACCATCGCCATCGTCGCCACCGACGCCCGGCTGACCCAGGCCGAGGCGACACGGCTTGCCACCGCCGCGCAGGACGGGATGGCGCGCGCCCTCGTCCCCTCGCACACCCCCATCGACGGCGATCTGGTATTCGCCGCCGCCACCGGCGCGCGGCCGCTGGCCGACCCGGTGGCGGACCCGATCGCGCTGGGCCATGCCGCGGCCTGCTGTCTGGCGCGGGCCATCGCGCGGGCGGTGTTCCACGCCCGCCCCGCCCCGGGCGATCCGTTCCCGACCTGGGGCGAGCGCTTCGGCGGACGGCCGGGGGCGGGGCCGGCGCCCGCCGCGGGTTGATCTCGGCCCGCGCCCGGGGTAGCCCGGCGTCGTCCAGTCAGGAGTTCCCCATGCGTCCGATCCTTGCCGCCGCCGCGCTGTCGCTGGCCCTGGGCCTGCCCGCCCTGCCCGCCCGGGCCGACGACATCGCCGAGAGCATCCGCGCCGCGCTGTCGGCCTACGAGGAGGGCGACCTGCAATATGCCCTGGAAGAGCTTGCCACCGCGACGCAGATGATCATGGCGCTCAAGACCGGGGCGCTGGCGGCCTTCCTGCCCGCGGCGCCCGAGGGCTGGACGCGCGAGATCAACGAGGACTACGGCCGCGGCCTGGCGATGTTCGGCGGCGGCACCGGCGCCGAGGCGCGCTATGACGGCCGCAGCGACAGCTTCACGCTTGCCATCGTCGCCGACAGCCCGCTGGTGGCGAGCTTCGCCGCGATCTTCGGCAACCCCGCGATGCTGGGCCAGATGGGCAGCGTCACCCGCATCGGCCGGCACCGGGTGCTGGACCAGGGCGGCCAGCTTGTCAGCCTGCTCGGCAACCGCGTGCTGATCCAGGCCTCGGGCGCCGCGCCCGAGGTGATGCTGCCGTTCATCCGCGGCATGGACCTCGACGGGCTGGCGGCCTTCAACCCCTGAGGCCGCCGCGGCCGGGGCTAGAGCCCGCCCAGCACGGCCTCGGTCAGGTCGCCCTCGGGGTGCATCAGCGGGTCGATCACGTCGAAGTGATGCCGGCCCGGCGCCACCGTCAGGGCCGCGCCCCAGGCGGCGGCGAGGGTCCGGGCCTGCTCGACGAAGGCCGGCCGCTCGTCGGCGCCGACCCAGACATGCACCGGCAGCCCGGGGCGGGGGCTGCGCAGCGCCGGGCTTTCGGCCTCGGCCTCGGCCGCATCCAGCCGGAAGTCGGCGTTGAGCGCGAGGTTCAGAAGCGGCCTGAGGTCGCCCAGCGGCGAGACCGGCACCACCCGCACCAGCCGGTCCGCAACCGGCAGCGCGACATCGGTGCAGGCCATGCGCGCCGCCAGATGCCCGCCCGCCGAATGGCCCGTCAGCGCGACCGGCCCCGCGACCTCGGCCGCCGCCCGGGCGACGGCCGCGGCGATCTGGCGGGTGATCCCGGCGATCCGGGCCTGCGGCGCCAGCGTGTAGCCCGGCAGCGCCACCGCCCAGCCGCGGGCCACGCCGCCCGCGGCAAAGCCCGACCAGTCGCGCGGGCCGAAGGCGCGCCAGTAGCCGCCGTGCACGAACACCATCAGCCCGCGCGGCGCCCCCGCGGGCAGGAACAGGTCGAGCCATTCGCGCTCGCCCGCGCCATAGGCGATCCCCAGCCGCGCCCGGTCGCCCAGGCGTCCGCGGAACGCCGCCGCCTCGGCCGCCCAGCGCGGCGGAAAGCCCTCGGCTCCCGGAATGAACGGGGCGTTCGCATAGGCTGCATCCCAGTCCATCACGCACCCTCCGCCGCTCTGCACGGCCCGACTGTCTGGACAATCGGCCCCTGACCATGCATGCCACCGGCGGGCCCAGCCATGCAAGGATCATCCCAATGCTCGACACCGCCGCCGACCTGCGCGCCCTGCTCAAGGACCCCACGCTTCTGGAAACCCGCGCCTATGTCGCCGGGGCCTGGGTGGCGGCCGACGACGGCGCGACCTTCGCCGTCACCAACCCGGCCCGGGGCGACGTGATCTGCACCGTCCCCGACCTCACCCGGGCCGAGACCGCGCGCGCCATCGCGGCGGCCGAGGCGGCGCAGAAGCCCTGGGCCCGGCGCACCGCGAAGGACCGCGCCCAGGTGCTTCGCCGCTGGTTCGACCTGATGGTGGCCAATGCCGACGACCTTGCCGCGATCCTGACGGCGGAAATGGGCAAGCCCCTGGCCGAGGCGAAGGGCGAGGTGCTCTACGGCGCCGCCTTCGTCGAATGGTTCGCCGAGGAGGGCAAGCGGATCTACGGCGAGACGATCCCCGGCCACCAGCCCGACAAGCGCCTCACCGTGCTGCGCCAGCCGATCGGGGTTGCGGCCGCGATCACGCCCTGGAACTTTCCCAACGCGATGATCGCGCGCAAGGTCGCCCCGGCGCTGGCCGCCGGCTGCGCCATGGTCGCCCGGCCCGCGGCGGAAACCCCGCTTTCGGCGCTCGCCATGGCCGTTCTGGCCGAGCGGGCGGGGGTGCCCGCAGGGCTGTTCTCGGTCATCACCTCGCGCCGGTCGTCGGACATCGGCAAGGAGTTCTGCGAGAACCCCGCGGTGCGCAAGCTCACCTTCACCGGCTCGACCGAGGTCGGCCGCATCCTGCTGCGCCAGGCCGCCGACCGGGTGATGAAATGCTCGATGGAGCTGGGCGGCAACGCGCCCTTCATCGTGTTCGACGATGCCGACCTCGACGCCGCGGTGGCCGGGGCCATCGCCTCGAAATACCGCAACAACGGCCAGACCTGCGTCTGCGCCAACCGCATCTACGTCCAGGCCGGGGTCTACGATGCCTTCGCCGCCAAGCTGGCCGCGGCGGTGGGCCGGCTGCGCGTGGGCGACGGGCTCGAGCCGGGGGTGGACCTCGGCCCGCTGGTGAACATGGCTGCGGTCGCCAAGGTCGAGGAGCACATCGCTGACGCCCTGGCCAAGGGCGCGCAGGTGATGGCCGGCGGCCGCCGCCATGCCCGCGGCGGCAATTTCTTCGAGCCCACCATCCTGACCGGCGTGACGCAGGACATGGCGGTGGCGCGCGAGGAGACCTTCGGCCCCCTCGCGCCCCTGTTCCGCTTCGTGACCGAGGACGAGGTGATCAGCTACGCCAACGACACCATCTTCGGCCTCGCCGCGTACTTCTACGCCCGCGACGTGGGCCGCGTGACGCGGGTGCAGGAGGCGCTGGACTACGGCATCGTGGGCGTCAACACCGGCATCATCTCGACCGAGACCGCCCCCTTCGGCGGCGTCAAGCAGTCGGGGCTGGGGCGCGAGGGGTCGCGCCACGGGATCGAGGACTATCTCGAGATGAAATACGTCTGCCTGTCGATCTGACGTCTCCGCGCGCCCGCCCGATCCCGGGCGGGACGGTCGCGCGCCGGCGCCGCAGACGCGGCGGGCCGCCGGCCCCGGGGCCCCTTGCACCGACCGTCCGCGACCCGTCCGGGACCCGCCGCGCAGCCGGGCGGCGCGCGGACTGCGCCGGCGCGTCGGGCGTCGCGGCGGGAACGGGTCGTCCGGGCGATCGGCGGGGGCACTCCGTTCGGACGCTCCGTTTGGGCGCTTCGTCGGGGCACCCCGCTTGGCCGGTCCCTCGGGGCGATCAGGCCGCGGCGGGCTGCGCCGCAACCGCCGGGGCAGCCGCGGGGGTGCCGCGGACGATCTCGATCCGGCGGGGCTTCAGCGCCTCGGGGATTTCGCGCACCAGCTCGATGTGCAGCATGCCGTCGGCATGGGACGCGCCCGTGACCCTGACGTGATCGGCAAGGTGGAAGCGGCGCTCGAAGGCGCGGGTGGCGATGCCGCGGTGCAGGAAGGTGCGGCCGGTCTCGTCGCCCTGCTTGCGGGCCGAGACGACGAGCGCGTTCTCCTTCACCTCGATCGCGAGCTCGTCGGCGGAAAAGCCCGCGACCGCGATGCTGATCCGATAGGCATTCTCGCCGAGCTTCTCGATGTTGTAGGGCGGATAGCCGCTGTCGGCGGGATCGCTTGCCATCAGCCGGTCCATCAGGTCGGCGAGGCGGTCGAAGCCGACGGTGGCACGATAGAGCGGCGACAGATCGAAGTTGCGCATGGGATCATCCTCTCCTGAGCGATGCATGTCCTTCCCTCCGGAACCCGGACGGGACAGTCGGCACGCGCGGCCCCGCCAGGGGCGCCGCGGCGCACCCCCGAGGTGGGAAAGGCCCCTGCCGGCGTCAAGGGGGATGGCGGCCTCGGGGCCGGACGAACTTGGCCCCGCCGCTGCCGGCGGCCTGCCCGCCCGCGATGACCCGCGGCGCCGCGGGGCGCGGCGCCGCAGGGCCCGCGCCGGCGGCCAGCGCGGCCATGAGCCGGGCGATCTCGTCGCCCAGCGGGACGGCCAGGGCCACCGGCCGGTCGCCGACCTCGGCCTTGGCCGAGACGACCGAGACGATGCGCGCCTCGCCGTTCTCGATGGCGAAGACCGGCGCGCCCGAGGCGCCGTAGTCCACCGTGCAGCTCAGCACCACGGTCCCGCGCTGGCGGTTCAGGACGGTGCAGCTTTCCTGCAGGGCCGGCGCCGCCTCGTGCGTCCGGGCGTAGGAGACGACGCCCACCATGGCCCCCCGCCGCGGCACGGGGCCGGTGGCGAAGGGGCGCACCGAGGGCAGCCGGATCGGCTGGTCGAGTTCGAGCAGGGCGATGTCGGCGGTCACCCGGTCGATCCGCTCGCCCGCGGCGAACCCATAGTCGGGGTGCCGCACCGCCCGGCGCACGCCGCGCCAGGCCTCGGCCCGGTCGCCCCGGAGCCCTGCGCCGAAGCGCAGCTCGGCCAGCGGCACCGGGGCGCCGCTGTCGCGGTCGTGCAGGCAGTGGGCGGCGGTCAGCACCAGATCGGGCGCGATCAGCGCGCCGGTGCAGAAGCCGCGCCGCCCGATGTCCAGCCGGCCGACCGCCGTCCACCCCCGCCCGGCATCGGCGGTCTCGAGCGCGCGCAGGGCGCTGTCCTGCGCCGCCGCGGCCAGGGGCAGCAGCGCCGCCGCCGCCAGTTGGAAGAGCCACCCGCGCATGTCCCGCCCCGCATCTGTGCCGCGGGGGCAAGGCTGCGGGGGCGGCGGGGCGAAACTGTGACGGCAATCCGGCCATCGCGGGCAGGCGCTGCCGCGGTGCGGCCGGCCGGCGCGCCCTAACGCGGCAGCGGGGCCGCCCCGTCGGCCTCCAGCGCCCGCGGCCGCGGGCCGCCGGTGGCCCAGTCGAGCAGCTCGACCGTGTGGACGACCGGAACCCCCGCCGCCGCGCCGATCTGCATCATGCAGCCGATGTTGCCCGCGGCGATCGCGTCGGGCGCCGTCGCGCGCAGCGTCGCCACCTTGCGCGCCCGCAGCTCGGCCGAGATCGCGGGCTGCATCAGGTTGTAGGTGCCGGCCGAGCCACAGCACAGATGCGCGTCGGCGGGCTCGACCACCGCAAAGCCTGCGCGCACCAGCAGCTCCTTCGGCAGCGCCCTGATCTTCTGCCCGTGCTGGAGCGAGCAGGCGGCGTGGTAGGCCACCCGCAGCCCCTTCGGCGCCCCCTCGGGCAGGCCCAGCGCGGCGACCACCTCGGTCACGTCGCGCGCGACGGCGGCGATGGCGGCGGCCTCCTCGGCCAGGGGGGTGCCGGCCATCATGTGGCCGTAGTCCTTCACCGTCGTGCCGCAGCCCGAGGTGTTGATCACCACCGCATCCAGCCCCCCCGCCGCGCGCACCCGTCCCCAGGCGCGGATGTTGGCCGCGGCGGCGGCATGGCTGTCGTCGGTCCGGCCCATGTGATGCGTCAGCGCCCCGCAGCAGCCCATCCCCTCGGCCACCACCACCTCGGCGCCCAGCCGGGTGAGCAGCCGGATGGTGGCGTCGTTGATGTCGGTGTTCAGCGCCCGCTGCGCGCAGCCTGTCAACAGTGCCACCCGCATCCGGCGGGGCCCTGCGGCGGGAAAGGTCTGCGGGTCGTCGTTGCGGCTGACGGGGGGGATCTGCCGCGGCGCCATCTCGAGCATCGCGCGCAGCCGGGCGTCGGGCACCAGCCGGCGGAACGGCCGGCCGACCTTCGCCGCCAGCAGCGCCAGGCGGAAGCGCGTGGGGTGCGGCAGCACCTTGGCCAGCAGCCAGCGCAGCGCCCGCTCGCCCGCCGGGCGGCGATAGCTGCGCTCGATATAGGCGCGCGCGTGATCGACCAGGTGCATGTAGTGCACGCCCGAGGGGCAGGTCGTCATGCAGGCCAGGCAGGACAGGCAGCGGTCGATATGCGTCACGGTGCGAGCGTCGGCCGGCCGGCCGCCCTCGAGCATCGCCTTGATGAGGTAGATGCGCCCGCGCGGGCTGTCGAGCTCGTCGCCCAGCACCTGATAGGTGGGGCAGGTCGCGGTGCACATCCCGCAATGCACGCAGCTGCGCAGGATGGCGTTCGAGCGCGCGATGGCGGGGTCGGCCAGTTGTTCGGGGGTGAAGCTCGTCTGCATCTATCTCTCCGCGCGGGGGCCGGGGCGCGGCAGGGTCAGGCTGCGCATGCCGCAGCCCGGTTCAGGATGCCCCGCGGATCGAACCGCGCGATCAGGCCGGCCGTCAGCGCCGCCACCGCCGGCGCCTCGGGCGGGTCGGCCGCGATGCCGTCGGCGGGGTCGGTCGCGCGCAGCCGCGTCGCGTGGCCCGCAAAGGGGCCAAGCCGCGCGCGCAGGTCGGTGCCCGGCGCCACCAGCAGCCACACCAGCCCGCCGCCCCAGTCGTAGAGTGCGGCGAAGGCGCCTGCCTGCGCCACCAGCCCCGGCGCCTCCGTCGCCCGCAGCGACAGCCGCCAGACATCGCCCGCCCGGCCGTGCAGGGGGGCAACGTCGCGGATGCCCGCCCAGCGCGCCGCCACCCGCGCGGCGTCGGTCTCGATCTCGGCCGGGCCGAAGGACGCAAGCCGCTCGGCCAGCCGTCCGGCGCGATAGGCGACCGCGGCGGCGAAGCCCTCGATGCGCAGATGGGTCGTGCCCGCCTCGGGCAGATGCGCCGCCCCCGTCACCTCGAAGGGGGTGCCGAGGGCGGCGGCCATCGCGGCCACCGCGCGGGCGTCGTCCAGGCCCCGCAGCGTCAGGTCGGCCGCCGCCTCGGGGGCGGGCAGCACCTTGAAGGCGATCTCGGTCAGCACGCCCAGCCGGCCGCGGCTGCCCGCCATCAGCTTGACCAGGTCGTAGCCGGTGACGTTCTTCATCACCCGCCCGCCGTTGGCCACCACCGCCCCGGTTCCGTCCACGAAGCGCACGCCAAGCATCGCATCGCGGCAGGCCCCCGCCTGCACCCGCCGGGGCCCCGAGGCGTTGGCGGCCGCCACGCCCCCGATGGTGGACACCCCCGCCGTGCCCAGCAGGCCGCGCAGGTCGGGCGGCTCGAAGGCCAGGCGCTGGCCCTCGGCGGCCAGCGCGGCCTCGACCTCGGCCAGCGGCGTGCCGGCGGCGACCACCAGGGTCAGCGCCCCGGGTTCGTAAAGCCGGATGCCGGCGATGCCTGCGGCCGAAAGCACCGGCAGCCCCCCGGGCGCGGGGCTGCGCGTGCCCCCGCCGCGCACCGCGACCGGACCGGCCGCATCGCGCAGCGCTTCGGCCAGCTCGGCCTCGGTGGCGGGCCGCACGGCCGCGCCGCTCAGGCCGCCGCCGCCCGCGCCCCGGCCCGGCGCGCGGCGCTCGCGGCCAGCGGGAACACCTTGGCGGGGTTCAGAAGCCAGGCGGGGTCGAACACGTCCTTGACGCGCATCTGCGCCTCGAGGTCAGCGGGGGCATACTGCTCGGACATCAGGTCGCGCTTCTCGACGCCCACCCCGTGCTCGCCCGTCAGGCAGCCGCCGGCGGCGACGCAGACCCGCAGGATCTCGGCCCCCAGCGCCTCGGCCCGGGCAAGCTCGCCCGGGGCGTTGGCGTCGAACAGAATCAGCGGATGCATGTTGCCGTCCCCGGCATGGAAGACGTTCGCAACCCTCAGCCCGAACCGCTCGGCCAGCTCGGCGATCCGCCGCAGCACGCGCGGCAGTTCCGACACCGGGATGGTGCCGTCAAGGCAGATGTAGTCGCCCAACTGCCCCATCGCCCCGAAGGCCGACTTGCGGCCGAGCCAGATGCGCCTGCTCTCCTCCTCCGAGCGGCTTTCGCGCAGCGCGACGGGGTCGTGCCGGCGTGCGATCTGCCCGATCAGGGCGAGCTGGGCGTCGATCTCGGCCGCCGCGCCCTCGACCTCGACGATCAGGAGCGCCTCGCAGTCGGGGTATCCCGCCTTGGCGAAGGCCTCGCAGGCGACGATGCAGGGCCGGTCCATGAACTCGATCGCCACCGGCAGCACGCCCGCGCGGATGATGTCGGCCACGCAGGCCCCCGCCGCCTCGTTCGAGGCGAAGCCGATCAGGACGGGGCGCGCGCCCTCGGGCTTGGGCAGGATGCGCAGGATCGCCTCGGTCACCACGCCAAGCTGCCCCTCGGAGCCGCAGAGCACGCCGAGCAGGTCGAGCCCCGGGGCATCCATGAACGGCCCGCCGAGCTCGACGACCGTCCCGTCCATCAGCACCACGGTCGCGCCCAGCAGGTTGTTGGTCGTCACGCCGTATTTCAGGCAATGCGCGCCGCCCGAGTTCATGGCGATGTTGCCGGCAATCGCGCAGGCCAGCTGCGACGAGGGGTCGGGGGCATAGAAGAACCCCGCCGCCTCGACGGCGGCCGACACCGCGAGGTTCGTGCGCCCCGCCTGCACCCTGACCAGCCGGTTGGCCAGGTCGGTCTCCAGCACCGCGGTCATCCGCGCCACCCCCAGCACCACGCAGTCGGCCGTGGGCAGCGCCCCGCCCGCCAGCGAGGTGCCCGAGCCGCGGGGCACCACCGGCACCCCCTCGGCATGGCAGAGCGCGAGCGCGGCCGAGACCTCGGCCGTGGTGCGCGGCAGCACCACCGCGAGCGGCGGGCAGCGATAGGCGGTGAAGGCGTCGCATTCATAGGCGGCCAGCGCCACGGGATCGTCGATCACCGTCCCGGCGGGCAGGGCGGCGCGCAGCCGCGCGAGGATGCGCGCGCGGCGCGCCAGAATCGCGGGGTCGGGGGCGGGCATGTCCATGGCGGCCTCGCGGAAGATGCGGCGCCGGAAAGGCTAGGCGGTTTCGCCGCGGCTGGCAACCGCGCCGCGGTCGCAGCCCGCGGCCGGACGATCGGGCGCGGCCTTGTCCGTCCTGCGCCGCGCTTGCCCGGGGCGGGCAAATGCGCAAGTGTCCGGGCACCGGGCAGGAGGCCCGGACATCTGGGAGTCCGTCCGATGATAGTTCCCCTGCGCCTTGCCTGCGCGACGGCGCTCACGCTTCTGGCGGCGGCGGCGCCGGCCGCCGCACAGTCCGGGCAGGTTGCCCTGCCCGCCGCGCCCGGCCCCGTGGCCAGCGGCGCCTGCGGCCAGCCGCTGGCCGCCACCTTCCGCTTTGCCGCACCCATCGACGTGGTGCCGGCCGAGCCCTTCGTCGCCCGAATCGCGCGGAACGAACCCGTCTATCTCGAGTTCGCGATCGCGGCAGGCACCCGCGTCGCGCTGCGCACCCGCGATTCCGGCGGCGACCCCTATCTGGTGCTGTTCGATACCGTC
Source organism: uncultured Paracoccaceae bacterium (assembly GCA_937983405.1). Taxonomy (GTDB): domain Bacteria; phylum Pseudomonadota; class Alphaproteobacteria; order Rhodobacterales; family Rhodobacteraceae; genus JAHDXW01. Next base: position 45,425 of record CALJZN010000084.1, read on the forward strand.
GGTCCGGTCACCTCGAACGACGACGGCGGCGGCGGCACCGACTCGCTGATCGACCAGGCGCTCGCCGCGGGCAGCTACTGCGCGCAGGTCCGCCTGTATGGCGGCGGGATGGAGCCCGAGGTCTTCGTGACCCTCGACCTCGCCACCGGAGAGGCCGCGGCCGCACTGGCCGCGGTATCGACCGGGGACGATGGCGGCGGCGACGCCACCCTGCCCGACGCCTGTTCGGACCCCGCGCTGACCGACGACATCGGCCCGGTCGGCGCCGGCATCGGCGCGCTGCTCTTCGCCGGCACGCTCCGGGACGGCCGCACCTCGGACTGGACCTTCGCGGTCACCGAAGGGCTGAGGTTGCAGTTCGATGCCCGCAGCCAGGCCTTCGACACCATCCTTGACCTTGTCGATGCTGCCGGCACCGTCCTCGACTCGAACGACGACGGCCCGAATGGCACCGACAGCCGGATCGCGGCCGACCTTGCCCCCGGCAGCTACTGCCTGCGGGTGACAAGCTATGGCGGCAACGGCGGCGCCTTCGAGCTTCTCGTCACCGACGAGCCCGAGGAGACCCCCTACGGCGGCGGCGATGCGGCGGCCTTCTGCGCCGACCCGCGCCTCACGTTCGACTTCGGCCGGCCGGTCGGCCCGGGCCTCGGCCTTGCCACGCTGTCGGGCTGGGTCGCGCCCGGGCTCTTCGAGGACTGGCGGCTGTCCGTCGTCGCCGCCACGCCGCTGCAGATCGACGCGCGCAGCGTCGAGTTCGACACCCTGATCGATCTTGCCGACGGCGAGGGCCAGTATCTCGACGGCAACGACGACGGACCCTCGGGCACCGACAGCCGTCTGGTCGTGGAACTTGACGAGGGCGAGTATTGCCTGCGGGTGCGCGGCTACGGCGGCAGCGGCGGCGCCTACGAGATCGCGCTGACCGACGCGCCCGAGGACGACGGAGCGGAGGGCGGCCGGGACGCGATGGCCTGCAGCGACCCGGCCTGGACCGACGATCTCGGCCGCGTCGTGGCCCCTGGCTTCGGCATCCTGCGCATCCCCGGCACGCTCGCCCCCGGCGCGCGGCAGGGCTGGTGGATGACGGTCGAGGGCGCGACCCCGCTGCAGTTCGACGCCTCGAGCCGCGACTTCGACACCGTGCTGACACTCCATGACGGGCAGGGCCGCCTTGTGGCCGAGAACGACGATGGCGACGCGGGCAGCGACAGCCGGCTGACCGAGACGCTGGCGCCGGGCGTCTACTGCCTGTCGCTGCGCAGCTGGGGCGGCGGCGGCACCGGCGCCTATCTCGTCGCGCTGACCGAACAGGACGAGGCGACGCTGCGGCGCGCGGCGATCGAGGCGGGCGAGATGATCCCCGGCCCCGACTCGGGCGTCGACATCGAGGATCTCGGCACGCTGGCCACCACGGTGCAGACGCAGCGCCTGTCGCAGGAGCGGACCAAGTGGCTGGCCTTCACGCTCGCCGAGGGCGGGCTGGTGCAGGCGCAGTCGAGCAGCCTGATCGGGGGCTTCACGCTGCGCCTCTACGATGCGGCCGGCACCCGGCTGGCCGAGGCCGAGAGCAGCGGCATCCTCAACGCGGCCTCGCTCTACCGCGAGCTGGCGCCGGGCCGCTATCTGATCGCGATGACGCTGGCGCCCGGGGCCGGGGGGCGCATCAACCTCCGCCAGGTCGTCCTGACCCGCTTCGTGCGGCCCTGACGCGCGCGGGGGGGCCGCTGCGGCGGGCCCCCCCGGCAGGCCCCCCGTCGTACCGGTTCCGGCCGGCGGACGGCGCCGGCGCCGACGGACAGGGGCGTCCCGGTGCGGGGGCGCGCTGCCGGACTGCCGGACAGGGCCGGAGGGAGCTGGACGACAGGTCGGGGCCGCCGGCGGACCTTGCGGCAGGCTAGCCGCGCGGCGCCAGCGCGGAAACCGCCTCGGGTTCGGCGGACGCTTCGGCCGCGGCCGGCGGGGGGGCGGCCGGCGGGGGCGCGGCCGGCGGGGGGGCGGGTGGCGGGGCAGCGGGCTGGCCCACGATCAGCGGCAGCATCTCGGTCTGGGTCGGCGAGGGGCCCGCGCCCTCGGGCGGATCGGTCCAGGCCAGCGTGTCGAACGCGCCGCAGTTCTGGCAGACAGGTTGCCAGGCGGCATGGATGTTGTGGCACTTTTCGCACACCCATTGCGGCCCGCGCGGTGCGGTCAGCGCCCGCGCCAGCCAGCCGCGCACCACCGCGTCGTCGGCGCCCGTGCCGCGCTCGATCGCCGCCATGATGGTCAGCACCCGGGCGGTGGGCTTGGTCTCGGGCAGATCGCCCAGCGCCCGGCGCGCGGCCGGAAAGTCCTCGGCCGCGATCAGCAGCTCGGCCTTCAGCATCCGGGTCTCGGGGTGGTCCGGGTTGAGCTCGGTCAGGGTCGCAAAGCGCCTCAGGCGCTCGCGCGGGGTCTCGCCCGGGGCGATCTCGGCGAAGGCGGCGGCCAGATCGGGGTGCGGCTGTGCCTCCCACGCCTTGCGCAGCACCCGGGCGGCGTATTTCGGCTGCCCGGCCTCGATGTAGCCGCGCGCCGCCATCGCGGCGGCGGGGATCAGGTCGGGCGACTGCCGGTTGGCCGCGATCGCCGTCTCGCGCGCCTCGATCGAGTTACCCTCGGCAAAGACTTCGCGCGCCTCCTGCAGGGCCAGCACCGCGTCGCGGCGGCGGTAGACGTCGCGCGGCAGGCTGCCCGAGCGGATCTTGGCCGAGAGCGTGCCGCGCGCCCCCTTCCAGTCGTGCGCGCCGGCCTGGAGCCGCAGAAGGATGTCCTGCACCTCCTCGCTGCTCGGCCGCAGCTCGAAGGCCTTGCGCGCCAGCTCGAGCGCCATGGCGGTGTCGCCCGCGGCGAGCTTCTGCTTGAGGATCCCGCGCAGTCCGACGAAGCGCGTCCGGGGGTCGGCCAGCAGGCGCTTGTAGACCTCGGCCGCCTTTGCCGTCTCGCCCGCCAGTTCGGCCGCCTGCGCCGTGACAAGGTCGGTCAGCTCGGGCCGGCCCAGATAACGCTCGGCCCGGGCCGCCGCCGCCAGCGCCGCGCGCCCCTCGCCCGCGGCGATGGCCAGCAGGCTTTCGGCCAGCGCCTGCTGCCCCTTGCGCTCGCGGTTGCGAAAGAGGTAGCGGGAAACCGCCGTCTCGTCCCCGTTGAGGAACCGCAGCACCGCCACCGTCAGCCCCGTGGCGCGCAGCAGCAGCCACAGGCCCAGCATCAGCAGCGCCGCCAGCACCACCGCCTGCAGCGGGCCGAGGGTAAGCTCCACCCCGCCGGCGGCGATGCGCACCCCCTCGCCGCTGTCGATCATCAGGCCGAACGCCCAGGTCAGGCCGGCGACCGCCGCGAGGAACAGAAAGACCTTCAGAAGCAGCCAGATCATCGCATGCGTCCTCAGCGGGGCCGGAGCGCCTGGGCAAGCGCGGCGGCGGCGGAAAGGGCCTCGGCCCGGGCCTCGGCGGCGGCGATCCAGCCGGCAAGGGGGGCGCGGGCGGGCGCGGGCAGGGCGCCAAGCCCGGCCAGCGCCGCACCCAGATCGCCCGCGCGCAGCGCCGCCTCGGCCCGCGACAGCACGGCGTCGGCATCATCGCCCTCGCGCGGGGCCAGCGAGCGCAGGCCGACCTGCGCCTTGGCCCAGGCCAGGATACGGGCCAGCGGCGCGTCGGGCGGGGCCGCGGCCTGCCGCGCGGCCGCGAGCGCGGCGCGGGCGGCGTCGGGGAAGGCGGCCTGCAGGGTCGCGAGCGTGGCGACCCCGCCGGACTGCGCCGCCAGCCGGGCCGGCACCTCGACCCCCGCGGCGGCAAGATCCGCAAGCGCCGGGGCAAGCGCGCTGCCGTCGGCCAGCGCCGCCTCGAGCCGCGCCAGCGCCGACAGCGCCGCCGCGGTCCGCGTCGCGGCGGCCAGCCGGTCGCGCTCGGCCGCGAGGCGGGCGCGCTGGGCCTCGGCCTCGGCCGCGGCGGCGCGGCGGGCGTCCTCGGCCGCGGCGGCGGCGATGCGGCGCGCCTCCTCGCCGGCGGCGGCGATCTGGTCGCGCAACGTCGCGTCGCGGGCCTCGAGCGCGGCGATGCGCGCCTCGATCCGGGCGATCTCGGCCGCCACCGTCGCCCCGAGCGCCGCGGTCGCCTCGGCCCGCTGCCCGGCCTCGGCCGACAGGGCGAGCGCGAGCGCGCCGACCTCGGCACGCAGGGCGGCGAGCGCCCCGGCCTCCGCCCCGGCTCCCGCTCCCGCCTCGGCTGCCGCGGCGCCGGGCTCTGCCGCGGGGCGGGCCGCCAGCGCGTCGAGCCGCACAGCCAAGGCGGCCAGCGCCGCCCGGGTCTCGGGGTCGGGCCCGGCGGGGGCTGCGGCCTCGAGCGCGGCAACGCGCGCCGAAAGCGCCTCGGCCGCAGCGCGGGCCGCCGCCGCCTCTTGCACCGCGGTGCCGTCGTCGCGGGCGGCCTCGGCCGCGGTCAGCGCGGCCGCGGCGCGGGCCTGCGCCTCGGCGGCCTGCGCGGCGGCGGCCTCGCCCCGGGCGAGCGCGTCGCGCGCCAGAGCGGCAGCGGCGTCGGCGCGCGCCGCGGCGGCGGCCAGCGCGGCCTCGGCCCGGGCCAGCCGGTCGGCCATCGCGGCCGCATCGTTGGCAAGCGGCCAGTCGGGCGGCACCGGGGCGCGGCCGGCGACATAGCCCACTGCGGCCGCGACAAGGAGCGTGAGCAGCGCAAGGAGGACGCCGCCGCGCCGGCGCAGGGCAGGCGGGGCGGCCGGCCCGGGCGATGGCGGGGAGGGCGCCGACGAAGGCGCGGCCGCGGCCTCGCCCACGGCCGGTGCGGCGGCCTCGCCCATGGCCGGTGCGGCGGCCCCGGGGGGTGCGGCCATCCGGTCCGGGGCCGCGGGGTCTGCCGCGGCCGGCGCGGCCGCGGCGGGGTCGGCGGCGCCCGGGGCGTCGGCAGGGGCGTCGGCAGGATCGGCGCCCGGGGCGTCGGCAGGGGCGTGCGGCTGCGCTGGGTCGGCGTCCGCCGGTCCGAAGGCCCCGGGCTCTGCCGCGGCGGCGGGCGGCTGGTCCGGCCCGGGCGGTGGCGGCTGCACGGGCGCAGAGCCGTCGCCGGCCGCCTCGGCCGGCAGCAGGCTCGCGCCGGGCGTCTCGACAGGGTCGGCGGTGCCCGGGGCGGCCGCCTCGGGGGCCGGTCCAGCCGGCCCGCCGGCAGGGCCGGCGCTGTCGCCCGGACCGTCGGACGCGGGCGCGCCGTCGGCGGGCGCCTTGCCGTTGCGGGCGGTCTTCGCTGCTGTGGGTCGTGTCGTCCTGGCCAAGGGACCCTCCGCTACCCAGCGGCCCGCCGCGGCGCGCCTTTCGATGGCTGCCCGGCCACCCGACTGACAGATTCGGACCTTAGCCGCTCGGGCCGCGCCCCTCAAGCTGCGGGGTCCGCGGCAAACAGCCGGGCGAGCGCGGCCAGCATCCCCGCGCCGTCGGGCGTGGGCGCCAGCTCGAGCGGGCCGAGGCCCGCCGCCCGCCAGCCCTCGGCCGCGGCCGGGCTGATCGCGGCCGCGGAAAGCGGCGCCCGCGCGCCCGCGACGGCGGCCACCAGCAGCGCGGCCGAGCGCGGAGAGAACAGCGCGGCCGCCACGGGCCGGGTGCCTTGCAGCAGCGCCTGCCCCGCGGCCGACAGCGGGCGGGCCGGCTGGGCGTAGACCACGACCTCGGCCGCCGGCACCCCCGCCGCCGCAAGCCGCGCCGCAAGGTCGCCCCGCGCATGAGCGCCGCGGGCGTGCAAAAGCGGCCCCGCCGGCCGCCGGGCCAAAAGCTGCGCCAGCAGCGCCTCGGCATCGGGCGCCACCGCCTGCACCGCAAACCCCGCCGCCCGCGCCGCCGCCGCCGTGCGCCCGCCCACGCACCAGGCGTCCAGCCCGCGCCGGGGGTCGCCCGCGCCGAAGTGCCCCGGCGCCTCGGCCGAGGTGAAGATCAGCCCCGCCGCCGGCAGACCGGGGGGGAAGGCCACCGCCTCGATCTCCATCAGCGGCGCCACAACCACCTCGAGCCCCGGAAACCGCGCCCGCGCCGCCGCGGCGAAGCCGGCCGATGCGGCCGCGGGTCGGGTCAGCAGCAGCGTGGGCAGGGTGCGTTGCATGGGCACGGCCCCGGTGGTACCTGCTCGGGGCCTGCCGCGCAACGCCGCGCGGGCGTCCCGGCACCGGCGCGATGGGGGGCGGATGGACGGCGCGCTGACCTTCCTCGGCATCGAGACGAGCTGCGACGACACCGCCGCCGCCGTGGTCCGGTCTGTCCCGGGCGGGCCGGGCGCGATCCTGTCGTCGGTCGTCCTGGGCCAGGCGGCGCTGCATGCGGCCTTCGGCGGCGTGGTGCCCGAGATCGCGGCGCGCGCCCATGCCGAGAAGGCCGACCTTGCGGTGGAGGCGGCGCTGGCGCAGGCAGGCACGGGCCTCGGGGCGCTGGACGGCATCGCGGTGACCTCGGGGCCGGGGCTGATCGGCGGGCTGCTGGCCGGGGTGATGCTGGCGCGCGGGCTTGCCGCGGCCACGGGGCTGCCGGTGATCGGGGTCAACCACCTTGCCGCCCATGCGCTGACGCCGCGGTTGACCGAGGGGCTGGCCTTTCCCTATCTCGTCCTGCTGGTCTCGGGCGGGCATGCGCAGTTCCTGCGCGCGCAGGGCACCTCGGCCTTCGCCCGGCTGGGCGGCACGATCGACGACGCGCCGGGCGAGGCCTTTGACAAGGTGGCCAAGCTTCTCGGCCTGCCCCAGCCCGGCGGCCCGAGCGTGGAGGCCGAGGCGGCCAAGGGCGACCCCGCGCGCTTTGCCCTGCCGCGCCCGCTCTTGGACCGGCCGGGCTGCGAGCTGTCGTTCTCGGGCCTCAAGACGGCGGTGCTGCGCGCCCGCGACGGGCTGGTGGCGGCGCAGGGCGGGCTGACGGAGGCCGACCGCGCCGACCTCTGCGCCGCCTTCCAGGCGGCGGTGGCCGAGGTGCTGGCCGAAAAGACCCGCCGCGCGCTGGCCGCCGCCGGGACGGGCGCGCTTGCGGTGGCCGGCGGGGTGGCCGCCAACGGCACAATCCGCGCGGCGCTGCAGGCGGTGGCCGAGGCGGCCGGCGCGCGCTTTCTCGCCCCGCCGCTGGCGCTGTGCACCGACAACGGCGCCATGGTCGCCTTCGCCGGGGCCGAGCGCTGGCGCGAGGGGGCGCAGAGCGGCGACGACCTTGCCGCCCGGCCGCGCTGGCCGCTCGATGCCGCAAGTCCCGCCATGCTGGGCGGCGGCAAGAAGGGGGCCAAGGCGTGACGCTGCCGGTCGCCGTTCTGGGCGGCGGCGCTTTCGGCACGGCGCTGGCTGTCGCGCTGGCGCAGGCAGGTCCGGTCACGCTGTGGGCGCGCGACGCCGCGGCCATTGCAGCGGCGGGCGAGAACCGCCGCCGCCTGCCCGGCATTCCGCTGCCCGCCGCAGTCACGGTCACCGACGACCTTGCCTGCGCCGCGGCCGCGCCCGTCCTGCTGCTCGCGTTGCCGATGCAGGCGCTGGCGGGGTTTCTGGCCGACCAGGCCGCGCGGCTGGAGGGGCGCGCGCTGGTGGCCTGCTGCAAGGGCCTCGAGCTTGCCACCGGCGCGGGGGCGACGGCGCTGATCGCCCGCGCCTGCCCGGCGGCCACCCCCGCGGTGCTGACCGGCCCCGCCTTTGCTGCCGACGTCGCCCGCGGCCTGCCCGCGGCGCTGACGCTGGCCTGCCGCGACCCGGCGGCGGGCGAGCGGCTGCAGGCGCGCCTGGCCACCCCCGCCCTGCGGCTTTACCGCAGCACCGACACCACCGGGGCCGAGCTTGGCGGGGCGCTGAAGAACGTGGTGGCGATCGCGGCCGGCATCGCCATCGGCGCGGGGCTGGGCGAAAGCGCGCGCGCGGCGCTGGTCACGCGGGGCTATGCCGAGATGCTGCGCCTGGCGCTGGCCCTCGGCGCCCGGGCCGAGACGCTCGCCGGCCTGTCGGGCCTGGGCGATCTGGTGCTGACGGCGACATCCGAGCGGTCGCGCAACTTCGCCCACGGCCGGGCGCTGGGCGAGGGGCGCGCGCCGGACCCCGCCGCGACGGTCGAGGGCGTGGCCACGGCCCGGGCCCTGCCGGCGCTGGCCGCGCGGCTGGGGGTCGAGATGCCGGTGGCCGCGACGGTCGATCTGGTCTGCCGCGGCCGCCTTTCGGTCGGGGCGGCCGCCGAGCGCCTGCTGGCCCGGCCGCTGAAACCCGAGTAGGCGGCGGGTTCCGGGCGGCGCCTGCGCTTGCGTCCCGAAGGCGGACAGGGCAAGCCTCGGCAGCGGCAGGACCGGAGCAGCGACCCATGGCCTACTGGCTTTTCAAGTCCGAACCCGACGTCTGGAGCTGGGAGCAGCAGGTCGCCAGGGGGGCCGAGGGCGAGCCGTGGACCGGGGTGCGCAACTATCAGGCGCGCAACCACATGCGCGCGATGGCGGTGGGCGACCTCGGGTTCTTCTACCACTCCAACATCGGCAAGGCGGTGGTCGGCATCGTCGAGGTGATCGCCCCGGTCCGCCCCGATCCCACGACCGACGATCCGCGCTGGGACTGCGTGACGGTGCGCGCCCTCCGCCCGCTGCCCCGGCCGGTGAGCCTCGGCCAGATCAAGGCCGACCCGCGGCTGGCGCAGATGCTCCTCGTGACCCATTCGCGGCTGTCGGTGCAGCCGGTGACGGCCGGGGAATGGGCGGTGGTCTGCGCCCTGGGCGGGCTCTGACCGCGCGGGCCCGCCGCACCGCGGCCGCCGCGGCGGGCGGCGCCGGCGCCGGCGGACGGGATCGCACCGTCTCTCTCCTGTCTCTGCCCCGCGGTTGGGGGGCGCGGCGGGCGCGGCCGGCCGCCATCCCCGCCGGCCGCGG
>CALJZN010000085.1 GCA_937983405.1 uncultured Paracoccaceae bacterium
GAAGGCGCACGCAGGCGTCGATGAGCACCATGGCGGCGAGCTCGCCGCCCGAGAGCACGTAGTCGCCGATCGAGATTTCCTCAAGGCCGCGCGCGTCGATCACGCGCTGGTCCACGCCCTCGAAGCGGCCGGCGAGCAGGATCGCGCCGGGGCCGCGGCTCAGCTCGCGGACGCGCGCCTGCGTGAGCGGGCGGCCGCGCGGGCTCAAGTAGATGAGCGGCACGTTATCCATGTCTTGGCGTGCGTGGTCGATGGCGGCGCCAACCACGTCGGCGCGCATGACCATGCCGGCACCGCCACCGGCCGGCGTGTCGTCGACCGTGCGGTGCTTCGTCAGGCCGAACTCGCGGATATCGACGCAGTCGAGCTGCCAGATCCCGGTCGTGAGTGCCGTCCCCGCAAGCGAGATGCCGAGCGGGCCCGGAAACATCTCGGGGAAGATCGTGAGCACGCGCGCATGCCAGGGCGCACGTGCCTGTTCCGACGTGGATGCCTCTTCAGCGCTCATGTTCTGGTTCCGTCGTGCCGGCAGCGGGCAGCTTCGTGCACGGACCTCGCCACATGTCCATGCGTCCGGTAGCATTGCCTTTCCCTTGCGTCCATGCCCGGAAGCCCTTCATGCGCACCCAACCGAACATCCTCTTCATCATGGCGGATCAACTGCGCTGGGACTATCTCGGCTGTACGGGGCACCCCCATATCAAGACGCCCCATATCGACGCGCTCGCGCGCCGGGGCGTCCGTTTCGCGCGGACGTTCGTGCAGTCGCCGGTCTGTGGCGGGTCGCGCATGAGCTTTTACACCGGCCGTTACAACTTCAGCCATGGCGCGAGCTACAACAACTTTCCCTTGCGGATCGACGAGAAGACGATCGGCGACTATCTGCGCCCACTCGGCTATCGCACCGTGCTTGTGGGCAAGACGCATTTCAAGCCCGACCTCGAAGCACTCGCGCGACTCGGTATCAGCCCGGGCAGCAGTCCCGGCATTCCTTACTGGCAGTGCGGCTTTGAGGCCTTCGAGCGCGATGACGGCCTGCATCCCGAGGTTGATGGGGCGCTGACGGGACCGGACCCGGCTTACAACCGGTGGCTGCGCCAGCTCGGCTATGCGGGCGATAATCCCTGGCATAGCTGGGCCAACTCGGTGGTCGATGAGGATGGCGTCGTGCAGTCGGGCTGGTCCATGCGCAATGCCCGCCGGCCGGCGCGCGTGAAGGAGGAGCACTCGGAGACCGCCTACATGACCGAGCGCGGCCTCGAGTTCATGCGCCAGGCCCGCGGCGGGCCGCCGTGGTGCCTGCACCTCTCCTACATCAAGCCCCACTGGCCTTATATCGCGCCGGCGCCCTATCACGCCATGTACGGGCCCGAGCACGTGCTGGCAGCCAACCGGACCGAGGCTGAGCGCGTGGCGCCGCATCCGGTCATTGCCGCGTTCATGGCGCACGAGGAGAGCCTGAACTTCGCGCGTGATGAGGTCCGGGAGACCGTGATCCCGACGTACATGGGGCTCATCAGCCAGCTCGATCATCACGTCGGCCGGCTCGTCGCCCATCTCGAAGCGAGCGGTGAGATCGCGAACACGATCATCATTATCACGAGCGACCATGGCGATTACCTCGGCGATCACTGGCTCGGCGAGAAGGACCTCTTCCACGAGGAGGTCGTGCGCATCCCGCTGATCGTTTTCGATCCCCGGTCCGCCGCTCATTCAACGCGCGGCGGGGTCGTCGCCGATCTCGTCGAGGCGATCGATCTGGCACCGACCTTTCTCGAGTGGGCGGGCGGCGCGCCCGAGCCGCACAGGCTCGAAGGGCGTTCCCTCGTACCGCTGCTGGAGGCGGGGTCGGTCACGGGCTGGCGCGAGGCCGCCTTCTGCGACAGCGATTTCGCGCTCAGGCACGCGCGGCGCACGCTCGGCCTGCCGGTCAACGAAGCGCGCGGCTTCATGGTGCGGGAGGCGGGGTGGAAGTATGTCCACTTCGAGCGCTTTCCGCCGCAGCTCTTCGATCTCAAGGCCGATCCCGCAGAGCAGAACGATCTCGGCGCTTCGGCAGAGCACGAGGCCGTGCGTGAGCGGATGCGCGGGCGGCTGCTCTCCTGGCTCATTGGACGGCGCACGCGCGTGACCATGAGCGACAGCTTGATCGAGCAGTTGACCGGCTCGGCGAAGCAGCGCGGCTATCGGTTCGGCGAGTGGTGAGGCGCGCCAGAGGCGCGTTTCGCCCGTGGCGCTGAGGCCCGTCCCCTTGCTATGGCCGCGGGCACGGCTCTACCGATCGGTTGCGCAGCACCTTTTCCCAGCAGCCCGCGGCCCAAAACAAAAGCGCGGAGCCGAAGCCGCCGCGCTCTTCCTCATTCGGCTTGTGGCGAACGAGATCAGCCCGCCGATGCGCTCTCCTGCGCGGCCTGCTCGGCGGCGTGGCGTGCGCGATCCTCGCGGCCCTTCACGCTCTCATCGCGATCGACCAGCTCGATGACCGCGCGCGGCGCGCTGTCGCCATAGCGGAAGCCGGCCTTGAGCACCCGGGTGTATCCCCCCGCCCGGGCCCGGTAGCGCGGGCCCAGCACGTCGAACAGCTTCTTCACCTGGGCGTCCACCTTGAGCTGAGCGGCCGCCTGGCGGCGCGCGTGCAGATCGCCGCGCTTGCCCAGCGTGATCAGCTTCTCGACGATCGGGCGCAGCTCCTTGGCCTTGGGCAGGGTGGTCTTGATCTGCTCGTGCTCGATCAGGCTGCCCGCCATGTTGGAAAACAGCGCCTTGCGGTGCTCGTGGGTGCGGTTGAGGCGGCGGTAGCCGCGGGCGTGTCGCATGGGTCACTCCTTCGTTGTGCTTTGTCCGGCGACCCCTGCGTGAGGGCCGCGCTCCTTGGGGCAGCATGGCCCGGGCCGTGGGCGGGGCGGCCAGCGGCGCCCCGCCTCCGTCGTCTCAGAACTGGTCCTCGAAGCGCTTGGCCAGGTCCTCGATGTTCTCGGGCGGCCAGTTCTCGACCTCCATGCCGAGATGCAGGCCCATGCTCGAGAGCACCTCCTTGATCTCGTTCAGCGACTTGCGGCCGAAGTTCGGGGTCCGCAGCATCTCGGCCTCGGTTTTCTGGATCAGGTCGCCGATGTAGACGATGTTGTCGTTCTTCAGGCAGTTGGCCGAGCGCACCGACAGCTCGAGCTCGTCCACCTTCTTCAGCAAGAGCGGGTTGAACTCGAGCCCCGCATCGGCGGCCGAGGTGGTCGCGGTCTCGGGCTCCTCGAAGTTGACGAAGATCTGGAGCTGGTCCTGCAGGATGCGCGCGGCATAGGCCACCGCATCCTCGGGGCTGAGCGAGCCGTCGGTCTCGACCCGCATCGTCAGCTTGTCGTAGTCCAGCACCTGCCCCTCGCGGGTCGGCGTGACCTCGTAGCTGACCTTCTTGACGGGCGAATAGATCGCGTCGATCGGGATCAGCCCGATCGGGCTGTCCTCGGGCCGGTTCTTGTCGGCCGGCACATAGCCCTTGCCGGTGTTCACGGTCAGCTCCATGAACACGTCGGCACCGTCGTCGAGGTGGCAGATGACATGGTCCTTGTTCAGGATCTCGATGCCATTCGAGGTGCTGATGTCCCCGGCCCGCACCACCTTCGGCCCCTTGGCCGAGATCGACAGGCGCTTCGGCCCCTCGACCTCCATCCGGATCGCCACACCCTTGAGGTTCAGCACGATGTCGGTCACGTCCTCGCGCACGCCCGCCACCGACGAGAACTCGTGCAGGACGTTGTCGATCTGGACACTGGTGATCGCCGCGCCTTGCAGCGACGACAAGAGCACGCGGCGCAGCGCATTGCCCAGCGTCAGGCCGAAGCCACGCTCGAGCGGTTCGGCGACCAGGGTCGCCATGCGCTGCGGATCGGCGCCGGGGCGCACCTCAAGCTGCTGGGGCTTGATGAGCTCCTGCCAGTTCCTGTGGATCATGCCTGTGGCCTCCATTCCAGTCGTCCGCCCATGACCAAGGCGGACGACGCCCGAGGTTCCTCAAATGCCATGCGCGGGCCATGCCAGCGGCAGGGCCCGCGCCGGAAAGACCCGTCTCAGACGCGGCGGCGCTTGGGCGGACGGCAGCCGTTGTGCGCGATGGGCGTGACGTCCCGGATCGAGCTGATCGACAGACCCACTGCGGCCAGCGCGCGCAGCGCGCTCTCGCGGCCCGAGCCCGGGCCCTGCACCTCGACCTCGAGCGTCCTGACCCCGTGTTCCTGCGCCTTCCGGCCGGCGTCCTCGGCGGCCATCTGCGCTGCATAGGGCGTGGACTTGCGGCTGCCCTTGAACCCCATGGTGCCCGCCGACGACCAGGCGATCGCATTGCCCTGCACGTCGGAGATCAGGATCTTGGTGTTGTTGAACGACGAGTTCACATGCGCGACCCCGGCCGCGATGTTCTTGCGCTCCTTGCGCTTGACGCGCGCGACGGTCTTGGTTTCCCGTGCCATGACGCTGCCCCCTACTTCTTCTTGCCGGCGATCGGTTTCGCGGGGCCCTTGCGGGTGCGCGCGTTGGTGTGGGTGCGCTGGCCGCGCACCGGCAGGCCGCGGCGGTGGCGCAGGCCGCGATAGCAGCCGAGGTCCATCAGCCGCTTGATGTTCATCTGCACCTCGCGGCGCAGGTCGCCCTCGACCGTCAGGTTGGCATCGATGTGCTCGCGGATCGCCAGAACCTCGGCGTCCGACAGCTGGTTGACCCGCCGCGCAGGATCGATGCCGACCGAGGCGCAAATGTCGGACGCGGTCTTGGGCCCGATACCGTGGATATAGGTCAGGGCAATCGGCACCCGCTTGCCCGTTGGAATGTTGACGCCCGCGATGCGTGCCACGCAGCCAGTCCTTTCGTTGCGGTTCCGTAACACCAGAACCTTTTTTCACAACAACGGGCAGGGCGGCCGGTGCCGCCCGCCCGATTCGCGGTCCGAGCCGCCCCTGCACGGGCGCCGTCGTCCGAGACGCGCGGCCTTACGGTCTTTCGCTCCGCGCGTCAAGGCCCCCGGGCGGCGCATCAAGCACGGCCCGGATCGCGGCGGCGACCTCTGCCACCGGCGCCAGCCCGTCCACCGGCGCCAGAAGCCCCTTGGCGTGATAATAGCCGATCAGCGGCGCGGTCTTCTTGTAATACTCCATCAGACGCTGGCGCAGGCTGGTCTCGTTGTCGTCCGCGCGGCGCCGCAGGTCGGTCGAACCGCAGGCGTCGCAGACCCCGGGCACGCGCGTCGGGCGCGTGCGGTCGTGCCAGACCTCGCCGCAGTTCCCGCAGACGTAGCGGCCCGACACCCGATCCACCAGCACCGCATCGTCGACGCGCAGCTCGATCACCGCGTCGATCCGCTGCCCCAGCCGCGCGAGCAGCGCCTCCAGCGCGTCGGCCTGGGCCAGCGTGCGCGGAAAGCCGTCGAAGATCGCCCCGCCCCCGGTGCCCGAGCGCAGCCGCTCCTCGATCAGTCCGATCACGATGTCGTCCGAGACGAGCGCGCCCCGCGCCATCACCTCGGCCACCCGCCGGCCCATCGCGCTGCCGCTTGCCTGGGCCTCGCGCAGCATGTCGCCGGTGGAGAGCTGCACCATCCCGCGCTGCTCCACGAGCAGCCGCGCCTGGGTGCCCTTGCCCGCCCCCGGCGGGCCGAGAAGGATGACATTCATCGCCGCGATGGCGCTTTCGGCGCCGCGGGCCTGCGCTTGCCGCGCAGCTGTGACTTTTCCAACAGCCCCTCGTACTGATGCGCCAGCAGATGCGACTGCACCTGGCTGACGGTGTCCATGGTCACCGACACGACGATCAGGACCGAGGTGCCGCCGAAGTAGAACGGGATGGCCAGCTGCGACCGCAGCACCTCTGGCAAGAGGCAGACCGCGGCAAGATAGGCCGAACCGAGAACGAGCAGCCTGACCACGACATAGTCGAGATATTCCTCGGTGCGCTTGCCGGGCCGGATGCCGGGGATGAAGCCGTTCTGGTTCCTCAGGTTCTCGGCCACGTCCTCGGTCTTGAAGGCGACGTTCTGGGTGTAGAAGTAGGTGAAGAACACGATCATCGCCGTGAAGAACAGCAGATACAGCGGCTGTCCGGGGCCGAAGTAGGCCAGGATCGTGGACATCACCGGGCTGGTCTGGTTGCCCGAGAAGGTCGAGACCGTGACGGGAAGCAACAGCAGCGACGAGGCGAAGATCGCCGGGATGACGCCCGCGGGGTTCACCTTGATCGGCAGGTGAGAGCTGCCGCCGTCATAGATCTTCATGCCCACCTGCCGGCGGGGATACTGGATGTGGATCTTCCGCAGCGCGCGCTCCATGAACACCACGAAGGCGATCACGAGGATGATCATCACGATCACGCCGATGATGACCGCGGGCGAGAGCGTGCCGGTGCGCCCCTGCTCGAAGAACTGCGCCAGCGCCGCCGGAATCTCGGCGATGATGCCGACAAAGATGATCAGCGAGATGCCGTTCCCCACGCCGCGCGCCGTGATCTGCTCGCCCAGCCACATCAGGAACATCGTGCCGCCCACCAGCGTGATGACGCAGGCGATGCGGAAGAACATGCCGGGGTCGGTCACGAGATCGCCGGCCTCGAGGCTGACGGCCAGGCCCCAGGCCTGAACGGTGGCCAGAAAGACGGTGCCGTAGCGGGTGTATTGGTTGATCTTCTTGCGGCCCGCCTCGCCCTCCTTCTTCAGGTGCTGGAGCGAGGGGACCATCGCGGCCAGAAGCTGCACGATGATCGAGGCCGAGATGTAGGGCATGATCCCAAGGGCGAAGATGCCCATGCGGCTGATCGCGCCGCCGGTGAACATGTTGAGCATGCCCCCGATGCCCGTGGCGGCCTCGTCCATGAACTCGCGCAGGGCGATCCCGTCGATGCCCGGGACAGGAATGTAGGTGCCGATCCGGTAGACGATCAGAAGGCCGAGCGTGAAGAAGATCCGCTTGCGCAGCTCGGTCGCCCTGCCCAGGGCGGCCCAGCTGGTGTTGGCGGCCATCTGTTCGGCAGCAGAAACCATGCTCCGTCTCTTTCATGACGGCGCCGCCGATCCGGTTTCCGGTCGGCGGCGCGGGAAAACCACCGCTGATGTAGGCCGCGAAGGCCCGCGCCACAACCCTATTCGGCGGCTGCCGCCGGTGCCGGCGCAAGCGTGATCGTGCCACCCGCCTTCTCGACCGCCTGGACGGCGGCCTTGGACGCACCGGTGACCTCGAGCCGCAGCGCCACGGCGATCTCGCCCTTGGCCAGCACCCGGATGCCGTCGCGCTTGCGCCGCGTGATGCCGGCGGCCACGATCGCGTCCTCGGTGATCGTCTGCGCCGGGTCGAGCCTGCCGGCCTCGACGAACTTCTGGATCAGCCCGAGGTTGACCACGGCGAATTCAAGCCGGTTGGGCTTGTTGAAGCCCCGCTTGGGCAGACGGCGGTAAAGCGGCATCTGGCCGCCCTCGTAGGCGCGGATCGCCACGCCCGAGCGCGCCTTCTGGCCCTTGATGCCGCGGCCGGCGGTCTTGCCCTTGCCCGAGCCGGGGCCGCGCGCGACCCGCTTCTTCCTTCGGGCCGCACCGGGATTGTCGCGCAGTTCGTTCAGCTTCATGTCGCTTCTCCTGTTGCCGGATGGACCGGGGGAAGCGACGCCCCGCGATCACCACGGCCTTGCCAAGGGCGCGCTTCGGCGCACCCCACGCACGGGGCGGTCTCAGCCCCGCTCCTCGATGATCTTCACCAGATGCGGAATCGCGTTCACCATGCCGCGCACCGAGGGCGTATCCTCGAGCTCGCGGGTCCGGTTCATCTTGTTCAGGCCGAGGCCCTTCAGCGTCTCTCGCTGCACGGCCGGCCGGCGGATCGGCGAGGCGATCTGCTTCACCACGATGGTCTTGGCCATGGTCCCCTCCTCAGGCTTCGGCCGCTGCGGCGGCCTCGGGTTCCGACCGGCGCAGGATGTCGGCCACCTTCTTGCCGCGTCGCTGCGCGACCATGCGCGGGCTGGCCTCGCGCGAAAGCCCGTCCATGGTGGCGCGGATCATGTTGTAGGGGTTCTGGCTGCCCACCGACTTGGCGACGACGTCCTGCAGCCCCAGCATCTCGAACACCGCGCGCATCGGGCCGCCGGCGATGATGCCGGTCCCCGGCACGGCGGCGCGCATCACCACCCGGCCGGCGCCGTGGCGCCCCTCCATGTCGTGGTGCAGCGTGCGCCCCTCGCGCAGCGGCACCCGCACCAGGCTGCGCTTGGCCTGTTCGGTCGCCTTGCGGATGGCTTCGGGCACCTCCTTGGCCTTGCCCTTGCCGAAGCCGACGCGGCCGCGCTGGTCGCCCACCACCACAAGCGCGGCGAAGCCGAAGCGCTTGCCGCCCTTCACCGTCTTGGACACGCGGTTGATCGCCACGAGACGATCGGCGAATTCCGGGGTCTCCTCGCGCTCGCGGCGGTCCTCGCGGCGCTCCCGGCGGTGTTCACGCTCTGCCATGATCGTCTCCTCAGAACTTCAGGCCGCCTTCGCGGGCCGCGTCGGCAAGCGCCTTGACCTTGCCGTGATAGAGAAAGCCGCCGCGATCGAAATAGCATTCTTCGATCCCGGCCGCGCGCGCCCGCTCGGCAATGGCCAGCCCGACCTGACGGGCGGCCTCGATGTTGTTCTTGCCGACAAAGCCCAGCTCCTTCTCGAGCGTCGAGGCCGCGGCCAGCGTGACCCCCTTCGCGTCGTCGATCAGCTGGGCGCTGATGTTCTTGTTCGAGCGGTGCACCGACAGCCGCAGCCGGCCGTTCGCATTGGCCCGCAGCCGGTTGCGCACCCGCATCCGGCGCTTCAGGAACAGCTCCCGTTTCGTGTTCGCCATGATGCGCCCCCTACTTCTTCTTCCCTTCCTTGCGGAAGATGAACTCGCCCTTGTACTTGATGCCCTTGCCCTTGTAGGGCTCGGGCCCGCGCCAGGCGCGGATCTCGGCCGCGGCCTGACCGACCGCCTGCGCGTCGATGCCCTCGACGACGATCTCGGTCTGCTTCGGCGCCGTCACGGTGATGCCGGGCGGCACCTCGTAGTTGACCTCGTGGCTGTAGCCCAGCGACAGCTTGAGCGTGTTGCCCGCCATCGCCGCGCGATAGCCGACGCCGTTGATCTCAAGCTCCTTGCGGAAGCCCGTGGTCACACCCTTGACGAGGTTGGCCACCATCGTCCGGCTCATGCCCCATTGCTCGCGCGCCCGTTTCGACAGCCCGCGCGGCTTGACCGACAGCTTGTCGCCGTCGAGCATGATCGTCACATCGTCGGCGGCGGTGAAGCGGCGCGTGCCCTTCGGCCCCTTGACCTCGACCGTCTGGCCCGTGACCGAGGCGGTCACCCCCTTGGGCAGCGCGACGGGCTTCTTCCCGATGCGAGACATCCCATCCTCCTCAGAACACGGTGCAGAGCACTTCGCCGCCCACGTTGGCCGTGCGCGCGGAAGCATCCGACATCACGCCCTTGGGCGTCGAGACGATCGACACGCCGAGGCCGTTGCGGACCTGCGGCAGCTCTTTCGCGCCCAGATAGACGCGACGGCCGGGCTTGGAGACGCGGCGCAACTCGCGGATCACCGGCGCGCCGTCGAAGTATTTCAGGCTGATCACCAGCTCGGGGTGCCCGTCGGCGCCGGTCACCCTCTCGTAGCCGCGGATATAGCCCTCCTCGGCCAGGACATCGAGCACCCAGGCGCGCAGCTTGGAGGCCGGCGTGCGCACCTGGCTCTGGCCGCGCGCCTGAGCGTTGCGGATGCGGGTGAGCATGTCGCCCAGCGGATCGTTCATCGCCATCGCGCAGCTCCCCTACCAGCTCGACTTGACCATGCCCGGGATCTGGCCGAACGAGGCCAGGTCGCGCAGCATGATCCGGCTGAGCTTGAGCTTGCGGTAATAGGCGTGCGGTCGCCCCGTCAGCGCGCAACGGTTGTGCAGCCGCGTCGCGGAGGAATTGCGCGGCAGCTCCGCCAGCTTCAGCCGCGCCTTGAAGCGCTCTTCCATCGGGCGGCTCTGGTCGGCGGCCACCGCCTTGAGCGCGCTGCGGCGGGCGGCATACTGCTTGACCATGCGCTGGCGCTTGAGTTCCCGTTCGACCATCGATTTCTTGGCCATGTCCTGTGTCCTCCCGCGTCAGCTCGTGAACGGCATGTTGAAGTGCTTCAACAGCGCCTTGGCTTCCGCATCGGTCCGCGCCGTGGTGCAGATGATGATGTCCATGCCCCAGACCTCATCGACCTTGTCGTAATCGATCTCGGGGAACACGATGTGCTCCTTCAGGCCCATGGCATAGTTGCCGCGGCCGTCGAAGGCGGTGGGCTTCACCCCGCGGAAGTCGCGCACGCGCGGCAGCGCCACGGTGATGAGGCGGTCGAGAAACTCGTACATCCGGTCGCCGCGCAGCGTCACCTTGCAGCCGAGCGGCATGTTCTCGCGCACCCGGAAGCCGGCGATCGACTTGCGCGCCCGGGTGATCACCGCCTTCTGGCCGGCGATCCGCGTCAGGTCGTCGGCCGCGGATTTCACCTTCTTGGTGTCCTTCACCGCCTCGCCGATCCCCATGTTGAGCACGATCTTGTCGAGCTTCGGGATCATCATGTCGTTGCGATAGCCGAACTCGGCCTTCAGCGCCGGGCGGATCCGCGCGCGGTACTGGGCCTTGAGGCGGGGGGTATAGGCGGCGGCGTCAAGCATCGATCGTGGTCCCCGATTTCTTGGCGAAGCGCACCTTCCGGTCGCCTTCCATGCGGAAGCCGACCCGGGTCGGGCCGCCCTCCTTGGGATCGACAAAGGCAAGGTTCGACAGGTCGATCGGCATCGCCTGCGGCAAGCGGCCGCCCTGGCTTTTGGCGCTCTGCCGGGTGTGGCGGATGGCGATGTTGATGCCCTCGACCACGGCCTTGTTCTCCTTGGGCAGGACCGTGGTGATGGTGCCGGTCTTGCCCTTGTCCTTGCCGGCGAGCACGATCACCTTGTCGCCCTTCCTGAGCTTGGCGGCCATCACAGCACCTCCGGGGCGAGGCTGATGATCTTCATGAAGTTCTTCGCCCGCAGCTCGCGCACCACGGGGCCGAAGATGCGGGTGCCCACCGGCTCGCCCTGGTTGTTCAGGATCACCGCGGCGTTGCGGTCGAACCGGATCGAGGTGCCATCCTCGCGGCGCACCTCCTTGGCGGTACGCACCACGACGGCCTTGCGCACGTCGCCCTTCTTGACGCGACCGCGCGGGATCGCCTCTTTCACCGACACCACGATGATGTCGCCGACCGAGGCATAGCGGCGGTGCGAGCCGCCAAGCACCTTGATGCACTGCACCCGGCGCGCGCCGGAATTGTCAGCGACATCCAGATTGGTCTGCATCTGGATCATAACGGTTCTCCCGACCTACGGGGACGCTGCCCCGGGGTTTCGCTGGAACCGGGTGGTCGCGCGTCAGCCTGCGGCTTCCGTCACGACCTCCCAGCGTTTCGTCTTCGAGATCGGCGCGCATTCGCGAATGCGGACCGTATCGCCCACCTTGAAGCGGTTCTCGGGGTCGTGGGCACGGTATTTCTTTGACTTGCGGACGGTCTTCTGCAGCAGCGGGTGCTTGAAGCGCCGTTCGACCAGAACGGTGATCGTCTGGGCGTTCTTGTCCGAGGTCACGGTCCCCTGGAGGATGCGTCTGGGCATGGGTCTCGCTTCCTACTTCGCCGCCGCCGCGCGGGCTTTTTCATTGAGCACCGTCAGCACGCGCGCCGTCTCGCGGCGGACGGCGCGGATCCGCGCGGGGTTCTCGAGCTGGTTGGTCGCCTGGCGGAAGCGCAAATTGAACGCTTCCTTCTTCAGCGCCAGGACCTGATCGCGCAGCTGGTCAGGCGTCTTGTTGCGCAGTTCGCTTGCGTCCATCGTCGCGTCTTTCCGTTCACATCACCAGCGGGCCCCTGAATAAGGCAGGGTTACCTGCAACCTGGTGGATCAATGGCGAACCCCCGAAACCCGTTGCCTGGAATCGGGGATACGGTGACATAACGGCCCCGCCGCCCGAGGGCAAGCGAGAGTTTCGCCGCCGGCGGGTGCAACGGAGCCCCGCCAGCGCCCCGGAAGCCTTGCGGCCTGCGCGGACTACCAGTCCTCGCGCACGACCACGCGGGTCTTGATCGGCAGCTTCATCGCGGCCAGGCGCAGCGCCTCGCGCGCCACATCCTCGGCCACCCCGTCGACCTCGAACATGATCCGGCCGGGCTTGACCTTGCTCACCCAGTGATCGACCGAGCCCTTGCCCTTGCCCATCCGCACCTCGGTGGGCTTCGCAGTCACCGGCACGTCCGGGAAGATACGGATCCAGACGCGGCCCTGCCGCTTCATGTGGCGCGTCAGCGCGCGGCGGGCGGCCTCGATCTGGCGGGCGGTCACGCGCTCGGGCTCGGTCGCCTTCAGGCCGAAGCCGCCGAAGTTGAGCTCGAACCCGCCCTTGGCCTCGCCGTGGATGCGGCCCTTGAACTGCTTGCGGAACTTCGTCCGTTTGGGTTGCAGCATGATGCGTCTCCTGTCAGGGCCTCAGCGCCGCGGCGGGCGGGGGCCGCCGCCTTCCTGCGCTTCGGCGGCCCGGCGGTCGCGGGCCTGGGGATCGTGTTCGAGGATCTCGCCCTTGAAGATCCAGACCTTGACCCCGATCACGCCATAGGGGGTCGAGGCCCTGGCGATGGCAAAGTCGATGTCGGCGCGCAGCGTGTGCAGCGGCACGCGGCCCTCGCGATACCACTCGGTCCGCGCGATCTCGGCCCCGCCGAGGCGGCCGGCGACGTTCACCCGGATGCCGAGCGCGCCCATCCGCATCGCGTTCTGCACCGCGCGCTTCATCGCCCGGCGGAACGACACCCGCCGCTCGAGCTGCTGGGCGATCGATTCGGCCACCAGAACCGCATCGACCTCGGGCTTGCGCACCTCGACGATGTTGAGATGCAGCTCGCTCTTGGTCATGTTGGCGAGCTTCTTGCGCAGGGTCTCGATGTCGGCCCCCTTCTTGCCGATGATGACCCCGGGGCGCGCGGTGTGGATCGTCACCCGGCATTTCTTGTGCGGCCGCTCGATGATGACCCGGCTGACGCCCGCCTGCTTGCACTCCTCGTGGATGAAGTCGCGCATCTTCAGGTCTTCGAGCAGAAGGTTGCCGTAGTCCCTGTTGTCGGCGAACCAGCGGCTGTCCCAGGTGCGGTTGACCTGCAGGCGCATGCCGATCGGATTGACCTTCTGACCCATTACGCTTGCTCCTCGATCTGGCGCACCTTGATGGTGATCTCCGAGAACGGCTTCATGATCTTGCCATAGCGGCCGCGGGCCCGGGGGCGGCCGCGCTTGAGCACGAGGTTCTTGCCCACCCAGGCCTCGGCCACCACCAGCGAATCGACATCGAGGCCGTGATTGTTCTCGGCATTGGCAATGGCCGACTGCAGGCACTTGCGGACATCGCCGGCGATGCGGCGCTTGGAGAAGGTCAGGTCCGCCAGAGCCTTCCCGACCTTCTTGCCGCGGATCAGGGCGGCGACGAGGTTGAGCTTCTGCGGGCTCGTGCGCAGCATCCTGAGCTTGGCCATCGCCTCGTTGTCGGCCACGCGGCGCGGGTTCTTCTCGGTCCCCATGGCTACTTCCTCTTCGCTTTCTTGTCGGCGGCGTGGCCGTAATAGGTCCGCGTGGGCGAGTATTCGCCGAACTTCTGGCCGATCATCTCTTCGGTGACCAGCACCGGGATGTGCTTCTGCCCGTTGTAGACGCCGAAGGTCAGGCCCACGAACTGCGGCAGGATCGTCGAGCGGCGCGACCAGATCTTGATGACCTCGTTACGGCCCGACTCGCGCGTCTTCTCGGCCTTGCGCAGCACATGGGCATCGACGAAGGGGCCCTTCCAAACCGAACGTGCCATGGATCAGCGCCCCTTCTTCTTCTCGTGCCGCGAGCGCAGGATCATCTTGGCCGTGGCCTTGTTCTTCCGCGTCTTGGTGCCCTTGGTGCCCTTGCCCCAGGGCGTCACGGGGTGGCGGCCGCCGCTGGTGCGGCCCTCGCCGCCGCCGTGGGGGTGGTCGATGGGGTTCATCGCAACGCCGCGCACCGACGGGCGGATGCCCATGTGGCGCATGCGCCCGGCCTTGCCGAAGTTCTGGTTGGAATGGTCGGGGTTCGACACCGCGCCCACGGTCGCCATGCATTCCTGCCGGACGATCCGCAGCTCGCCCGAGGACAGGCGCAGCTGAGCATAGCCGCCGTCGCGGCCCACGAACTGCGCATAGGTGCCGGCGGCCCGCGCGAGCTGCCCGCCCTTGCCGGGCTTCAGCTCCACATTGTGCACGATGGTGCCGACCGGCATCCCCGTGAACGGCATCGCGTTGCCCGGCTTGACGTCGGTCTTGGCCCCCGCGATCACCTGGTCGCCCACGCCAAGGCGCTGCGGCGCGAGGATGTAGGCGCGCTCGCCGTCGGGATAGCCGATCAGCGCGATGAAGGCGGTGCGGTTCGGGTCGTATTCGATCCGCTCGACCGTCCCCGGGACGTCGAATTTGCGCCGCCTGAAATCGATGATGCGATAGAGACGCTTCGCCCCGCCGCCCATGCGGCGCGAGGTCATCCGCCCGAGATTGTTGCGACCGCCGGTCTTGACGAGGCCCTCGGTGAGCGCCTTGACCGGACGGCCCTTCCAAAGCTCGGAACGGTCGATCAGCACCAGCCCGCGCTGGCCTGGCGTCGTCGGCTTGTACGACTTGAGTGCCATGCTTCCTGTCTTCCGTCTGCCTTGGACCAGAGGTCCGCTATGGTGGTCGGACCGCGAGGTCCGGGTTCTTCGCCGGGCGTCGCCGCCCCGTCGCAAGGCGCGGGCATCCCCGCCGTCCGGGGCCGCGCGCCGCGGGCTCGTCTCAGAGCCCGGTCGTGACGTCGATGGCGTTGCCCTCCTCGAGCGTCACATAGGCCTTCTTGACGTCGCTGCGCGTGCCGAGGCGGCCGCGGAAGCGCTTCACCTTGCCCTTGGTCGTGACCGTGTTCACCGCCTTGACCTTGACGCCAAAGACGGCCTCGACCGCCTCCTTGATCTGCGGCTTGTTGGCGTCGATCGCGACCTCGAAGACCACCGCGTTGGCCTGGCTCGCCAGCGTGGCCTTCTCGGTGATCACCGGCCGGCGGATGATGTCGTAATGTTCCGGTTTCACGCTCATTTCAGCCGCGCCTCCAGCGCCTCGACGCCCGCGCGCGTGATCACCAGCGTGTCGCGGCGCAGGATGTCGTAGACATTCGCCCCGATCGAGGGCAGCACATGGATGTCCTGCAGGTTGCGCGCCGCGCGGGCGAAGTTCTCGTCCACCGCCGCGCCGTCGATGATCAGCACGCGCTTCCAGCCGAGGTTCTTCGCCGCCCTGGCCAGCAGCCCGGTCTTGGCCTCGGCCATCGCCGCCTGGTCCAGCACCACAAGCTCGCCCGCGGCGGCCTTTGCCGACAGGGCGTGCTTCAGCCCCAGCTTGCGGAACTTCTTGGTCAGGTCGTGGGCGTGGCTGCGCGGCGTCGGCCCCTTGTAGACGCCGCCGTGCCGGAAGATCGGCGCGCCCTTGTCGCCGTGGCGCGCGCCGCCGGTGCCCTTCTGGCGGTAGATCTTCTTGGTCGAATAGCTCACCTCGGACCGGCCCTTGACCTTGTGGGTCCCGGCCTGGGCCTTGGCGCGCTGCCAGTTGACCACGCGGTGCAGAACGTCCGCCCGCGGTTGAAGCCCGAAGATGGCGTCGTCGAGCTCGACCTCGCCCGCCTTGCCGCCCTCGAGCGTGATGAGATCAGCCTTCATGGGCCCCTCCTTCGTTCGCCGCCGCCGCAACGCGGACCGCCGCCGGCCGCGCCACATCCTCGGGCACGGGCTTCTTCACCGCGTCCTTGATTGTGACCCAGCCGCCCTTCGACCCGGGCACCGCGCCCTTGAGCATGATGAGCCCGCGGTCCGCGTCGGTGCGCACCACCTGCAGGTTCTGCGTGGTCACCCGCACCGCGCCCATGTGGCCTGCCATCTTCTTGCCCTTGAACACCTTGCCCGGATCCTGGCGCTGGCCGGTCGAGCCGTGCGAGCGATGCGAGATCGACACGCCGTGGCTTGCGCGCAAGCCGCCGAAGTTGTGCCGCTTCATCGCGCCGGCAAAGCCCTTGCCGATCGAGGTGCCGGCCACATCGACATATTGGCCCGGGCGGTAGTGGTCGGCCGTGATCTCGGCGCCGACCTCGATGAGGTTGTCGGGCGAGACGCGGAACTCGGCCAGCTTGCGCTTGGGCGCCACGCTGGCCGCAGCAAAATGCCCGCGCATCGGCGCGGTCACGTTCTTGGCCTTGGCCGCGCCCGCGCCCAGCTGGACGGCGGTGTAGCCGTCGCGCTCGACCGTGCGCTGGGCCACGACCTGGCAGTTGTCGATCTGCAGCACCGTCACCGGCACCTGCCGGCCGTCCTCAAGGAAAAGCCGGGTCATCCCCAGCTTCCGTGCGATCACTCCGGAGCGTAGCATCCCTGCCCCCTACACCTTGATCTCGACATCGACGCCGGCGGCGAGGTCAAGCTTCATCAGCGCGTCCACGGTCTGCGGCGTGGGATCGACGATGTCCAGAAGCCGCGCATGGGTACGGATCTCCCACTGGTCGCGCGACTTCTTGTCGATGTGCGGCCCGCGCAGCACGGTGAACCGCTCGATCTTGTTCGGCAGCGGGATCGGCCCGCGCACCGTGGCGCCCGTGCGCTTGGCCGTGTTCACGATCTCCGCCGTGCTCGCATCGAGCACACGGTAATCGAAGGCCTTGAGCCGGATGCGAATGTTGGTCCCTTGCATGGTCCTGCCCTCCGGGGCGGGCGGCGCGGGGGCGCGCCGCCGTTCCCGCTATGCGCGTTCAAGCGATGATCTTCGAGACGACGCCGGCGCCGACGGTGCGGCCGCCCTCGCGGATGGCGAAGCGCAGCTTCTCCTCCATCGCGATCGGCGCGATCAGCTCGACGGTGAACTTCAGGTTGTCCCCGGGCATCACCATCTCGGTC
>CALJZN010000086.1 GCA_937983405.1 uncultured Paracoccaceae bacterium
CGGCCCGGGCGCAGGCGCGGCCATCGGGGCGGGGGCGGCGGCGGCCAGCGGCGCCGGCCGCGCCCCGCCCCCCGATGCCGCAAAGGCCAGGCGCGGGGCGCCCCCGCCCCCGCCGCCGGCCGGGCCCTGGCCTGCGCCCCCTGCCCCGGGCTCGGCCGCGCGCAGGCGGCGCATCAGCTCCTCGGGGTCGGGCATCTCGGCCACATGGGTCAGCCGGATCAGCGCCATCTCGGCCGCCATCATCGCGTTGGGCGCACCCGCCACCTCGTCGAGTGCGCGCAGCAGCATCTGCCAGGCCCGCGCCAGGGTGCCCATGCCCAGCCGTGCGGCCATCTCGCGCCCCCGCGCCCGGGCATCGGGCGGCACGGTGGGGTCGTCGGCGGCCTCGGGCGCGATGCGGATGACGCTGATCCAGTGGACGATCTCGGCCAGGTCGCGCAGCACGGCAAGCGGGTCGGCCCCGGCGGCATACTGCGCCCCGAGTTCGGCCAGCGCCCCCCGAGCATCGCCCTTCATGACCAGATCGAAGAGGTCGAGCACCCGCCCGCGATCGGCGAGCCCCAGCATCGCCCGCACCTCCTCGGCCGTGGTCGCGCCGCCGCCGTGGGCGATGGCCTGGTCGAGCAGCGACAGCGCGTCGCGCACCGAGCCTTCGGCGGCGCGCACGATCAGGGCAAGCGCATCGGGCCCGATCCGCGCCCCCTCGGCTGCTGCGATTCGCGCAAGATGGGCCAGCATGGCCTCGGGCTCGATCCGGCGCAGGTCGAAGCGCTGGCAGCGCGACAGCACGGTGACCGGCACCTTGCGGACCTCGGTGGTGGCGAAGATGAACTTCACATGCGGCGGCGGCTCTTCCAGCGTCTTGAGCAGCGCGTTGAAGGCGCTGGTCGAGAGCATGTGGACCTCGTCGATGATGTAGACCTTGTAGCGCGCGCCGGCGGCGCGGTAGGCCACGCTGTCGATGATCTCGCGGATGTCGCCCACGCCGGTGCGGCTGGCGGCGTCCATCTCGAGCACGTCCACATGCCGGCCCTCGGCGATGGCGCGGCAGGGATCGCAGACGCCACAGGGCTCGGTCGTCGGGCCGCCCGTGCCGTCGGGGCCGATGCAGTTCAGGCCCTTGGCGATGATCCGCGCGGTCGTCGTCTTGCCGGTGCCGCGGATGCCCGTCATCAGGAAGGCATGGGCGATGCGGTCGGCGGCGAAGGCGTTCTTCAGCGTGCGCACCATCGCCTCCTGCCCGATCAGGTCGGCGAAGGTCTCGGGGCGATACTTGCGCGCAAGGACGCGGTAGGCGGCAGGCTCGGACAAGCGGGGCCTTTCGGGGCGGGGGCGACTCGGGCGGCACGGAAAGTATGGACCGCAGGCGCGGGTCGCGAAAGGGCCCAGGGGGCGGGGTGGGCTTGACCCGGTTGCCCGCGGCGTCTCTAACCTCGCCGCCATGAGCAAGCGCAACGAGACGGCGGCGCCGCGGCCGCGCCGCGGCACGGGTGCCGCGCCCCCCCCTGCCCCGCCGGCACCGCCGCGCCGGCGCGCGGGGGTCTGGCTGATGCGCGGCGCGCTGCTGGCGGTGGCGCTGC
This sequence comes from uncultured Paracoccaceae bacterium, assembly GCA_937983405.1. GTDB lineage: Bacteria > Pseudomonadota > Alphaproteobacteria > Rhodobacterales > Rhodobacteraceae > JAHDXW01. Next base: position 1,581 of record CALJZN010000086.1, read on the forward strand.
CGGTGGGACTGTTCCTGCTGCTCGCCGCCGTCCTTGCGCGGGCCACCCCGCCCCCCGGGCTCTACATGCGCGCCGAGGCGGCGCGGCTGGGCGGGATCTCGCGCGACTGGGTGCCCTTCGCGGACATCAGCCCGCACATGGCGCGCGCCGCGGTCGCGGCCGAGGATGCCAACTTCTGCCTGCACTGGGGCTTCGACATGGCCGAGATCCGCCGGGCGCTGGATGCGGGGGGCACGCGCGGCGCCTCGACCATCAGCCAGCAGACGGTGAAGAACGTCTTTCTCTGGCACGGGCGCGACTGGACGCGCAAGGCGCTCGAGGCGCTGATGACCCCGGTGGTCGAGGCGCTCTGGTCCAAGCGGCGGATCCTCGAGGTCTATCTCAACGTGGCCGAGTTCGGCGAGGGCGTCTTTGGCGTCGAGGCCGCGGCGCGGCACCATTTCCGCAGCTCGGCCGCAGCGCTCACGCCGCTGCAGGCCGCGCGGCTGGCGGCGATCCTGCCCGACCCCAAGCGGCGCAACCCGGCCAACCCCTCGCCCTTCGTCCGCAACCGGACGGCGCAGATCATGGCGGGGGCCGCGACGATCCGGGCCGACGGGCGCGACCGCTGCTTTCTGCCCGGATAGGGCAGCCGGCGCGGGGGCCGCCTTGCGCCGCCGCGCCCGGCGCGGCATGAAGGCCGAAACCGCTCGTCCGGGAACCGCATATGAACCGCCTCTACCACGTCCCTCTGTCGCCCTTCTGCCGCAAGGTGCGCCTGACGCTGGCCGAGAAGCGCATCGAGGTGGAGCTGGTCGAGGAACGCTACTGGGAACGCTCGCCCGACTTCCTCCGCCGCAACCCCGCCGGCAAGGTGCCGGTGATGCGTCTGGACGGGCGGACGATGGCCGAAAGCCAGGCGATCTGCGAGTATCTCGAGGAGGCGCATCCGAACCCGCCGCTGATGCCCAAGGCGCCCGCCGAACGCTTCGAGGTGCGCCGACTGGTGGCTTGGTTCGATGACAAGTTCTTTCACGAGGTCACGGCGAACCTGCTCTACGAGCGGATCAACAAGAAGATCACCGGCCAGCCCCCCGACAGCCGCGCGATCAAGACCGGGGCGGCGCAGATCAAGTATCATCTCGATTACATGGGCTGGCTGCTGGACCAGCGGCGCTGGCTGGCGGGCGACATGATGACGCTGGCCGATTTCGCGGCCGCGGCGCATCTCTCCAGCCTCGACTATTCGGCGGATGTGGACTGGAACCGCTCGGCCAGCGTCAAGGACTGGTACGCCAAGATCAAGTCGCGCCCCGCCTTCCGCTCGCTTCTGGCCGATCAGGTGCCGGGGTTCCGGCCGGCGGCGCATTATGCGGACCTCGATTTCTGATGGACCCGGCCGCCCTCAAGGCGGCGCTGGCCGAGCGTGCGGCGGCCGAGGGCTTCGTCGCCATGGGGGTGACGACGCCCGACGCGATCCCGCAGGCGAAGCCGCGGCTCGCGGCCTGGCTCGCCGCCGGGCATCACGGGACGATGGGCTGGATGGAGCGGCGGGCCGACTGGCGCGGCGACCCCGCGGCGCTGTGGCCCGAGGCCCGGGCGGTGGTGATGCTGGCCGAGAGCTACGCGCCCGAGGCCGACCCGCTGGCCACGCTGGCCGAGCCCGAGGCGGGGACGATCTCGGTCTACGCCCGCGGGCGGGACTATCACGACAGGATCAAGCCCAGGCTCAAGCGGCTGGGGCGCTGGCTGATCGCGGCGGGGGGCGGCGCCGTGAAGGTGTTCGTCGATACCGCCCCGGTGATGGAGAAGCCCCTGGCGCAAGCGGCGGGGCTCGGCTGGCAGGGCAAGCACACCAACCTGCTCGGCCGGGGCTTCGGCAACTGGGTGTTCCTCGGCGCGATCTTCACCACCCTGGCCCTGCCGCCCGACGCGCCCGAGCCCGAGCGCTGCGGCAGCTGCACCGCCTGCCTCGACGCCTGCCCGACCGGGGCCTTCCCCGCGCCCTTCCGCCTCGATGCCCGGCGCTGCATCAGCTATCTGACCATCGAACATGCCGGGCCGGTGGAGGAGGGCCTGCGCCCGGCGCTCGGCAACCGCATCTTCGGCTGCGACGACTGCCTTGCCGTCTGCCCCTGGAACAAGTTCGCCCGGGCAGCGCGCGATGTCCGGCTCGCCGCGCCGGCCGACGCCGCGGCGCCGCCCCTCGCCGCGCTGGCCGCCCTCGACGACGCGGGCTTCCGCGCCCGCTTCGCCGGCACGCCGGTCAAGCGCATCGGGCGCACCCGCTTCCTGCGCAACGTCGCCTATGCCATCGGCAACGCGGGCCGGCCGGCGCTGCTGCCCGCGGCGCGGGCGCTCGCGGCCGAGGCCGACCCGGTGCTGGCCGAGGCCGGCGCCTGGGCCGCGGCACGGCTGCTTGCTGCCCAGTCCGGCGCCGACCGCGACGGCGCCCCGCGCCCCCCCTCGCCAATCGCCGCGGATCGCCCTACATGACGGGGGATGCGCGGGGCCGGGGCGCCGGCCGTCCGGCGCGACCGGAGGAGCCCATGTCCGAGACACTCTCGTTCATCCGAAACATGATCGTCGATCCCCGCCGGGTCGGCGCCATCGCGCCCTCGGGCCGGGCGCTGGCCGAGCTCATCACCTCCGAGGTCGAGCCCCGCCATGCCCCGGTGCTCGAGATCGGGCCGGGCACGGGCGTCTTCACCCGGGCGCTGCTGGCGCGGGGGCTGCAGCAGTCCGACCTGATCCTCGTCGAGTTCGGGGCCGAGTTCGCGGCAGCGCTGCGCCGCGCCTTCCCCGGGGCCACCGTCCTGCATGCCGACGCCTCGCGGATGCGCCGCCGCGCACCCTTTGACGCGCTGCCCCGCTGCGGGGCGGCGGTGTCGGGCCTGCCGATCTTGTCCATGGGCAGCCGGCGGCAGATGCGGATCATGGAGGGCGCCTTCGCGCTCATGCGGCCCGGCGCGGCCTTCTACCAGTTCACCTACGGGCCGGTCTGCCCGATCCCGCGGGCGATCCTGCAGCGGCTGGGGCTGAAGGCCGAACGGATCGCCGGCACGCTGATGAACCTGCCCCCGGCCTCGGTCTACCGCATCCGCAAGGCGCAGCCGCACTGAGCGCCCCGCACGCGGCCGGAGGAGGGCCGAAAATCCTTCGCAGAAGGATTTTCTGCCCCCCGTCGTGCCAGACGGGCAGCGCGCGTCGGGCAGCGCGCGTCGGGCGGGCAGAAAAATCTTCTGCGAAGATTTTTCGGCCCCACCCGGCGGCAGGATCAGCGGCAGATGGGTTCCAGCGGGTCGTAGCGCGCCGCGCCCGCAGCCCCCTCCCAAGCGACGGCGGCAAGGCTGTCGGGCTTGACGCGCAGCCCGGCCAGCTCCGCGCGCGCCACCAGGCGCCAGCGGGTGACGACCCCGGCCGGATCGGTCCAGCCCTCGACCGGGGGCGCGAGCAGGCGGCAGCGGAAGAACAGCTCCACCTGGTGCCAGCCCGTGGCCGGATCGTGGAACTCGTTCACGAGGCAGGGCGCGCCCACCGCGATGCGCGCGCCGGTCTCCTCGGCCACCTCGCGCATGACGTTCGCGGGCAGCGAGGCGCCCGCCTCGACCCCGCCGCCGGGCGCCGCCCAGAGATCGCTGCCCGCGGGATCGGGCCAGGCGTTGACCAGAAGAAGCCGGCCCTCGTGCAGGATCACCGCGCGGACGGCCAGGCGGGGCTGGGCCGGGGCGGCAACCACCGGGTCACTCCGCTGCCGGGCCGAGGCGCCGCGTCGCATGGCCCATCTTGCGGCCCGGCCGCACCTCGGCCTTGCCGTAGAGGTGCAGCCGCAGCGCCGGATCGCGCGCAAGCTCCAGCGCCCGCTCGACCTCGGCGCCGATCAGGTTGGTCATCGCCGCGTCCGAATGCCGCCGCCCGTCGCCCAGCGGCCAGCCGGCGACGGCGCGGATGTGCTGCTCGAACTGGTCGATCACGCAGGCCGCCTCGGTCCAGTGGCCCGAGTTGTGCACCCGCGGCGCGATCTCGTTCACAAGAAGGCCGCCCGGCGTCACGAACAGCTCCACCCCCATCACGCCGACATGGTCGAGCGCCGACAGGATGCGCCCGGCAATCAGGACGGCCTCGGCGCGCGTCCCGGGCGGGAGGCGCGCGGGCACCATGGTGCGGCGCAGGATGCCCCCCTCGTGCACGTTCTCGCCCGGGTCGTAGGCCACCACCGCGCCGGACAGGCCGCGGGCGGCGATCACGCTGACCTCGCGCTCGAAGGCCACGAAGCCCTCGAGGATGGCGGGGCCGCCGCCGATCGCGGCAAGTTTGGCCGCGGCCTCGGCGGTCGTGTCGATGCGCGCCTGCCCCCTGCCGTCGTAGCCCAGCCGCCGCGTCTTGAGCACCGCCGGCAGCCCGGTCGCGGCCATCGCCGCAGGCAGGTCGTCGGCGACGTCCACGGCGGCGAAGGGGGCGGTGGCCAGGCCGAGGCCGGCGAGGAAGGTCTTTTCGTCCACCCGGTCCTGGCTGACCGCCAGCGACCTGCGGCCGGGGCGCACCGGCACCCGCGCCGCGACCGCATCGAGCGCGGCGACGGGGATGTTCTCGAACTCGTAGGTCGCGACATCGACCGCCGCGGCGAAGGCCGCCAGCGCCCCCCCCTCGCCCCAACCGGCCGTCGTCCGCGCGGCGGCCACCGCAAGCGCCGGGGCCGCCGGATCGGGGTCGAACACATGGGCGCGCAGCCCCAGCCGCGCCGCGGCCATGGCCAGCATCCGCCCGAGCTGCCCGCCGCCGAGGATGCCCACCGTCGCGCCGGGCGGCAGCGGCGCGGCCTGCGCCCTAGTCATCGCGCGGTGTCTCCTCGACCGCGGCCGACAGCGCCGCGCGCCAGGCGGCCAGCCGCGCGGCCAGGGCTGCATCGGACAAGGCGAGGATCTGCGCCGCCAGCAGCGCCGCGTTCGCCGCCCCCGCGGACCCTATCGCCATGGTCGCCACCGGAAAGCCCCGCGGCATCTGGACGATGGAATAGAGGCTGTCGAGCCCGCCCAGCGCCCGGGTCTCGACCGGCACGCCGATCACCGGCAGCAGCGTCTTCGAGGCCAGCATCCCGGGCAGATGCGCCGCCCCCCCGGCCCCCGCGACGATCACCTTCAGCCCCCGCGCCGCGGCGCTGCGGCCGTAGTCCCACAGCCGGTCGGGCGTGCGGTGGGCCGAGACGATGCGCACCTCGTGCCCCACGGCCAGTTCGGCCAGCAGGGCGGCCGCGGGCTTGACGCTGGGCCAGTCGGACTGGCTGCCCATGACGATGCCGACCGAAACCGTCTCCACACCCGTCCCCTGCCGCCCCCCTGCCGTCGGCCGCCACTATAGCCGGGCGGCCGCAGGCCGCAAGGCGCGCCCCCGCTGCCCTCCGCCACCCCGGCGCGGCGGCCGGCTCAGGCGATGATGTCGGGGGTCAGCAGATCCTCGAGGCGCGCGATCTCGTCCTTGAGCGCAAGCTTGCGCTTCTTCAGCCGGCGCAGCGCCAGCTGGTCGGCGCGGCCCAGCGCCTCCATCGCATGGATCGCCTCGTCGAGATCGCGATGCTCGCGCCGGCGCACCTCGAGCCGGATGCGCAGAACCTCCTCGCTGCTCATTTCCATCGGCGCGTTCATCGCATCCTGCAGGGTCGACTCGGGCCGCGGCCCCGTTTCCTGCCCGACATATAGTCAGCCTGGCCCGCCGCGCAAAGCTTGCGCGGACCGTCCCGGCGGCCACCGCGGCGCCCGCGCCGTGGCGGGGGGCTTGCGCCGCAGCCCGAGCCGCGCTTTCATCCTTCCATGCGTTGCGCTGCCCCCCCTCCGGCCGCGTTGCCCGGGCGCGCCGGCGTTGCGGGCCGGCAGCAACGGGCCGTGGCGATGCTGGCGGCCGTCCTCTGCCTGGGCAGTTGCGTCATGGTCGTCCCGGTCCCGCTGCCGCTGCCCGTCGGGGGCGGCGCGCCCGAGACCCGGGGGGCCCACGCTGCCGACGCGCCGGTGCCCGCCGCCACCTGCCCGGCGCCGCCGCAGGCGGCGGCCGCCCGGGCCGAGGTGCTGGCGGGCGCGAACGCCGCGCGGGCGGCGCAGGGGCTCGGTCCGCTCGCCCGCTCGCCGCGGCTGGAGGCGGTGGCGCAGGGCCATGCCTGCGACATCGCCGCCCGCGACAGCGTCAGCCATGTCGGGGCGGACGGCAGCACGCTGGTCCAGCGGCTTGCGCGCGCGGGCTACCGCCACGGCGTGGCCGCCGAGAACACCGGCCGCGGCTATGACAGCGCCGAAGGCGTACTGGCCGGCTGGCTCGCCTCGCCCGGCCACCGCGCGAACATCCTCACCGCGGCGGTCCGCGAGACCGGGTTGGGCCTGGCCCGGGGGCGGGACGGCCGGTTGCACTGGGTGCTGGTGCTGGCCGAGCCGCGCTAGCCGGGCGCCGGATCAGTAGCTGTAGTCCGCGTAGATGCGTGCAAGCTCGCCGCCCCAGTCGCCGGCGTAGCGCGCCAGCAGCTCGTCCGCCGGGGTCTGCCCGGTCTCGACCCCGTCCTTGAGCGGGTTGAGGAAATGCGACTCGTCCGGGACATCGCCGCAGGCGCCGGGGCGCCCGCGCGCCTTGAGCCCGGCCTCGGCGATCGCCACGGCCGCGCGCGCGAGGTCGTGCATCGCGATGCCGCCGACCCGGGCCTGAAGCCCCTCGACGCTGGCCGCCACCCGCAGCGCCTCGCGCGTGGGGGCGTCCCAGTCCTTGCAGAGGTCCCAGGCGGCATCGAGCGCCGTGCCGTCGTAGATCAGCCCCACCCAGAACGCCGGCAGGGCGCAGAGCCGGCGCCACGGGCCCCCGTCGGCCCCGCGCATCTCGATGTAGCGCTTGAGCCGCGCCTCGGGGAAGATCGTGGTCAGATGGTCGGCCCAGTCCGACAGCGTCGGCACCTCGCCCGGCAGCGCCGGCAGCCGGCCCGCCAGGAAGTCGCGGAAGCTTTGGCCGGTGGCATCGATGTAGCGACCGTCGCGGTAGACGAAGTACATCGGCACGTCGAGCGCATAGTCGACATAGCGCTCGAAGCCGAAGCCGTCCTCGAACACGAAGGGCAGCATCCCGGTGCGGGCGGGGTCGAGGTCGCGCCAGATCCGCGCGCGCCACGACTTGTGCCCCGTGGGCCGCCCCTCGAAGAAGGGCGAGTTGGCGAAGAGCGCGGTCGCCACCGGCTGCAGCGCCAGCGCCACGCGCATCTTGCGCACCATGTCGGCCTCGGAGGCGAAGTCGAGGTTCACCTGCACGGTGCAGGTGCGGTACATCATCTGCAGCCCGTGGCTGCCCACCTTCCGCATGTAGTCGGTCATCAGGCGGTAGCGCCCCTTGGGCATGACCGGCATGTCTTCGTGCCGCCAGATCGGCGCGGCGCCGAGACCGATGAAGCCCACGCCGAGCGCGTCGGCCACCGTCCTGACCTCGCGCAGATGTTCGTTGACCTCGGCGCAGGTCTCGTGGACCGTCCGCAGCGGGGCACCTGAGAGCTCGAGCTGGCCGCCGGGCTCGAGGCTGATGTTGGCGCCGTCGCGGCTCAGCCCGATGAGGCTTTCGCCCTCGAAGACCGGGGTCCAGCCGAAGCGGTCGGCCAGCCCCTCGAGCACCGCCCGGACCGAGCGCGGGCCGTCGTAGGGCAGCGGCCGCAGGGTGTCGCGGCAGTAGCCGAACTTCTCGTGCTCGGTGCCGATGCGCCAGGCGGCGGGCGGCTTGCAGCCGGCCTCGAGATGCTCGGCCAGCTGGCGCGGATGCTCGATCGGGCCGCCGCCCGATTGGGGGATGGACATGGGATGCGGCCCTTGCGCCCGGGGAGCAGTCGCGGCAAGACCTGTCCCGCCCCCGAAGGCATGTCAAGGGCCGAGCATCCGCCGCCCGGCCGGCTGCGGAACGCGCAAAGGACGCGCCTTCGGCGCGCCACCTCCCCTCTCGCTTCGCCCCTGCGGGGCTCGGGCTCGGGCCGCCTGCGGCGGAATGGCCCCCGGGGCGGGACGGGCCCATCGGCCGCGGCGCGACCGCTTCGCAGCGCGCGGCGCGGCCGGCCGCCCCCGGCCCGTGACATTGCCCGCGACACGGCCCGCGGCGCGCCGCACCGACGGTATCCGCCCCC
>CALJZN010000087.1 GCA_937983405.1 uncultured Paracoccaceae bacterium
GGCCCCGATCAGACCGCGCGCGCAACCCCGCCCTTGATCCGCCGCAGCGGAATGGAGGATTCGATCGACCGCACGCCCGGCACGCGGGTCAGCCGGCCGGTCAGGAACGCCTCGAACTCGGAAAGGTCTGCGGTGGCCACGCGCAGCAGGTAGTCGCGCTGCCCCGTCATCAGCCAGCAGTCCACCACCTCGGGAAAGCTCTGCACCGCCGCCTCGAAGCGCGCCAGCGCCTCGTCCACCTGCCGGTCGAGCTGCACCGAGACGAAGACCGAAATCGGAAAGCCCAGCCGTTCCTCGTCGAGCTGCGCGGCATAGCCGCGGATCACGCCCTCGTCCTCGAGCCGGCGGACCCGGCGGGCGACGGGCGTGGGCGACAGCCCCACCCGCGCCGCAAGCTCCTGCAGGGGCAGCCGGCCCCGGCTCTGGAGCTCGCGCAGGATCGCACGGTCGATCCGGTCGAGTCTGGCGGATCCTGCCATCCATTCCCCCGTCTTGTGGCGCAATCCCCTAATCCGAAGCAGGATCGCGCGCAACTTCGGCGACACCCGCCAGGCGCCGCGTGGCAGACTTGCGGCCTGCAACCGACCCCTGCGCGAGCCTTTGCCATGACCGACCTCAAGGTTCTCGAGGCGCTCGAGACCCGCCTCCTGTGGCTCTCGGCCTGGATGATCCACCACGCCAACCACATCCGCCCCGCCGGGGACGACGATGTGAAGGTCGGCGGGCATCAGGCATCCTCGGCCTCGCTTGTCTCGATCATGACGGCGCTGTGGTTCCGCAGCCTGCGGCCCGAGGACCGCGTCGCGGTCAAGCCCCATGCGGGCCCGGTGCTGCATGCCATCGCCTACCTCGCCGGGCGGCAGAGCCGGGCGAAGCTCGAGGCCTTCCGCGCCTGGGGCGGTGCGCAGGCCTATCCCTCGCGCACCAAGGACGGGGATTTCGTGGACTTCTCGACCGGCTCGGTCGGCCTCGGCGTCGGCCAGACGCTGTTCGCCGCGCTGGTGCAGGACTATCTTGCCGCGCGCGGCTGGCTCGGCGGCCGGCCCGAGGGGCGGATGGTGGCGCTGCTCGGCGATGCCGAGCTCGACGAGGGCAACATCGCCGAGGCGCTGCTCGAGGGCTGGAAGCAAGGCTTGCGCAACTGCTGGTGGGTGGTGGACTACAACCGCCAGTCGCTCGATGCGGTGGTGCGCGAAGGTCTCTGGTCGCGCTTCGCCGCGCTCTTCGAGAGCTTCGGCTGGGACGTGGTCGTCCTGCGCCACGGCCGGCTGCAGGAGGCAGCCTTCGCCCGGCCCGGCGGCGCGGCGCTCAGGCGCTGGATCGAGGACTGTCCGAACCAGCTCTATGCCGCGCTGACCTTCCAGGGGGGCGCGGCCTGGCGGGCGCGGCTTGTGCACGACCTTGCCGGCGACACCGGCGCGCAGGACCTGATCGCGGGGCTGGACGATGCGGCGCTGGCCCGGCTGATGACCAATCTCGGCGGGCACGACCTCGGCAGCCTCTGCGACGCCTTCGCCGCCGCGCGCGCCCACGACCGGCCGACGCTGTTCTTGGCCTATACGATCAAGGGCCACGGCCTGCCGCTGGCGGGGCACAAGGACAACCACGCGGGCCTGATGACCCCGGCCCAGATCGAGCAGCTGCGCGCCCGGCTTGACATCCGCCCGGGGCACGAGTGGGACCCCTGGGAGGGGGCGGCGGATCCCGCCGCGCTTGCGGCCGCGGTGCGCGCGGCCCCCGTCTTCGCCCCCGGGCCCCGGCATCTGGCCGCCGCGCCGGTGCCGGTGCCGGCAGCCCTGCCCGAGGGTCCCGCCCGCGGCCGGGCGCTGTCCACCCAGGCGGGCTTCGGCCAGATCCTGCAGGAGATCGCGCGCGCGGGCGGGCCGCTTGCCGACCGGATCGTCACGACCTCGCCCGATGTCACGGTCTCGACCAACCTCGGGCCCTGGGTGAACCGCCGCGGGCTGTTCGCGCGCGAGGCGATGGCGGACGTCTTCCGCGCGCAGCGCATCCCCTCGGCCTATGCCTGGGAGTTCTCGCCCGCGGGCCAGCATTTCGAGCTCGGCATCGCCGAGTCGAACCTCTTCCTGATGCTCTCGGCGCTCGGCCTTGCCCACAGCCTGTTCGGCACGCGACTTCTGCCCGTGGGCACGGTCTATGACCCCTTCATCCTGCGCGGGGCCGACCAGCTGAACTATGCCTGCTACCAGGACGCGCGTTTCCTGCTGGTGGCCACGCCCTCGGGCGTGACGCTCGCCCCCGAGGGGGGCGCGCATCAGAGCATCGCGACGCCGCTTCTCGGCATGGCGCAGGACGGGCTTGCGGCCTTCGAGCCCGCCTTCGTGGACGAGCTTGCGGTGATCCTGCGCTGGGCCTTCGACTACATGCAGCGCAACGGCGAGGCCGCGCCCGACCCGCGCAGCTGGCTGCGCGACCAGACCGGCGGGTCGGTCTATCTGCGCCTGTCCACACGGCCGCTCGAGCAGCCCCTGCGCGAGATGACGGCAGAGCTGGCCGAGGCGGTCGTGCTCGGCGGCTACTGGATGCGCCGGCCGGGGCCGAACTGCGAGGTCGTGGTCGCCTGCAGCGGGGCGGTGGCGCCCGAGGCGATCGCGGCGGTGGGCCGCATGGCCGAGGACCGGCGCGACGTGGCGCTGCTTGCCGTCACTTCGGCCGACCGGCTCATCGCCGGCTGGACGGCCGCCCAGCGGGCGCGCGAGCAGGGCATCGCCGGCGCCACGGCGCATGTCGAGCGGCTGCTGGCCGAGGTGCCGCAGGCTGCGGGCCTGGTGACGGTGATCGACGGCCACCCCGCGACGCTGGCCTGGCTGGGCGCGGTGCGCGG
>CALJZN010000088.1 GCA_937983405.1 uncultured Paracoccaceae bacterium
TGATCGTCGGGGATCAGACCCCGCAACGACCCGGTGATGAAGAGCCCCAGTTGCCCGCGCTCCTTCCAACCCGGCATCGCAGCCTCCAATCCACCGATAAACAAGGCGAATCACAGGCACGGGGCATTTTCAACAGCCCCCGCCGGATCGCTTCCCGATCCCTCCGACCTTGCACATGCCGTGGGTCCCGACAGCACGACCGCCGCGTCCCGCCTGACGGCGGGCGTCATCATTTTTCCCGGAAGATCCTTCAGCACGGTGTTGTCGCGAATGGCGTCGGCGTAGCGGCGCCTGGGCCTCGCATTCCTTGCCGCCCGGCGCCTTCAGACGTGTCGCGTCGGAGACCTCCATCCCGCCCTACATCGACGTCCACGGGGAGAGCGTGGCCGACGACATTCCGTGCTTGCGGCACAGCTCCGCCACCGTGGCGCCACCCGCCTGCTCCCGCAGAACGCCGTTGATCTGCTCTTCCGTAAACCTGCCGCGCTTCATTCCGGTCCCTTCCAGTCGGTCGGGAGTCCAGCATGCCGTGGAGGAGAAACAAGGGGTCCGGTCAGCGGAAGGAGTGGGATTCGAACCCACGGATGTTTTCACATCGCCGGTTTTCAAGACCGGTGCAATCGACCGCTCTGCCACCCTTCCGTCCGGGGTCGCCGGGCAGGGAGCCGGGAAAATCACGCAGCCTGCCTGTGCGACCTCTAGTCGCTGTCCTGGAGGGATTCAAGCCGTCGGAGCCCCTGGCCTGACCTGCCGCAGACGGTCCCCGGCCGTGGCGGGCCCGGTCGTCTGAACCGCCATCCGACGCCACCGGCGTGCGAGGACGGGTCTGCGGTGAACCGCGGACACATCGCGCCCGCCGCGACTGTCCGGGACGGCGGGTTCGGCCCGATCGCGCCGCGGCAGCGGGCAACGGCCCGCGCCACCTTCGAGGCCGGTTTCGCACAGGCGCCGGCGACCCTTTCGGGCCGCCTTCGCCCCGATCGGGGCGAGGCCTTGGCGCAAGGGCCTCGTCACGGGCACCGGGACCGGCAGCTTGCGGGCACCTTCGGCACCGAGACGGCGCGGGTGCGCGCGCGTCCCCGCCCGGGGGGGCATCGTCCGCCTGATCCGCGACGGCGCCGTGATCTGCACGAGGCTCGAGCGGAAGGCCGCCGGCATCGCGGTGCCGGCGGCCACCGGCCTCTGCCGCGGCGGCCAGAAGGTGCGGCTGTCGGTCAGGAAGATGGGCGGGCAGGGCGCGGCGGCCTTGCGTCGGCGTCTCGACGATCCCGACGCCCGCGGCCCGGGGGCGGCCCGGGTCCGCCATCGGCGACGGCGCTGCGGGGCACAAGCCCGCGCCGGGGGCGCTGCGGGGCCGGTCGATCCGGCGCTGCACGCTCCCCAAGCCCCGCCCCCTTGCGCTGCCGGCACCGACGCACAGCCAGGCCAAGCCGACCCGGGAACCGGCGCGACAGGCTCCGTGCCGACACCGCGGCCAAGGCGGCGCGGCGCCGCGCGGCGTGCCTGCGCACCGGCCGCTCGCCTGCCCCGCGGCCGCCGACGGCCCCGATGGCAACGCCGGTGCGCGGGCGCTTCCCGTCGCCCGCCGCGCGCCGCCCCGTGCTGCCCCGCGCCGCGCCCTGCCGATGCCGCGCCGGGCCGGCCGCGCCTCCGGGTCGGGCCGGCGGCGCAGGCTCGACGGCCGGACAAGCCTTCGCCGGCCCGTCCACCCCGTGCCCCCGGATTTCGCCGCCCGAGCCACCGCGGACCCCACGCAGCCCGGGCACGCCGCCGGGCAAGATCGACCGCCTGCGCAGCATGACCCGAAACCGGGCGCCAAGACGACAGGTGCCGGTCGCTCTCTTCCCGTCCGGTTGCAAGATGCCGAGGCCGGCTGCGGGCGAATTCGGGGCAATCTCGCACCGTTCCAGGGCGTTGCGACGGGAACCGGCCTGCTTCGCTGCACAGCCGGTTCGGTTGCGCATCCGCGCGCCTGCCCTGCGGCCATCGAGCCGGCGACGATCTGCGGCGCTGCCGGGGCGAAGGCGTCGCGGTCGGGCTGCGTCGGCTTGATCGCGCGGCGCGCGGTCGGCTACCCGCGGTGGGCCCGCGGTCGATCGAGTTCCTTCAGGCTGCACCTCGACACGGGTTTCGCCCGTTGGCATGTCCGGCACGGGGTTGCCCTGTCGGCGCAGTCGCGGGACAAGTAGGTTCACCTGTGAAAACGGTTGCCACATATGAAGAAAGACGATGACGTGCTATGTCAGGCATCGCCGGTGCCCGCCGCCGTTGCGCGACGGCAGCGCGGCGGGCCCGTGGTGCGCGTCGGCGGAGGAGACGGCCATGGATGACGGACCGGGAGGCGATCCTGAGGACACGGGCAGCGGCGCGGCGGCGGCGCGCCGATACGCGGCGCCGGCGCTCGAGAAGGGGCTCGACATCCTCGAACTGCTGGCCGGCGAGGCGACCGGCCTGACCCAAAGCGAAATCGCGCGCAAGCTCGATCGCTCGGTCAGCGAGATCTTCCGGATGATCGTGGTGCTGCAGGAGCGCGGCTATGTCGCGCTTGACCCGCTCAACGACCGCTACGGCCTGACGACCCGATTGTTCGAGGTGGCCCATCGCACGCCGATGGTGCGCCGCCTGACCGCGATCGCCGGGCCGCGGATGGCCGCGCTCGCCCGCGACATCAACCAGTCGGTCCACCTCGCGGTGCTGAGCGACGATGCGGTGCTGATCGTGGGGCAGGTGGACAGCCCGGGCAACAACGTGCTGACCGTGCGCCTCGGCGCGCGGATCGCGCTGTGGAAGGCCTCGTCGGGGCGGGTGATCCTTGCGCATCTGGACGCGGACGCGCTGGCCGAGATCTTTGCCCGCGTGCCCCTGCCCGAGGACAAGACCGAACGCGCCATGCGCCTCGAACTCGACGAGATCCGGCGGCACGGGCATGAGGTGCGGGAAAGCTTCGTGGTGCGCGGGATCGTCAACATCTCGGCCCCGGTGATCGACAACACCGGCCGTGCCGTGGCCGCGCTGACGATTCCCTATCTCACGCGCTATCACGAGACGATCGGCTTCGACACCTGCCGCACCGCGCTGATCGAGGCGGCGCGAGACCTGTCGCGCGCGCTCGGCGGCGGTGCGGCGGTGGCGCCCGCGGCTCAGTCGTAGGACGGCGCCTCGCCGGGGCGGGTCGTCGCGGCATAGCAGGCCTCGACCAGCGCCATGGTGCGGAAGGCATCCTCGACGCCGGAATAGAGGTGCGCGTCCTCGCCCGCATCGAACCGCTGGAGGTTGCGCATCGGCCCCATGAAGGCCTCGATGAACCAGCTGCCCGACAGCGGCACCTGCGCCCACTCGCCCCCCTTCGCGCAGAACCACAGCTCGTCCGCCTCGCCGCGCGGATAGTCGTAGTTCACCCCGAGCTTGACCATCGCCGCGCCCTCGGTGCCCTCGAAGCGGAACCAGGCATCCTGGAACCGCCGGCCGTGCGGGTGGTTGTGGTTGATCGACATCACCCCCCGGCAGCGGTTGCCATAGTCGAGCAGCACGCTCGTGCGGCTCTGGCGGACCTGC
>CALJZN010000089.1 GCA_937983405.1 uncultured Paracoccaceae bacterium
GACCGAGATGGTGATGCCCGGGGACAACCTGAAGTTCACCGTCGAGCTGATCGCGCCGATCGCGATGGAGGAGAAGCTGCGCTTCGCCATCCGCGAGGGCGGCCGCACCGTCGGCGCCGGCGTCGTCTCGAAGATCATCGCCTGAGCGGCGGCGGGCTGCGCGCCCGCATCTGCGACATCCAAGGGGGCGCGTCCGCAGGGACGCGCCCCCTTCGCTTGCCGCGGCAGTCGGGGGTCGTCGGGGGGCCCCCGCCGCGCGCGGCGCCCGCGGCCCTGGCGGCGAGGACACCGGGTTGGCTGCCGTCCGCGGCCGTCACGGCGGCACTCCGGGCCGAAACGGTCCGTCCGGCGCTCGGGCAAAGGCCGTTCCGCTGCGCGCCTGCCGCCCCCCGGGTCCTGCTGCACCCTGCCGCGGGAGATCGGGGCACGGCACGCCCCCGCTGCGCCGCGGCGCGGCCGCCGCCGGCTACGGGGGTGCCGGCTGCGGGGGTGCCGGCTGCGGGGGTGCCGGCTGCGGGGGTGCCGGGGCACTGACCGCCTCTGTGCCGACCGGTTCGGGGAAGTGGCAGGCGGCCGCGCTTCCCGGACCCAGCGGGCGCAGCGTCGGGGCGCTTTCGGCGCAGAGCGCCTGCGCCTTCCAGCATCGGGTGCGGAACCGGCAGCCGGAGGGGGGGGCGAGGGGCGAGGGGATCTCGCCCTCCAGCAGGATCGGCCGCCGGCGGGCCTCGGCCGCCGGATCGGGCAGCGGAACGGCACTCAGCAGCGCCCGCGTGTAGGGATGCCTCGGCGCGGCAAACAGGGTGTCGCAGTCCGCGATCTCGACCAGCCGGCCCAGATACATCACGGCGACCCGGTCGGACAGATGCCGCACCACCGCGAGGTCGTGGGCGATCAGCAACAGCGTGAGCCCGAGCTCGCGCCTGAGGCGCGCAAGCAGGTTGATCACCTGCGCCTGAACCGAGACGTCCAGGGCCGACACCGGCTCGTCGGCCACGATGAAGTCGGGTTCCACCGCCAGCGCCCGGGCGATGCCCACGCGCTGAAGCTGTCCACCCGAGAACTCGTGCGGATAGCGGTTGCCCCAGGCGGGTTTCAGCCCCACCCGTTCGAGCAGCCCGCGCACCCGCGCGGCCCGGTTCCGTCCTGCGGCAAGGCCGTGGATGTCCATCGGCTCGGCCACGATCTCGTCGACCGTCATCCGCCGGTTGAGCGAGGCGAGGGGGTCCTGGAAGATCATCTGCATCCGCCGGCGCAGGCGGCGCATCTCGGCCGGCCGCACCTGCGACAGGTCGCGCCCGTCGAAGGTGACGCGCCCGGCGGTCGGAGGCGGCAGCCGCAGGATGGCGCGCCCGGTGGTGGACTTGCCCGACCCGGACTCGCCCACGAGGCTGAAGACCTCGCCGCGGCGGATCGCAAAGGACACGCCGTCCACCGCCGTCAGCACCGGGCGCGGGCCGATCCGCAGCGAGGTGCGCGGCAGCGGGAACTGCATCCTCAGGTCTTCGACCGTCAGCAGCGGGGGCCGTTCCGGGGGCGCGGCGGCGGGTGGCATGCGGTCCATCTTCAGGCCCTCGCGGCGGCCGTTCGGGGCACATCGGCAAGCCAGCCGCCCGCGGGCGTGTCCTGCGTTGCCCAGCACCGGACAAGGTGGCCGGCCTCGGCGCCCGCGGCCTGTTGCAGCGCCGGGATGCGCTCGTTGCAGACCTCCCGGGCGAAGCGGCAACGATCGGCAAAGCGGCAGCCCTTCGGCGGGTGGACAAGGTCGGGGGGCACGCCCTCGATCGGCACCAGGGGTTCGGTCCGGTCGGAATCCATCCGCGGAAGCGAATCCAGCAGGCCCCACGTGTAGGGCATGCGCGGATTGGCAAAAAGGTCGACCGTCTGCGCGACCTCGACCATCTGGCCGCCATACATCACGATGACCCGGTTCGTCATGCCGGCCACGATCCCGAGATCGTGGGTGATCATCACGAAGGCGGTTCGCCGCTCGGCCGCCAGGCGCCGAAGCAGGGCCAGCACCTGCGCCCGGATCGTCACGTCGAGCGCGGTCGTGATCTCGTCGGCCAGCACCAGCGCGGGGTCGCAGGCCAGCGCCATTGCGATCATGATGCGCTGGCGCTGGCCGCCCGAGAACTGGTGCGGATAGTCGCGCAGCCGCCGGTTTGCCTCGGGGATGCCGACGGTGGACAGCAGTTCGGCCGCCCGCGCCGTGGCCGTGGCGGCATCGGCGCCGCTGTGCAGCCGGATCACCTCGGTCAGTTGCCGCCCCACGCGCAGCACGGGGTTGAGCGAGCTCATCGGGTCCTGGAACACCATCGCGATCCGCGATCCCCGGACGCGCCGCACCTCTTCCTCGGGCAGTTGCAGCAGGTCGCGTCCCTCGAACCGCACCTTGCCCTCGACCCGGGCCGAGGGGACCAGGCGCATGATCGACAGTGCCATGACCGACTTTCCGCTGCCCGATTCGCCCACGATCCCCAGCGTCTCGCCCTCCTCGACCGTGAACGATACGTCGTCCACGGCGCGCAGCGCGCCGTCCCAGGTTCGGAAGGTGGTGCGAAGTCCCTCGACCTCGAGCAGCGCCATGGCGTCGCGCCCCGCCTCAGGACCGCTTGCGGCCGGTCACCCAGTCGTAGCGGATGTCGTCGTCGACGATCTCGCCCTTGGGCCGCACGCCGACCCCGGCGCCGCCATCGACGCAATAGATCGAGCCGGTGACGTAGCTTGACGCGGGCGAGGCCAGCCACAGGACCAGCTGCGCGACCTCCTCGGGCTTGCCGGGCCGGGCCAGCGGGAGGGTCGGGATGCGCGCGGCGAGCGCCTCGGCCATGCGGGGCGGCAGCGGCTTGGGCTGGGTGTCGATCAGCCCGGGGCTGACGGTGTTCACAAGGATGTTGTGCGGCGCAAGCTCGATCGCCGCGACCCGGCCGAAGGATTCGGTCGCCGCCCGGCTCGAGGCATAGGCCGCGGCGCCGGCCGAGCCGCGGTTCGACACGCCGGACGAGAAGTTGATGACCCGCCCGCCCTCGCCCTGGGCGATCATCACCTTCGCCGCCGCGCGCGTCATCAGGAAGGTGCCGCGGCAGTTGACGGCATAGACCCTGTCCCAGACCTCGACGGTCTCGTCGAAGAGGCTTGCGTGCGGGGCCACCGCGGCGTTGTTCACGCAGATGTCCAGCCGGCCGAACTGTGCGGTCGCGGCGCCGACGATGCTGGCAGCGCCCGCCTCGGTGCTGATGTCGCCCGTCACGGCAACCACCCGGTCGCCCAGGCCCGCGCAGGTTTCGGCCAGCCCGTCCGCGTCGCGGTCGGCCGCGACGACGCGGGCGCGGGCGTCCACGAACTGGTGCACGATCGCGCGCCCCACCCCGCGGGCGGCCCCGGTGACGATGGCGACGGCATCCTCGAAATCATAGCTGAGCCTGGTCATGTCGGTCCTTCCTTCCGTCCGGCGGCGCCGGCGTTGCAATGCCTACTGGCGCCCGACGACCGGGCGCTGGTGCGGATCGAGCGCGTCGCGCAGGCTGTCGCCGAGCATGTTGAGGGCGAAGACAAGCCCCATGATCGCCAGCCCCGGCGCGATGGCCAGCATCGGCGTCGTCAGCATGTGCGCCTGCCCGGTGGCGATCATCCCGCCCCACGAGGCGGTCGGCGGCTCGACCCCGAGGCCGAGATAGCTGAGCCCCGCCTCGGTCAGCACCGCACGGGCGAGTTGCGAGGTCGAATAGACCAGCATCGTCGGCACCGTGAACGGGATCAGGTGCCGCCACATCACCCGCAGGTCCGAGGCGCCCATCGCGCGTGCCGCAAGCACGTGGTCGCGGCCGAGAAGCGACAGCACCTCGCCCCGCATCAGGCGGGCATACTCGGGGATGCCGCCGATGCCGATGGCGATCATGGCGTTGGTCAGGCCCGGCCCGAGGATGGCGATGATCGCCAGCGCCAGCAGCAGGCCGGGAAAGGCCAGCAGGATGTCCATGGTGCGCATGATCGCGCTGTCGATGTAGCCGGCGAAGTAGGCCGCGATCAGCCCCAGCACCGCGCCGCCCAGCAGCCCGATCGCGGTGGCCAGGAAGGCCACGGTGAAGGCCACCCGCGCGCCATGGATCAGCCGGCTGAGCAGATCGCGCCCGATCTCGTCGGTCCCAAGCCAGAACCGCTCGGACGGCGGGCGGCGCGGCATGGCCAACATCGAGGTCGGATCGTGGGGCGCCAGCCACGGCCCGGCCAGCGCGACCACGCAGTAAAGGACGGTCAGCAGCAGCGCGGCCTGGGTGATCCGGCTGCGCCGGATCTCGGCGAGGATGGGCGAGCGCGCGGTCATCGCAGCTTGATCCTCGGGTCGATGGCCGTGTAGAGCAGGTCGGTCAGCAGGTTGGCGACGAGATAGATCAGCGCGATCAGCAGGATCAGGCCCTGCACCATGGGAAAGTCGCGCTCGAAGATGCTGCGCACCAGAAGCCGCCCGATCCCCGGATAGGCGAACACCGTCTCGGTCAGCACCGCCCCCGACAAGAGCGAGCCGAGCTGCAGCCCGGTGATGGTGACGATCGGGATCGCCGCGTTGCGGAAGGCGTGGACGTAGTGCACCGTGCGCCGCCGCAGACCCTTGGCGCGGGCGGTGCGGATGTAGTTCTCGTTCAGGACCTCGAGCATCGCCGAGCGGGTCAGGCGCGTCACAAGCCCCGCGCTTGACAGCCCGAGCGCGAGACCCGGCAGAACCACATGCCGCCAGGTGCCGGACCCGTAGGAGGGAAACCAGCGCACATAGCTGGAGAAGAGGAGAATCGCGAGCAGCCCCACGAAGAACGGCGGCGCCGAGACGCCCACGAGCGCGAAGGACCGGGCGGCGAAGTCCACCCAGCTGTCCTTGCGCAGCGCCGAGACGATGCCCAGCGGGATGCCCAGGCCCAGGGTGAAGGCCAGCGCGACGGCGGCCAGCCACGCAGTGCGCGGCAGCGCCTCGAGCATCACGCCCAGCACCTCGCGCCCGTTGTAGAACGACCGCCCGAGATCGCCCTGGAGCACATTGCCGACATAGATCAGGAACTGCACCGGGACCGGCCGGTCGAGCCCCATGTCGATGCGGATCGCGGCGATGACCTCGGGTGTGGCCTCGAGCCCGCCCATGATCTCGGCCGGGTCGCCCGGCGTCAGCCGGGTGACGGCAAAGGCCACCGCCAGCACGCCAAGCAGAACCGGGATCAGCCCGAACAGCCGCCGGACAATGAACAGCGCCATGGAGGCAGGGCCTTCGCTCGGTCTTGAGGGGGATGCCCGCGTGACACGCGCGCCGGCATCCGTTGGGCTGCCGCCGCGCGGCGGTCAGTCGGCCTTGGTCACGCCGCGCAGGCTGAGCGACTGGTTGGGGTTCACCACGAAGCCCTTCACCGTGTCGCGGGTCACGACGTTGAGCTGCATGACGAACAGCGGCAGACGCATCACGTCCTCCTCGAAGATCTCGGC
Organism: uncultured Paracoccaceae bacterium; assembly: GCA_937983405.1. Classification (GTDB taxonomy): domain Bacteria; phylum Pseudomonadota; class Alphaproteobacteria; order Rhodobacterales; family Rhodobacteraceae; genus JAHDXW01. The sequence continues at coordinate 5,467 of CALJZN010000089.1, forward strand.
CATCCGCTTGTAGCCCTTCAGGCGCTCCTCGATCGGGGCGGTGGACTGCGACAGGTCGAACGCGGCGTCGAAGTCGGGGTTGCAGTAGCGCTCGTAGCCGCGCTGGCCCTGGTCGCATTTGGGCCGCTCGGTGATGTAGCCGACCTCGCCCGTGCGGATGCCGTCGGCCAGCACGAAGCCCTGGTAAGGCGGGATCTTGGTGGGGTCTTCGGTGTGCGCGCGCGCGGCCGCCGTCAGCCCGGCCGCGAGCGCGCCGCCCTCCACCCGCTCGATGATCATGCGCGCCCCGACCGCCAGCCACTGCTGCTGGACGACCTGAAGGGCCTCGACCTCGCCGGGTGTCGTGCCTTGCGTCTGCACCCGGATCTCGAGCGGCACGCCGTCCTTGCTGCGGATGCCGCCCGAACCTGCGCGCCATCCCGCGCCCTCGAGCAGGGCCTTCGCCCGCTCGGGGTCGTAGGCGCGCGCCGAGGGGAAGAAGCCCAGGGCCGAGGGCATCCCGATGCCGTCGGCCCGGGCGCCGTTGGCGCCGATGATCGTCGCGATCAGCTCGCGGTCCATGGCATGGGCCAGCGCCCGGCGCACGTTCACGTCCCTCAGGATCGGATCGACGGTGTTCAGGCCGATGTAGAGCACGCGGGTCGAGGGCACCTCGTGCACGGTGAAGCCGGGCACCTTGAAGCTGTCCACCTGTTCGGCGGCGACCGCGAAGGCGATGTCCACCTCGCCGTTGCGCAGCGCGATGGCCCGCGCCGACGCCTCGGGGATGACCTCGAAGATCACGCGGTCCACGCCCGGCCCGTTGTCCTTGTCCCAGTAGTTGGGGTTCGCGACGAGCTGCACGTTGACGCCGGGGGTCCAGCTGTCGAACATGAAGGGCCCGGTGCCGCTGGGGCCGCGGTCATAGCCGTCGTTGCCAAGCTCTTCCATGGTCGCCGGATCGACGATCATGAACAAGGGCGCGCCGAGGATCGCCATGAACACGCCGCTCGGCTTGACCAGCGTGAAGTCGATGGTGAACTCGTCCACCACGGTCACGGCGCCGAGCTTCGGGATCAACCCCGCGGCGATGCCCGGCGGGGTGCCGAACAGCTGGCGGTTCATGTTCCAGGCCACGGCCTCGGCATTGAACGGCCGGCCGCTGTGGAAGGTCACGCCCTCGCGCAGCTTGACGCGGTAGGTCAGCCCGTCGGGCAGCAGCTCCCACGAGGTTGCCAGCACGGGCACGACCTGCTGCTCGGGGTTCACGGTGACCAGACCTTCGTGGATCTGATAGGTGACCTCGCTGGTGCTGTTGTTGGCCTGCCGGATCGGGTTGAGCGCCCGCACGTCGTCGGGCCGCGCGATGCGCAGCACCGTTTCGGCCGCCGCATGGAGCGTCGTCGCCGCCGTTGCAAGGACGGCCGCGGCGACGAGGCTGCCGACCCGGGCAGCAACGCGCCGGCCCGTCCTCAATGCATTCCACTCTGTCATCGACGTTCTCCTGCGCGCGGACTGGGAAGGGTCTGCGCAAGCGTGAGATATTGCACTGCAACTGTCAACGGGTCACGAGATGTGCCCCCACGGCCGCCGCGGCCCGCTGCAGCGCGCCCGGCGGGCGCGCGGCGTCCGGCGATGGTCCGGCGGCGCCGCGCGCGGCCCGGGCCGGCGCAGCCGCGGTGATGGTCGAGCGAGTTGTTGCAAAAAAAGGATTTCGATGCCAAGAAGCGGCGCCGGAGCGGCAGCGGGCCTGATCGTCGCGGCGGACCGGGGGTCGGCTTGGCAGGTGCCGTCGATCTCTCGGTCGCGCGCAAGACAGCCGCCCGTCCAGCGGAGGAGAAGATTCGGACGTCGTGACGGTGCAGCTGCCTGCAAAGCAGGCGTGTTTTGCACTGCAATCTTGCGAGGTGGGTGGCGTTGGACCGCAGGAACGGGCAGCAGCAGGGCACAGCCACCGCGCTCGGCGAGGGGCCGGCGCGACAGGCCGTGTCGGACACGGTGGCCGACCGGTTGCGGCAGAGCATCATCGGCGGCGCGATTCCGCCGAACGCGAACCTGCGGGAACTGGAACTGGCGGCGGCGTTCAACGTCAGCCGCGGCCCGATCCGCGAGGCGTTGAAAAGGCTCGAGCGCGAGGGTCTCGTCGTCTCGAGGCGCAACCACGGGGCGGTGGTCGCCGCCCTCACGCTCACCGATCTCGAGGAGATTTACGAGACGCGCCTGGCGCTCGAGGGGCTGGCGGTCCGGCACGCGGCACGCAAGCGGACGCTCGCCGATCTGGCGGCCATGGCGTCGGTGCTGGACGAACTCGCCGACCTCGGGCCCAACGCGCATCCCACCCGGGTGGCGGAGCTCGACATCGCGTTTCACCATCTCATCTACGTGGCCGCGCGGCACAAGCGCGTCGAAGCCTGCTGGATGACGCTGAAGTCGCAGGTGTTCAAGTCGATGGTCTCGCGCAACGTGACCGAAAGGCTGTTCAGCGAGGTGCTGGTGGCGCAGCATCAGCACATCCGCGCCCTGATCGCCGCGCGCAACGAAACCGAGGCGGTCGCCGCCATCGAGGTGCATCTGCGCGAGGCCTACGACCGGATGCGGCGGTTCTTCGCCGAACGCGAGGCGCAAGCCGTCGGCGGCCTTGCCGCGCTGGAACGGGGACCGGCGTAGATGACACAGCAAGGCAGCGTCGGCGATTGGTGCGCGGCGGTCCTGGCCGCCCTGTTCGCCCGCCGTCCGGTCGATGCGACCTTCGTCGGCGTTCACGACCATGATGCCCGGCTGCCCGACCTGTCCCCCGCGGGCGCGGCGGCCGAGTCGGCCGAGCTCGCGCGCCTGGCCGGAAGGCTGCCGGCCGAGGCTGGCCCGGACCCGGCCCACCGGCTCGACCGGCAGGTGGCCGAGGGGTATCTGGCATCCCAGATCGCGCTGCTGCGGTCTGGCCATGCGCCGCATCGCGACCCCTCGGCGATCACGGCGCGCGCGCTGTTCGGGGTAATCGGGCTCTTGCGGCGCGACTTTGCCCCGGCGGACCAGCGGCTGCGGGCGGTGGCGGCCCGCAGCCGGGCGGTGCCCGAGGCGCTGGAGCAGGCGGCCGCGGCGGCGGCCGACGCGCCGATGGCGTGGGTTGCGACGGCCCGGGTCCATTGCCGGGCGGGACAGGCGCTGTTCGCAACGGGCGTGCGGCGCTACTGTGCCGATCTCGGGGTCACGTTCCCGGACGAGGCCGCGCTGGACCTTGCCGCGCAGGCCTTCGCCGACCTCGATGCCACCCTTGCCGCGGCGGGCCCCGCCGGCCGGCGCCCTGCGGGTTGCGGCGCCGCGCTGCTCGACCTGCTGCTCGCCTCGACCCATCACGTCCCGGGGGGCGCCCGGACTGTCGAGCAGATGGCGCTGGCCGCGCTCGACGCGGCGACCGAGGCGCTGGAGTCCGGCGCCCGCGCCTTTGGCGCTTCCTGGCAGACGGTGCTGGCCGAGCTGCGTGCCGACCGCGTGGCGCCCGGCGAGGTGCCCGACCACCATCTGCAGGTCTATCGGGCGCAGCGGCAGCTGGCCATCGACCTCGGCCTGGTCGAATGGCCCGACTACCCGATCCGCTTCGTCCCGGTCCCCCCCTGGCTGCAGGGGGTTATGGTCGAGGCGACGGTCTATCCCTACGCGGCGGCGCCCCTCGATCCGCCGCAGCCGGTGGACTTCATCATCCCCGACGCGCCCGGGGGCACCGACCGCACCACGATCCTGTCCAACCACATCCTGCACCACGCGGGCATCGGCCACCACGTCCAGAACTGGTTCGCCTACCACCGCGCCACGAGCCGCTTCGGCCGGCTCTCGGCGGTGGACAGCGCGGGTTACATCGTCATCCACAGCGGCCTTGGCATGGCCGAGGGCTGGTCGGGCTATGTGCCGGGGATGGTCGCCGAGTTCGGGCTGTTCGACGCGCGCCAAAGGCTCTCGCTGCACCACGACGCGCTGCGCGGGGCGGCGCGGGCGCTGATCGACGTGCGCCTGCATCGCGGCACCTGGACCGAGGCCGAGGCGGCGGCATTCCTTGTGGCGCGGACCGGCGCGACCGAGGGCGCGGCGCTGGCGGCGGTGCAGCGCATCGCGCAGGCGCCAAGCTCGGGCAGCATGTATCTGGTGGGCCCCACCCTGCTGCGGCGGCTGCGCGAGGCCGTCGTCGGCCCGGCGCCCGACCCTCGAAGCCTCGGGCTGTTCCACAACCGGCTTCTGTCCTACGGCTCGCTGCCCCTGCCGCTGATCGCGGCCGAGATGACCGGGCGCGGGCCCGACGCGCTGATCTGACCCCCCCCCCTTTGCCCCGGTCGCCGCCCCGGGGCACAACCGACCTTCAGAAAGGCCCCGCCATGCCCGCCGAGACCGTCTTCATCGCCACCCCGCTCGACGAGGCGACCGCGCGCCGGATCGCCGCCGAGGCGCCCGCCGGCGTCGAGGTGATCTTCGAGCCGGACCTGCTGCCCCCGCCCCGCTTTGCCGCCGACCACGGTGGGCGCCCGGATTTCCGCCGCACGCCCGCGCAGGAGGCGCGCTGGCGCGCGCATCTGTCCCGCGCCACCATCCTGTGGGACTTCCCGCCCGGCCCCGCCGCGGCGGGCGGCGGCCTGACGCTGGCGCCGAAGGTCCGGTGGGTCCAGACCACCAGCGCCGGGGTGGGCCAGATGGTCCACCGCCTGGGGCTGTCCGACCATCCGGTGATCGTGACCACCGCGAGCGGCGTGCATGCCGTGCCGCTGGCCGAGTTCGCGCTGATGGCGATCCTGACCCACGTCAAGCGGCTGCCCATGCTGCGCGCGGCGCAGGCCGCCCGCCGGTGGGAGCGCTACTGCGGCGAGGATCTGCCCGGCCGTCATCTGCTGGTCGTGGGCGCGGGCCGCATCGGGGCCGAGGTGGCGCGCCTTGGCCGCGCCTTTGGCCTGCGCACGACCTGCATCGTCAACCGTCCCGCGCCCGAGCGCGCGGCCGAGCTGCACGCCGATGCCGTTGCCGGCCCCGAGGCGCTGGCGGGGCTGCTGCCGACGGCGGATTTCGTCGTGCTGGCCATGCCGCACACGCCGCAGACCGAGGGGATGATCGACGCGGGCCTGATCGCCGCGATGCGGCCGGGCTGCGTGCTGGTCAACATCGCCCGCGGTGCCGTGATTGACGAGGATGCCATGATCGCGGCGCTGGCGGCGGGGCGCATCGGCTTCGCCGCGCTCGACGTGGCCCGCACCGAGCCGCTGCCGCCGGACTCGCCGCTCTGGTCGCTGCCCAACGTGCTCATCAGCCCGCATTCGGCCAGCACGGTGGCGGCCGAGAACCAGCGGATCGCGGACATCTTTCTGGACAACCTCGGGCATTTCCTGGCCGGCGCGCCGGAGCGGATGCGCAATGTGCTCGACAAGAGGCGATTCTACTGATCGCCGCGGCCTCGGGTCGGGGGCGGGCGGCGCGCAGGGCCGGCGCCGGGGATATTCCCGAAGGAAAGTAACGCTTGCCTCGCCGGGGGATGTCCGGCGATATGTTCGGCGAACCACATCACGCGGGAACCGCCCCATGCCTGCACCCCTGGCCCGTCGCGCGCTTCTCGGGCTTGCGGCCGCTGCCGCGATCTCTGCCGGGGCCGCGAGGGCGCAGCCCGATGCGCCGGTCGTGGCCGCCGCCGCCGACCTGCAGTTCGCCGTCTCCGAGGTTGCCCGCGCCTTCACCGCCGAGACGGGGCTGCAGGTGCGGCTGTCCTTCGGCTCGACCGGCAACTTCGCCCGCCAGATCCGCGAGGGCGCGCCCTTCGAGATCTTCCTCGCGGCCGACGAGCGCTTCATTGCCGCGCTGCACGCCGACGGCTTCACCCGCGACGCGGGCGACCTGTATGCGCTGGGCCGGGTGGTGCTCATGGTGCCGCACGGCTCGCCGCTGACGCCCGACCCCGAGCTTGACCATCTGGCCGCGCTGCTGGCCGCGGGCCGGATCACCCGCTTTGCCATCGCCAACCCCGAGCATGCGCCCTACGGCCAGCGGGCGCGCGAGGCGCTGGTCGCGCGCGGCCTGTGGGACGCGCTGCAACCCGTCCTCGTGCTGGGCGAGAATGTCGCCCAGGCCGCGCAGTTCGCGCTGTCGGGCAATGCCGAGGGGGGCATCATCGCCTATTCGCTGGCGCTGGCCCCCGAGGTGGCGCCCCGCGGCCGCTTTGCGCTGATCCCCGAGGACCGGCACGAACCGCTGCGCCAGCGCATGGCGCGGCTGCGGGGGGCCGGGCCGGTGGCCGAGGCGTTCTATGCCTACATGCAGGCCCCGGCCGCGCGCGCGATCATGCAGCGCTACGGCTTCGTGCTGCCGCACGCGTAGGGCGATGGACTGGACCGCGCTTTCCCTGTCGCTGCGTCTTGCGGGGTGGACGGTGCTTGTTCTGCTGCCGGTCGCGGTGCTGACGGGGCGCCTTCTGGCCTACCGCGCGTTCCGGGGCAAGGGACTGGTCGAGGCGCTGGTGATGCTGCCGCTGGTGCTGCCGCCGACGGTGTTGGGCTTTTACCTGCTCGTGGGCTTGGGCCGCAGCTCGCCGGTGGGCGAGCTGTGGCAGGCGCTGTTCGGGCATCAGCTCGTGTTCAGCTTCGAGGGGTTGGTGGTGGCCTCGGTGATCTTCAACCTCCCCTTCGCCATCCAGCCCGCCCAGCGCGGGTTCGAGGCGATCCCGCCCGAGGTGCGCGAGGCGGCCGCCTGCTGCGGCCTGTCGCCCGCCGCCGCGCTGTGGCGGGTCGAGCTGCCGCTGGCCTGGCCGGGGCTGATGACGGCGATGGTGCTGACCTTCGCCCACACGCTGGGCGAGTTCGGCATCGTGCTGATGGTCGGCGGCGCGATCCCGGGCGAGACCAAGACCATCGCCATCGCCATCTACGACCGGGTGCAGGCCTTCGACGACCGCAGTGCCGCGATCATGTCGGCGGTGCTGGTGGCCATCGCGCTGTTCACGATTGCGCTGACCTTCTGGCTGTCGGCCCGCGTCGGGCGGAGGCTGGGTTGATGGCGCTCGAGGTGATGGCGCGGGCGGAACGTCCCATCCCGCTTCAGGCGGCGTTCCGGGTCGAGCCGGGCGAAGTGCTGGCGCTGGTCGGGCATTCGGGCTCGGGCAAGACCACGCTGCTGCGCACCATCGCCGGGTTGTGGCGGCCCGAGGCGGCGCGGGTCGCGGTCGCGGGCGAGGTCTGGCTCGACACCGCCGCGCGGGTCGATCTGCCGCCGCACCGCCGCCGCGCCGGCATCGTGTTCCAGAGCTACGCGCTGTTTCCGCACATGACGGTCGCCCAGAACGTCATGGCGGCGATGGACCGCCCCGACCGCGCCGAGGCCGCGCGCCTGCTCGATCTGGTGCATCTCCACGGGCTGGCCGACCGCAGGCCGGCGCAACTGTCGGGCGGCCAGCAGCAGCGCGTGGCGGTGGCCCGCGCGCTTGCGCGCAGGCCGCGGGCGCTGTTGCTGGACGAGCCGTTCTCGGCCGTGGACCGCGCGACGCGCGAGCGGCTCCATGCCGAGATCCTTGCGCTGCGCGCCCATCTGGCCATGCCGGTCGTGCTTGTCACCCACGACATGACCGAGGCGCAGCTTCTCGCCGACCGGATGGCGGTGATCGAGCGGGGCCGCGTGGTGGGCGAAGGCACCACGGCGCAGGTCATGGGCGACCCCGAGGCGCTGCGCGCCATGGGCATCCGCGAGGTGGCCGCGCTGCTGCCCGCGGTCGTGGCCGAGCACGGGGCCGACGGGCTGGCGCGGCTCGAGGCTGCGGCCGGCCCGCTGTTCCTGCCGGGGGTCGAGGCGGCGCCCGGAACCCGGGTGAGGGTGCGGATCATGGCGCATGAGGTGATCCTGTCGCGGGCCCGGCCCGAGGGGTTGTCGGCGCAGAACATCCTGCCCGGCACCGTGGCCGCGATCGTGGCCGGCAGGGGGCCGGCCGTGACCGTGCATGTCCGGGTGGGCGCGGACGAGATTCTCGCCCGCATCACCCGCCGCGCCGCCGAGCAGATGGCGCTGCGGCCGGGCGAATCCGTGCACGCCATCCTCAAGTCGATGTCGGTGGCCCGCGACCATGTCGCCCGCGCGCCCGGCCCGGCGCGGCCTGCGGGATGACGCGCCCCGCCCGCCCGGCCCTGTCCTTCGGCATCGGCGCCGCGGTCGGCACCGCCGGCGGGCTGATCGGCCTGGGCGGCGCCGAGTTCCGGCTGCCCGCGCTGGTGGGCGTGCTGCGGTTCTCGGCGCGCGAGGCGGTGGCGGTGAACCTTGTCGCCAGCTTCATCGTGCTGGCGGCGGCCTCTCCGTTCCGCACCGGAACCGTCCCGCCGGCCCAGATCGCGCCGCATCTGCCCGCCGTGCTGGGCATGCTGGCGGGGGCGATGTCGGCGGCCTGGGTCGGCGCGGGCTGGCTGCGCCGGGCGTCCGACCGGCTGCTGGGCCGGTTGATCCTGCTGCTGCTCGTCGCGCTCGGGCTGGTGCTGATCGCCGAAGGGCTGTTCGTGGCCGAGCCGCGCCGGCTGGTGGGCGAGGGCCTTGTCCCCACCCTGCTTGTCGCGGCCGCCTGCGGGGTGGTGATCGGCCTGGTCTCGTCGCTTCTGGGTGTGGCGGGGGGCGAGCTGATCATCCCGGTGTTCATCCTGCTGTTCGGGGTGGACGTGAAGCTGGCGGGCTCGATGGCGATGCTGGTGGGGATGCCCACCATCGCGGTGGGCCTGTCGCGCCATCTCGGGGCGGGGTCGGTGCTGCGCAGCCGCGCGGTGTGGCGGCAGACCGTCCTGCCCCTGGGCGCGGGCTCGGTGACGGGTGCCGTGCTCGGCGCGCTTGCGCTCGGCCTCGTGCCGTCGCAGGCGCTCAAGATCGGGCTCGGGATCGTCCTGATCTGGTCGGCCTGGGGGGTCTTCCGCCACCTTCCGCAGCGGGCGGCGGGGTGACCGGGGCGGGCCTTTAACCCGGCACGGCCGCGGCGGCGCCGTCGCGCCCCCCGGGGCCGGGGGCGGCGCGACCGGGTTCACCCCGCCGCGCCGACTGCCGTCGCGCGGGGCAACCACCCAGACGCGGGGTTTGCCCGCAATCGCCTCGCGCTCGACTTGGCCGCGGCGCGACGATAGGGCATGCTCTGCCTGCATCACGGGCCGGCGGCGAACGGGTCGCCGTCCAGGCCTTCGCATAGGGAGTGACCCCGCATGACCAATGTCGTCATCGTCTCGGCCGCACGCACGGCCGTCGGCAGCTTCAACGGCAGCTTCGCCGCAACCCCCGCGCACGAGCTCGGCGCGGCGGTGCTCGAGGCCGTGGTCGCCCGTGCGGGCATCGACAAGGCCGAGGTGTCCGAGACGATCCTCGGTCAGGTGCTGACGGCGGGGCAGGGCCAGAACCCCGCACGCCAGGCGCACATCAAGGCCGGCCTGCCGAAGGAAAGCGCGGCCTGGAGCATCAACCAGGTCTGCGGCTCGGGCCTGCGCGCGGTGGCGCTGGCGGCGCAGCACATCCAGCTGGGCGACGCCGACATCGTGGCGGCAGGCGGGCAGGAGAACATGAGCCTTGCCCCCCATGTCGCCCATCTGCGCGCGGGGCAGAAGATGGGCGATCTCACCTTCCTCGACACGATGATCCGCGATGGCCTGTGGGACGCCTTCAACGGCTATCACATGGGCAACACCGCCGAGAACGTGGCCCAGCAATGGCAGATCGGCCGCGACGAGCAGGACCGCTTCGCGCTGGCCAGCCAGCTGAAGGCCGAGGCGGCGCAGAAGGCCGGCAAGTTCAAGGACGAGATCGTGCCCTTCACGGTCAGGACCCGCAAGGGCGACATCGTCGTCGAGCAGGACGAATACATCCGCCACGGCGCCACGCTGGACGCCATGACCAAGCTGCGCCCGGCCTTCGTCAAGGACGGCACAGTGACGGCCGGCAACGCCAGCGGCATCAACGACGGCGCGGCGGCGGTGCTGGTGATGTCCGAGGCCGAGGCGGCGCGGCGCGGGCTGACCCCCATGGCGCGCATCGCCGCCTACGCCACGGCGGGGCTCGACCCGGCGATCATGGGCGTGGGCCCGATCCCGGCCAGCCGCAAGGCGCTGGCCCGGGCGGGCTGGAAGCCCGAGGACCTCGACCTTGTCGAGGCCAACGAGGCTTTCGCGGCCCAGGCCTGCGCGGTCAACCGCGACATGGGGTGGAACCCCGAGGTGGTGAACGTGAACGGCGGCGCGATCGCCATCGGCCATCCCATCGGGGCGTCGGGGGCGCGGATCCTCACCACGCTTCTGTTCGAGATGCAGCGCCGCGGTGCCGCGCGCGGGCTGGCCACGCTGTGCATCGGCGGGGGCATGGGCGTGGCCATGTGCCTCGAGCGGGCCTGAGGCCAAGGGGCGCCGTCGGGGTGCGCAACAAAGTTGCGCGGCCCGCGGCGCCCGGCTAACCTGACGCAACGACAACGACAGGGGGGACATCCATGGGACGGGTTGCACTCGTCACCGGCGGCTCGCGCGGCATCGGCGCGGCGATCTCGGTGGCGCTGAAGGCGGCGGGATACCGCGTCGCCGCCAATTATGCGGGCAACGAGGCGGCAGCGGCGGCCTTCACCGCTGAGACGGGCATTCCTACCTTCAGGTGGTCGGTCGCCGACTACGACGCCTGCGTGGCGGGGATTGCGCAGGTCGAGGCGGCGCTGGGACCGGTCGAGGTGCTGGTGAACAACGCCGGCATCACCCGAGACGCGATGTTCCACCGCATGACGCGCGAACAGTGGCGCGAGGTGATCGAGACCAACCTGACCGGCCTGTTCAACATGACCCATCCGGTCTGGCCGGGGATGCGCGACCGCAAGTTCGGTCGGATCATCAACATCTCGTCGATCAACGGCCAGAAGGGGCAGGCGGGGCAGGCGAACTATTCCGCCGCCAAGGCAGGCGATCTGGGCTTTACCAAGGCTTTGGCGCAGGAAGGCGCGCGCGCGGGGATCACCGTGAACGCGGTCTGCCCGGGCTACATCGCCACCGAGATGGTCAAGGCCATCGACCCCAAGGTGCTGGCCGAGCGCATCATCCCTCAGATCCCCGTGGGCCGGCTGGGCGAGCCCGAGGAGATCGCGCGCTGCGTGGTCTTCCTGGCCTCGGACGAGGCGGGGTTCATCACCGGCTCGACCCTTTCGGCCAACGGCGGGCAGTTCGTCGTCTGACCGGCGGCGCAGGCCGGCCCTGGTCATGCTGGACACGGGGGGCGGGGCTTGCCCCGGCCCCGCGTTTGTCCCGGCGCCGTCCTTGCCCCGGCCCCGTCGCGGGCGGGGCGATGCGGCGCTGGTGGGGCGATACGGCGCTGACCTGGCCGCGGACCGGCCGCGCGCGAGCGAACGGACCGCCCGCGGCCCGTCCGCAAAACCGACCGCCTGCGGCCCTTGCGCGCCCCTGACCTTGCGCGCCCCTGACCTCGCGCGCCCCGGGCCTTGCGCGCCCCTCGCGGTCAGGCGCGCCGGCGCTCCGCCCTGACGTCCCAGACGGGCCGGCGGGTGGGTGCGCCGTAGAGATAGCCCTGCAGGCAATCGACCCCCTCGGCGGCGAGCCAGGCGGCATCGCGCGCGTCCTCGACCGATTCGGCGACCGTGAACATGTCGAAGTGCCGCGCGATCGACAGCAACGCCTGCATCAGCACCTGGTTGTCGGCATCGCCATGCACGCCGCGGACGAACTGCCCGTCGATCTTGACGATGTCGAAGGTGAAATCGCGCAGGTAGCGGAACGAGGTGAAGCCGGCCCCGAAATCGTCGAGCGCGAAGGTGATGCCGCGGCGCTGCAGGTCGTGCATGAACACCGAGACGAGGTCGGGCATCAGCATCGCCGAGCTTTCGGTGATCTCGAGGATCAGCCGCTCGGCCACCGTCGCCCCGGCGGCCAGCCCCTCGTCCAGCGCGCGCGTCCAGCGCGGATAGCCGATCGAGCGGGCCGACATGTTCACCGACAGCCGCAGGCCCGGATGGGCCGCCAGCGCCGCGAGCCCGGCCTCGAGCGCGACCGTGTCGATCATCCGGCCGAGCTCGCTCGTCTCGGCCACGCCGATGAAGTCGCGCGCCGGAATCACCCGCCCGGTCGAATCGCAGATGCGGATCAGCCCCTCCCAGAAGGCGACGCGGTCGGGGCGGGCGGCCTGCACCACGGGCTGATAGGCAAGAAAGGCGCGCCGGGTCCGCAGCGCCTCGCGCACCTCGGCCAGCGTCTGGCGGTCGCGCGCGGCCACGGCGGCCGACACGGGGTCGGCCAGCTCGGGCGGGATCTCCTCGGTCTCGAGCGCGGCAAGCTGTGGCATCCCCCCTCCGGCATCTGACCCGGCGCACCCGTTGCGCCCGCGACGCTCCAAGTTATGCGCCCGCTTCCCTAAGGGGCGGTTAATCCGGCCAGCTTCACCCGCCCGGGGCGGCGGCGATCACCGCCGCGATCAGCGCCAGCGCCTCGGGCGCGGCCCAGTCGGCATGCCCGGTCAGCCGCGCCACCTCGCGCCCGTCGCGGTCGAGCAGCACCGACACGGGCAGCCCCATCACCGCCATCCCGCGCGCCAGCGCCATCGCCGGGTCGCGCAGGATCGGCAGCGCCTCGACCCCGGCCTCGGCATAGAAGCGGCGGATCGCCGGCACCGGGTTGCGCCCCGTGGCCACCGGCAGCACGGCAAAGTCCGCCCCGCCCAGCGCGGCCTGCAGCGCGCCGAGCGAGGGCATCTCGTCGCGGCAGGGGGGGCACCAGGTGGCCCAGAAGTTCACCAGGACCACCCGGCCGCGCCAGTCGGCCAGCGACCGCGCGGCGCCTGCGGCATCGAGCAACGCCGCCTCGGGCAGCGGCCGGGGTTCGGGGTGCAGGACGAGTGTGCGCATCGCGCCGGTCTGCAGCGCGGCCAGCGCGGCGGGGTCGCCCTGCGCCGGCGGGGTGGCGCCCAACGCGAGGGCCGTGTAGAGCACGAAGGGCAACAGACGCATCATTCCCTCGGGACGCTAGATGACCGACAACCCCCAGACAGCCGGCAACGCGATGTGGGGCGGGCGCTTTTCCGCCGGGCCGGACGCGATCATGACGGCGATCAACGCCTCGATCGGGTTCGACCGGCGGCTTTTCGCCCAGGACATCGCCGGCAGCCGCGCCCATGCGGCGATGCTCGCCGCCTGCGGCATTCTCAGCGATAGCGATGCGGCGGCGATCCGGGAAGGGCTGCTCACGGTCTTGTCAGAGATCGAGGCGGGCGAGTTTCCCTTCAGCACGGCGCTCGAGGACATCCACATGAACGTCGAGGCCCGGCTGAAGGAGATCATCGGCGCCCCCGCCGGCCGGCTGCACACCGCGCGGTCGCGCAACGACCAGGTGGCGACCGACTTCCGCCTGTGGGTGCGCGCGCAGTGCGATGCGGCGCTGTCCGGGCTTGCGGCGCTGCAGCGCGCGCTTCTGGCCCAGGCCGAGGCCGGGGCCGACTGGCCGATGCCGGGCTTCACCCATCTCCAGGTCGCCCAGCCCGTGACCTGGGGCCACCACATGCTGGCCTATGTCGAGATGTTCGGCCGCGACGCAGGCCGCTTCGCCGATGCGCGGGCCCGGATGAACGAATGCCCCCTCGGTGCTGCGGCGCTCGCCGGCACCTCCTTCCCGATCGACCGGCAGATGACGGCGGCGGCGCTGGGCTTCGACCGGCCGATGGCGAATTCGCTCGATGCCGTCAGCGACCGCGACTTCGCGCTCGAGTTCCTTTCGGCCGCGGCGATCTGCGCCCTGCACCTGTCGCGGCTGGCCGAGGAGCTGGTGATCTGGTCCTCGGCGCAGTTCCGCTTCGTGCGGCTGTCGGACCGCTTCACCACCGGCTCGTCGATCATGCCGCAGAAGAGGAACCCCGACGCGGCCGAGCTTCTGCGCGCCAAGATGGGGCGCATCCTTGGGGCAACGGTGGCGCTGTTCACGGTGATGAAGGGGCTGCCGCTGGCCTATTCCAAGGACATGCAGGAGGACAAGGAGCAGGTCTTCGACGCCGCCGACACGCTGATGCTGGGGCTGGCCGCGATGGAGGGGATGCTGCGCGACCTCGCGGCCGACCCCGCGCGGCTCGAGGCCGCCGCTGCCGCGGGCTTCTCGACCGCGACCGACCTGGCCGACTGGCTGGTGCGCGCGCTGGGCCTGCCGTTCCGCGAGGCGCATCACGTCACCGGCGCGCTGGTGCGTCGGGCCGAGGCGCGGGGCTGCGACCTGCCCGACCTGACGCTCGAGGAGATGCAGGCTGCCCATCCCGGCATCACGGCCGAGGTGTTCGAGGTGCTGGGCGTGCGCAACTCGGTCGCCAGCCGCACAAGCTATGGCGGCACGGCGCCGGTTCGGGTGCGCGAACAGATCGCGGCATGGAAGGAGAGGCTCGGATGAGGCGACATGTTCTTGCGGCGGCGCTGCTGGCGCTGGCGGCCTGCGGGGCCGACGGGCCGCCCGTGGCCCCGGCGGGCGGCGTCACGGTGACGGGCGAGGCGCAGGTCGGCGTCGTCCTCGGGCGCTGAGGGGGCTTTCCCGGACGCGGCCGGGCGCTAGGGTGGCTGGCGGCGGGGCGTGCGCATCCGCCGCAACGCTGTCGAGGCCGTGCCGGGCGCCGCCCGGCCATGCCCTGACCCAACCGCCCGGAGATCGCCGATGTCGCCGCTCAGAATGCTCTACCTCGCCCTCGCCGTCTGGGGCGCGATCCACCCGATGACCTATTTCGTCGCCTGGCTCCGGGCCAACGGCTGGAGCCTGCCCGGCATGGTCGAGGCCTGGCACGCCAACCACGCGACGTCGGGCCTGGTGTGGGACCTGACCATAGCCGCGGCGGCGCTGGTGGTCTGGATCTTGGCCGAAGTGTCGGTGCGGCGGAACTGGCTGGCGCTGGTGGCAATCCCTGCGACCTTCGGCATCGGGGTGTCCTGCGGTCTGCCGCTTTATCTGTTCCTGCGCACCCGGGCGGTGCGCTGACCCTCCTGCACCGAAGGCGCGAGGGGCGGGTTTCTTCCCGCGCCTTGCCGGGGCAAGACGGGGCGGCCTTTCCAGCAAGGGGCGGGTGCACGACCGGGCGGGACTGGGGGCTGCTGCTGATCCTGTCGGTCCTCTGGGGCGGGACGTTCCTGTTCGTCGAGCTGGCCCTGCCCGAGGTGCCGCCGCTGACGCTCGTGCTGGCGCGCGTGGGGCTCGGGGCGCTGGCGCTGGGCCTCGTGCTGCGGCTGACGGGCGGTGCGCTGCCGCGCGGGGCCGCGCTGTGGCGGGGGGCCCGCGGCATGGCGATCCTCAACAACGTGATCCCCTTCACGTTGTTCTTCTGGGCGCAGACGCAGATCGAGGCCGGGCTGGCCGCCATCCTGAACGCGACCACCCCGCTCTGGAGCGTTGCGCTCGCGCATCTTCTGACGGCAGACGAAAAGGCGACGCCGGCCAAGCTGGCCGGAGTGGCGCTTGGCTTCGCGGGTGTCGCGGTGATGGTCGGGGGCGAGGCGCTGGAGGGCTCTGGGGGGCGCGGGCTGGCCCGGGGGGCCTGCCTGCTGGCGGCGCTGTCCTATGCCTTCTCGGCGCTCTGGGGGCGGCGGTTCGGGGCGCTGGGCGCGGCACCCCTCGGCATCGCCTTCGGCCAGCTCTGCCTGTCGTCGGCGCTGATGCTGCCGCTCGCGCTGGCCGTCGAGCGCCCGCTGGCGCTGCCGCTGCCCGGGGTGCAGGCGCTGGCCGCGGTGCAGGCGCTGGCGCTGCTGTCCACGGCGGCGGCCTATGCCATCTTCTTCCGGGTGCTGGCCTCGGCCGGGGCCACGAAGCTGATGCTGGTCACCTTCCTCATCCCGGTGTCGGCGGTGGCCCTGGGCGTGCTTGTGCTGGGCGAGCGGCTGGAGGCGCGCCACCTGGCGGGCATGGCCATCATCGGCGCGGGGCTTGCCGCGATCGACGGGCGGCTGCCGCGGGCCATGATCCGCCGGCTGCGGCAATAGGCGCGGCTGCCGGAGAGGGGGTGCGATGGCAGGATCGGGCGGTCGCAGGAGGCCGCCGGCATGACGCTTGCCCGACGCACCGCCCTTGGCGAGGCCGGGCGCTTCGCCCTTCTGGCCGTCGCCCTGAGCTGGGCCGCCTGGGCGCCGCTGCTGCTGGCCGGATCGGTGGTGACCAAGGGAGCCTGGCCCACGCATCTGCCGGGGCTGATGGGGCCGGCGGTGGCCGCCCTGATCCTGGCCGCCCGCGGCGGACCGCATGCATGGGCCGATCTGGTCGCCCGGCTGCGCGCCCTGCCGCCGGGGTCGGCGGGCTGGGCGCTGGCGCTGGCGCCGCTGCCGCTTCTGGCCGCGGCGCTTGCCTCCGGCGGGTCGGCCGCGGGGCTTGGCCTGTATTCCGGGATGCCGCCGCTGCCGTGGTGGGCCTTCCTGCCGGTGGTCCTTGTCGTCAACGGGCTCGGCGAGGAGCTCGGCTGGCGCGGCTATCTTCTGCCGCGGTTGCAGGCGGTGTGGGGCCCGGTGGCCGGCACGGCGGCGACGGGCGCCCTCTGGGCGGCCTGGCACCTGCCGATGTTCGTCGTGCTCGAAACCTATCGCGCCATGGGTCCGCTTGCCCTGGCCGCCGGCTTCGGACTTGGCCTGATGGCCGGGTCGTTCGTGCTGGCCCACATCGCGGCGGTGTGGCGCGGCGGGGTGCTGGGCGCGGTGCTGTGGCACACCGGCTTCAACCTCGGCACCGCCACCGCGCTTGGCGGTCCCGCGGCGGCGCTGCTGTCGGCGCTGGCCTGGGTCTGGGCGCTGGCGCTGCTGGCCACGCCCGCGGGTCGCCGGGCGCTGGCCGTGCCGCCGGTCAGGGCCGCCAGCGCAGGAAGTTCGCGATAAGCCGCAGGCCCGTGGCCTGGCTTTTCTCGGGGTGGAACTGCGTGCCCGCCACAGTGCCGCGCCCGACGATGGCGGTCACCGGGCCGCCATAGTCGGCATGGGCCAGCAGGTCGGCGGGGTCGTCGCAGGCCAGCGCATAGGAATGGACGAAATAGGCATGCGCGCCGGTCGCGATGCCCGCAAGCAGCGGGTGGGGGCGGTCGATCACCAGGTCGTTCCAGCCCATGTGCGGGATCTTGAGCGCGGGGTCGGCGGGGGCCAGCCGCGCCACCGTCCCGGGGATCCAGCCGAAACCCGGCGTCTCGCGGTATTCCAGGCCCCGGGTCGCCAGCATCT
Source organism: uncultured Paracoccaceae bacterium (assembly GCA_937983405.1). Lineage (GTDB taxonomy): Bacteria > Pseudomonadota > Alphaproteobacteria > Rhodobacterales > Rhodobacteraceae > JAHDXW01. The sequence goes on from CALJZN010000089.1 coordinate 22,610, forward strand.
GCATGCCGACGCAGATGCCAAGGAACGGGCGGCCCTTGAGCCGCACCGCCTCGTCGATGGCCGCAAACAGCCCCGGCACCGCATCGAGCGCCGCGCGGCAGGCCGGAAAGGCGCCGTCGCCCGGCAGCACGATACGGTCGGCGCGTGCCACATCCTCGGGCCGCGCGGTGACGATCACCGCGCCCGCCCCGGTTTCCGCCGCCATGCGTTCGAACGCCTTTTGCGCCGAGTGGAGGTTGCCGCTGTCGTAGTCCACCAGCGCCGTCAGCATCACAGGACGCCCTTGGTCGAGGGAATCTCGCCCGCCGCCCGCGGGTCGCGCTCGACCGCCATGCGCAGGGCGCGGGCCACCGCCTTGAAGGCGGCCTCGGCGATGTGGTGGCTGTTGACCCCGGCCTCGGCCGTCACATGCAAGGTGATGCCGCCATGAGTCGCGAAGGCCTGGAAGAACTCGCGCACAAGCTCGGTATCGAAGCTGCCGATCTTCGCGGCGGGAAAGGCCACCTGCCACAGCAGGAAGGGCCGCCCCGACAGGTCGAGCGCGGCACGCAGGCGGGCGTCGTCCATCGGCAGGGTGCACTCGCCATAGCGGCGGATGCCGCGCTTGTCGCCGAGGCTGCGCGCCAGCGCCTGGCCCAGCGCGATGCCCGTGTCCTCGACGGTGTGGTGATCGTCGATGTGCGTATCGCCCGCAGCGCGCAGTGTCAGGTCAAGCAGGGCATGGCGCGCGAGCTGGTCGAGCATGTGGTCGAAAAAGCCGATCCCGGTGGCGATGTCGCGCCGCCCCGTGCCGTCGAGCGCCAGCGTCAGGCGGATGTCGGTCTCGGCGGTCCTGCGGGCGATCTCGGCCGTGCGCATCGGGGGCTCCCTCGGGCGATGACGCGGCCTTATAGGGGCGGGACAGGTCGGCGGAAAGGGGGCAACGGGTGGTGCCGCCGACCGGGCGGACAGCTGCGCGAAAGCGCCCCGGTCCGATGGCTGCACGGATCGGTCATGACCATGACATTGGAGCGGGCGAAGGGATTCGAACCCTCGACCCCAACCTTGGCAAGGTTGTGCTCTACCCCTGAGCTACACCCGCATCCTTTGGGTGACCGGTGATCTAGTCGGTCGGGCGGCGGGCTGCAAGGGGAAAATGCGGGTGCTGCCCGAGCCGTCGGCGGGGCCCGGCCGGACCGAAGGGCCAAGCCGCTGCGCGCCGCGGACCGGATCGTCCGGTTCGACCCGCCGCCGCCCCCGGCGCGGCGCCGGGATCGCGCCGCGCCCGCCCCCGCAGCGCGGGGGCCCCGGGGCGGCCGGCCTCAGTCCTCGAACTCCACCAGCAGATCCTTGGCGTCGATCTGCGCACCCGCCTGGACGTGGACAGCCCTGACGGTGGCGGCGCGGTCGGCGTGCAGGCCGGTCTCCATCTTCATCGCCTCGATCGTCAGGATCAGGTCGCCCGGCTTCACCCGCTGGCCGGGGGCGACCGCGAGGCTCGCCACCACCCCCGGCATCGGGGCGCCGAGGTGGGCGGGGTTGCCGTCTTCGGCCTTGGGCCGGCGCGCGGCGGCCGACTTGGCCAGGCGGTTCGGCACCCGCACGATCCGGGGCTGGCCGTTGAGCTCGAAGAACACCCGCACCTCGCCGTCGTCCTGCGTCTCGCCCACGGCCTGCAGGCGGATTTCCAGCGTCTTGCCGGGGTCGATCTCGGCGGTGATCTCCTCGCCCGGCTCCATGCCGTAGAAGAAGGTGCGGGTGGGCAGCGCGCGCACCGGGCCATAGAGCCGGTGGCGCCCCATGTAGTCGAGGAACACCTTGGGATACATCAGGTATCCGTTCAGGTCCTCGTCGTCGATCCTGAACCCGTCGAGATCGGCCGAGAGCCGGGCGCGGATCGCCTCGAGATCGGCCGGCGGCAGGCCGGCGCCGGGCCGCCCCTCGACGGGCGCCTCGCCCTTGAGCACCTTGCGGCGGATGCCCTCGGGCCAGCCGCCGGGGGGCTGACCGAGATTGCCCTTCATCATGTCCACGACCGACTCGGGAAAGGCCACCTCGACGGCCGGATCCTCGACCTGCGCGCGGGTCAGCCCCTGGGCCACCATCATCAACGCCATGTCGCCCACCACCTTGGACGAGGGCGTGACCTTGACGATGTCGCCGAACATCATGTTGACGTCGGCATAGGCCTGGGCGACCTCGTGCCAGCGCTCCTCGAGGCCCAGCGAACGGGCCTGGGCCTTGAGGTTGGTGAACTGCCCGCCCGGCATCTCGTGCAGGTAGACCTCGGAGGAGGGCGACTGCATCCCGCTCTCGAAGGCGGCGTAATGGGCGCGCACCTGCTCCCAGTAATTCGAGATCGCGCGGATCGCGGCCATGTCGAGGCCGGTGTCGCGCGGCGTGTGGCGCAAGGCCTCGACGACCGAGCCGAGCGTGGGCTGGCTGGTGTTGCCCGAAAGCGAGTCCATCGCGCAGTCGGCAACGGCGATGCCGGCCTCGGCCGCGGCCAGGATCGTCGCGCCGCCAAGGCCCCCGGTGTCATGGGTGTGAAAGTGGATCGGCAGCCCCACCTCCTCGCGCAGCGCCTTCACCAGCACGCGCGCGGCGGCGGGCTTCAGAAGCCCTGCCATGTCCTTCAGCCCGAGGATATGCGCCCCCGCCGCGCGCAGCTCGCGCCCCATGGCGACGTAATACTTCAGGTCGTATTTCGCCCGGTTCGGGTCGAGGATGTCACCGGTGTAGCAGATCGCCCCCTCGAGGATGCGGCCCGTCTCCAGCACCGCGTCCATGGCCACGCGCATGTTCTCGACCCAGTTGAGGCTGTCGAACACGCGAAAGACGTCGATGCCGGTCTCGGCCGCCTGCCGCACGAAGAAGCGCACCACATTGTCGGGATAGGTGGTGTAGCCCACCCCGTTGGCGCCGCGCAGCAGCATCTGGGTCAGGATGTTGGGCATGGCGGCGCGGATGTCGCGCAGCCGCTGCCAGGGACATTCCTGCAGGAAGCGGTAGGCGACATCGAAGGTGGCGCCCCCCCAGCACTCGACGCTGAACAGCCCCGCGAGGTTCGCCGCGTAGGCGGGCGCGACGCGGATCATGTCGATCGAGCGCATCCGTGTCGCCAGCAGCGACTGGTGGGCATCGCGCATCGTGGTGTCGGTCAGCAGCAGGCGCTCCTGCCCCTCGAGCCAGGCGACGACGCCCTCGGGGCCCCGCTCGCGCAGAAGGTCGCGCGTCCCTGCGGCCGGCGCGCCCCTCGCCGCGGGGGGCTTCGGTGTGCGCAGCCCCGGCGCGGGGCGCGGGCGACCCGCCGTCTCGGGGTGGCCGTTGACCGTGATGTCGGCGATGTAGGTCAAAATCTTCGTCGCCCGGTCGCGGCGCTTGCGGAACGAGAACAGCTCGGGCGTGGTGTCGATGAACCGCGTGGTGTAGCTGTTGTTCAGGAAGGTCGGGTGCTTGAGCAGGTTCTCGACGAAGGCGATGTTGGTCGAGACGCCGCGGATGCGGAACTCGCGCAGGGCGCGGTCCATCCGCGCGATGGCCTGCCCGGGCGTCTGCGCCCAGGCGGTGACCTTGACGAGCAGCGAGTCGTAGTAGCGGGTGATGACCCCGCCCGAATAGGCCGTGCCGCCGTCGAGCCGGATGCCCATGCCGGTGGCCTCGCGGTAGGCGGTGATGCGGCCGTAGTCGGGAATGAAGTTGTTCTGCGGATCCTCGGTGGTGATGCGGCACTGCAGCGCGTGGCCCGAGAGCGTGACGTCGGCCTGCGTCGCCGCCCCCGTCGCCTCGGCCAGCGTCGCGCCCTCGGCGATGCGGATCTGCGCCTGGACGATGTCGATGCCCGTGACCTCCTCGGTCACGGTGTGCTCGACCTGGATGCGCGGGTTGACTTCGATGAAATAGAACGCCCCCGTGTCCATGTCCATCAGGAACTCGACCGTGCCCGCGTTCTGGTAGCCCACCGCGCGGCCGATCTTCAGCGCCATGGCGCAGACCTCGGCGCGCTGCGCCGGCGTCAGATAGGGGGCGGGCGCACGCTCCACCACCTTCTGGTTGCGCCGCTGCACGGTGCAGTCGCGCTCCCACAGGTGATAGAGGCCGCCGTGGTGGTCGCCCAGAAGCTGCACCTCGACGTGCCGCGCGCGCTCGATCATCTTCTCCAGATAGCCCTCGCCCGAGCCGAAGGCCGCCTCGGCCTCGCGCCGTCCCTCGCGCACGCGGTCGGCAAGCTCCTCGGGCCCGCGCACGGGGCGCATGCCGCGCCCGCCCCCGCCCCAGGACGCCTTGAGCATCAGCGGATAGCCGATGGCATCCGCCTGACGGCGGACCTCGTCCATGTCCTCGCCCAGAACCTCGGTCGCCGGGATCACCGGCACGCCCGCGGCAATCGCCACCCGCCGGGCGCTGGCCTTGTCGCCCAGCGCGCGCATCGTCTCGACCCTCGGGCCGATGAAGGCGAGGCCCGCGGCGGTCACCGCCTCGACGAAGGCGGGGTTCTCGGACAGAAGGCCATAGCCCGGGTGCACGGCATCCGCGCCGCATTCCTTCGCCACCCGGATGATCTCGGGGATCGAAAGATAGGCGGCCACCGGCCCCAGCCCGGCGCCGATCCGGTAGGCCTCGTCGGCCTTGAAGCGGTGCAGGCCGAGCTTGTCCTCCTCGGCAAAGACGGCGACCGTCCTCTTGCCCAGCTCGTTGGCCGCGCGCATCACCCGGATCGCGATCTCGCCCCGGTTGGCGATGAGAATCTTGCGGAAATCCGCCATGCTGCCCTCCGGGCGTTGCCGACTCGCGCGGCAGAGTAGCCCGTGCTGCGGCGCGGTAAACGCGAAACTCGGGCCCTGTCGCGCCGGCGTCACACGGCCAGGCGGCCGGCGGCCTGCGCGGGTCGCAGGATGCCGAGCTGCGCCATGTCGGCCAGCATCCCGTCGCGCAGGATGTGCAGCAGATGCGCCGCGCCGCGGGCGCCGAAGGCGCCCAGCGCATGGTGCCAGGCGCGACCCAGCATCACGAAGTCGGCCCCCTTCGCCAGCGCCCGCAGCACGTCCAGCCCGCTGTCCACGCCGCCGTCGAGGATCAGCGGATAGCCGGGCCCCACCGCGGCGCGGATCGCGGGTAGCACCTCGAGCCCTGCGGGCGCGGCGTCGAACTGCCGGCCGCCGTGGTTCGACACCCAGACGGCATCGACCCCGGCATCGCGCAGCCGCACGGCCTCGTCGGGGTTCAGCACGCCCTTGACCACCAGCGGCCCCGCCCAGCGGTCGCGCACCCGGGCGAGATAGTCCCAGTCGGGGTTGGCCCGCAGCAGATAGCCGGCATGGGCGGTCGAGGCGGCGGGTCCGGCGGTCTTGAGGTAGTCCTCCATCAGCCGCAGCCGCGGCGTCCCCTCGCGCAGCGTGCCCAGCGCCCAGGCCGGGCGCAGCGCCACCTGCATCAGGATCCCCGGCGTGAGGCGCGGCGGAAAGGTCAGCCGCGCCCGCCGCTGCCGTTCCCGGCGCGCGGCGGCGGGCAGGTCCACCGTGAGCACCAGCACCCGGAACCCCGCCCGTGCCGCGCGGGCGATGATGTCGTCGCGGATCGCCGGGTCGCCCACGGGGTAAAGCTGGAACCAGCCCATCGCGCCGGAAAGCGGCCCGATTTCTTCCGGCGTGCGGGTGGCGACGGTGGACAGGCAGTAGGGCATCGCCGCCTCGGCGGCAAGGCGCGCCAGCGCGGCCTCGGCCCCCGGCCAGATCAGCCCCGACATGCCGACGGGGGCGATGCCGAAGGGCTGGGCGTGGTCCTGCCCCAGAAAGCGGGTCGCGAGGTCGGGCACGAGTTTGCCCAGCAGAACCTGCGGCCGCAGCCGCACCGCGTCCAGCGCGGCGCGGTTGGCGGCCTTGGCGGCCTCGGTGCCGGTGGCGCTGTCGAGATACTCCCAGACGAAGCGCGGCACCCGGGCGCGGCAGGCCGCGCGCAGGTCGGACGCCGCGGGGTGCGACTGGTCGAGCTCCATGTCGCCGTCTTGCCGCGGCGGCGGACGCGCCGCAATCCCCACCCTCCGGGGCGCGCCCCGCCCTGCCGGAAGGCGGGCCCCCGCCGCGGAGCGGGCCCGGCCCGCCCCGGCCTGGCCCGGCCTGTCGCGTCAGTCTCGCGGCGCGGCGGCGTCGGCCCTGGCCTCGGCCTCGGCCACGACCCGCTTGACCTTGATGAAGCTGTCGGGCGTCACCGAGATCGAGTCGATCCCCTGTTCGACGAGGAAGGCCGCGAAGTCGGGGTGGTCCGACGGCCCCTGACCGCACAGCCCGACCTTGGCGCCCGCCAGCGTTGCGGCGCGGATGACATGGCCGATCATCCATTTCACCGCCGGGTCCTGTTCGTCGAAGGCCCCCGCGAGCTCGCCCGAATCGCGGTCCACCCCGAGGGTGAGCTGCGTGAGGTCGTTCGAGCCGATCGAGAAGCCGTCGAAGCGTTCGGCGAAGGCCTCGGCGCGGATGACGTTCGAGGGGATCTCGGCCATGACGTAGACCTGCATGCCGTTCTCGCCGCGGCGGAGCCCGTTCGCGGCCATCACCTCGAGCACGCGGTCGGCCTCCTCGACCGAGCGGCAGAAGGGGATCATCACCACCGCGTTGGTGAAGCCCATCGCCTCGCGCAGACGCCGGATCGCCCGGCATTCCAGCGCGAAGCCCTCGCGGTAGCGGGGGGAGTAGTAGCGCGAGGCGCCGCGGAACCCGATCATCGGGTTCTCTTCCTTCGGCTCGAACTCGGCCCCGCCCAGCAGCCCCGCATATTCGTTGGTCTTGAAGTCCGACATCCGCACGATCACCGGGTTCGGCCACACCGCCGCGGCGATGCGCGACAGGCCGCGGGCGAGGGTATCGACGAAGAACTCGGCCTTGTCGTCCCAGCCGGCGGTCAGCGCCGCGATCTCGGCCTTGGCGGCCTCGTCCTTCAGGCTGTCGAAGCGCACCAGCGCCATGGGATGCGCCTTGATGTGGTTCGAGACCACGAACTCCATCCGCGCCAGCCCCACCCCGTCGGCCGGCAGCCGCCACCAGCGGAAGGCCGCCGCGGGGTTGGCAAGGTTGAGCATGACCTTGGTGCGGGTCGCGGGCAGGTCGGTGGGGTCGAGCTCTTCCACCCGGATGTCGCCGATCCCCTCGTAGATCCGCCCCTCGTCGCCCTCGGCGCAGGAGACGGTGACCTCCTGCTCGGAGTGCAGAACCTGCGTGGCGTTGCCGGTGCCGACGATGGCGGGCAGCCCGAGCTCGCGGCTGACGATGGCGGCGTGGCTGGTGCGGCCGCCGCGGTCGGTGACGATGGCGGTGGCGCGCTTCATGATCGGCACCCAGTCGGGGTCGGTCGTCTCGGTCACCAGCACCGCGCCGTCGACAAAGCGGTCGATGTCCTTCGCGCTTTCGATCAGGCAGACGCGGCCGGCCACGATCTGGTCGCCGACCGACAGGCCCGAGGCGAGCAGCCGGCCCTTGGCGGCCAGCGAGAAGCTGCGGTACGCTCCGGCCGCCTTGCGCGACTGCACCGTCTCGGGCCGGGCCTGGACGATGAACAGCGCGCCCGACTGCCCGTCCTTGGCCCATTCGATGTCCATCGGCCGGCCGTAGTGCTCTTCGATGATGCAGGCCCAGCGGCCGAGGGTCAGGATCTCGGCGTCCGAGAGCACGAAGGCCGCGCGCTCGGCCTTCGAGGTGGGCACGGTGCGCGTCGTCCGCTCGCCCTCGCGGGCGTAGACCATCTTGATTTCCTTGCGGCCCTTGCGCTTCTCGATGATCGGCACCAGCGCGGGGTCGGCCAGCAGCGGCTTGAACACCTGGTATTCGTCGGGGTCGGTGGCGCCCTGCACCACGGTCTCGCCCAGGCCCCAGGCGGCATCGATCACCGCGACGCGCGGAAAGCCCGACTCGGTGTCGATGGTGAACATCGTGCCCGATCCGCCGATGTCCGAGCGGACCATCGCCTGCACGCCGACCGACAGCGCCACCTTGAGATGGTCGAACCCCTTGGCCTCGCGGTAGGCGATGGCGCGGTCGGTGAACAGCGAGGCATAGCAGCGCCGGCAGGCGGCCAGCAGCGCGGCCTCGCCCGAGATGTTGAGGAAGGTCTCCTGCTGGCCGGCGAAGCTCGCGTCGGGCAGATCCTCGGCGGTGGCCGACGAGCGCACCGCCACGTCCGCCGCCCCCCGGCCCAGCCGGGCGCAGAGCCGTTCGTAGGCGTGGACGATCGCGCGCGCGGTCGCCTCGGGCCAGTCGCCCTCGACGAAGGCGCGGCGCAGTGCGGCACCGGTGTCGGCCAGCGTCGCCTTGCCGGCCTTGAGGTCGGCCAGCGCCCGGGCGATGCGGCTGCGCAGCCCGTTGGCCTCGACAAAGCGCCAGTAGGCATCGGCGGTGGTGGCAAAGCCCGGCGGCACGGCCACGCCCCTGGCGCCGAGGTTGCAGACCATCTCGCCCAGGCTGGCGTTCTTGCCGCCCACCCTCGGGACGTCGCTGCGCCCGAGGTCCTCGAACCAGATCACGTCGCGGTCGTCGCTCATGCTCGCTCACTCCTCGCGGGTTTGGGGCCACCCTGCCGGGCGGGGCGGGGACAGTCGTTGACTTCGGTCAAGGGCGCGGCGTGCGGCGCTCAGCCGATGCGGCCGGCGATGAAGGCGCGCGCCTCGGGGCTGCGGGCGCCGCCGCAGATGGCCCCGGTCGGCCCGACCTCGGCCAAGCGGCCAAGGTGGAGAAGGGCGGCGCGGCCGGAGATGCGGCGCGCCTCCATCGTCGAATGGGGCATGACGAGGATGGAGTGATCGACCTTGGGCCGCAGCAGCAGGTCCCCGATCGCCGTGGCGGCGATCGGGTCGATCGAGCCGGTGGGCTCGTCCATCAGCAGCACCTCGGGCCGGGGCGAGAGCGCGCGGCCGATGCACCGCCGCTGCTGCTGTCGGCCCGAGAGGTCGATGCCGTCCTTGGTCATCCGCACGTCCCTGACCGCGTCGCACAGCGTCGCGCGGCGCAGGCAGTGTTCGACATGCCCGACAAGCGCGGCACCGGGAAGGCCGTGCCGGCGGGCGTCCCGGGCCATGTTCTCGAAGATGCTGATGGGAAGGGGGTGGGTGGCTTCTGCGCGACCCAGCCGAAGCGGCGGCGGTGCTGCGGCGGGTCGACACCGGGGGCGTGGATGTCCTTCCCCTCGATGGTGATGCGACCCTCCCGGCGCAGGTCGCGGGCGCCGTCGTGCATCCGGTTGAGGCACGCGAGCGCCGTCGCCTTGCCGCAGCCCGAGGGACCGATGAGGGCGCGACTCTCGCCCGGGGTGCAGACTGCCCCGGGCGAGGGCGCGCTTCCCGCCGTACCCCAGACTCGCGTCACGCATCTCGATCAGCAGCGCGGCCTTCCTCGGCGCAGGACCGGCGCCGTCGGCGGGGCGCCTGCGTGGCGTGCCCCGGCGCCCGTTGCCGCCGGGCGTGTTTCGCGCCTCGGCGCGCCCGCGGGGCGACCCGGATCACGTCCGGCAGGCGTCGGCAAAGAACCGGGCCAGCCGGCGAACCGTCACGGACCCCTCACAATGGCCGGGCCGGCGCCGGCACGGGCCCGGGGTCGAGCCGACGGGCCCCGAGCCAGCTGAGCGCCACCAAGAGCGCCGCGGTCGCCAGGCACAGCGCCAGCCCCCCCGTCTGATAGCTGAGCCCCGACAGCAGCGTTCCCAGCAGGCGCCCGGCGGCGTTGGCGCCATAGTAGAAGCCCACGTCCATCGTCACCCGCCGCCCCTCCGAGAAGGCGAGGATGAGGTAGGAATGCAGCGAAGAGTTGACAGCGAACACCGCCCCGAAGGCCAGCAGACCCACGACCAGCGCGCCCGTCAGCACGGGCGAGGGGCCGCCCGCCGCCCAGGCCGCCCCCGCCAGCGCCGCGGGGATGACGAACAGCGCCGCCGCCCAGCGGCGGGCATCGCCGATCAGCGCCGCCTCGGGCCGTGTGGCGGCGCGCAGCAGCCGCGGCGCCGCCGCCTGGACGGCGCCGTAGAGGATGATCCAGAGCGCCATGAACCCGCCGATCAGGAAGAAGGCGGCACGGTTGCCCTCGGGGCTGCCGTCCGAGAGCACGGCGGTGAAGTAGACCGGGATGCCCACCACGAACCACACGTCGCGCGCCCCGAACAGGAACACCCGCGCGGCCGAGAGGCGGTTGATGTTGGGCACGGTCGAGAACACCTCGCCGAAGGTCGCCTCCTTCCGCCCGGCGGGAAGCCCCCCGGGCATCCGCAGCAGCAGGACGACCAGGATCGCCGCCAGCACCGCCGCCATCCCCAGCACCGCCGGCACGAAGCCCGCGAGCGCGAGAAGCGCCGCACCGAGCAGGAAGCCCAGCCCCTTGACCGCGTTCTTCGAGCCCGTCAGCAGCGCCACCCAGCGGAACAGCCCGCCCTGCTGCGGCGGGGCGAGCAGCTTCACCGCGCTCTTGGCGCTCATCTTCGCAAGGTCCTTGGCCACGCCCGAAGCGCCCTGCACCGCCATCACGAAGGCGACCGAGGCCGCGACCGACCACGCCGGATCGAGCCGTGCCAGCGCCAGCAGCGCCGCGATCTGCAGGCCGAGGCCCGCATAGAGCGTCGCGCGCAGGCCAAAGCGCGCGGCGATCCAGCCGGCCGAAAGGTTCGTCACGATGCCCGCGATCTCGTAGAGCAGAAACAGATAGGCAAGCTGGATCGGGGTGAACCCGAGGCTGTTGAAGTGCAGCAGCACCAGCATCCGCAGCGCGCCGTCGGTCAGCATGAAGGCCCAGTAGGCCGCGGTGACGGCGATGTAGGCCGCAAGGCCCTCGGGGCGGGGGCGCGGCGGGGTCATGCGCGATGCGCCAGCGACTGGCGCAGGATCAGATAGCCCCCCGACAGGTGCAGCGTGGCGACGCCGGCACCCACCACCAGGTCGGGCCAGCCCTGCCCCGTGGCCGCGACGCCGACGCCGGCGCCGATCATGGCGACATTGGCCAGCGCGTCGTTGCGCGACGACAGCCAGGCCGCGCGCAGCCCGAGGCTTTCGGGGGCCGGTCCGCTGCGGGCCGACAGAATGACGGCCGCCGAGGCCAGGTTGGCCGCCAGCGCCAGCGCCGAGACGCTCCAGATCGCGCCGGCATGGGGCGGGATCCCGGAGGCGAGTTGCCGCCAGACCTGCCCGATCGCGGCAAGGCCCGGCAGGCACATCAGCCCCGAAATCACAAACCCGAAGCGGCGCTCGACCGCCTCGGTCCGCCCGCGCATGACAAGGGCGAGGGCATAGACCACGCTGTCCTCGACGAAGTCGATCGCGTCGGCCATGAGCGCGACCGAGCGCGACCAGACGGCTGCCGCCATCTCGCCCAGGGCCAAGGTGATGTTGAGCCCGAGCGCGATGACCAGCGCGCGGCGCTCGGTCATGGCGGGCCGTGCGGAGAGACCGGTCACGGTGCCGCTCCGGCCATCAGCGCCACGTCGGTCAGGCGCTGCGCATAGCCCCATTCGTTGTCGTACCAGGCGTAGACCTTCACCTGCGTGCCGTTCACGACCATGGTGCTTCCGGCATCGACGATCGCCGAACGCGGGTCGTTGACATAGTCCGACGAAACGAGCGGCCGCTCCTCGTAGCCCAGGATGCCCGCGAGCGGCCCTTCGGCGGCGGCCCTGAACATTGCGTTGACCTCGTCGCGGGTGGTGGCGCGCCCGACCTCGAACACGGCGTCGGTCAGCGAGGCGTTGAGCAGCGGCACCCGCACGGCATGGCCGTTCAGCCGGCCCGCAAGCTCGGGGTAGATCAGCGCGATCGCGGTGGCCGACCCCGTGGTGGTGGGAATGAGGTTCAGCAGCGCCGAGCGCGCGCGCCGCAGGTCCTTGGCCGGGCGGTCGACGATGGTCTGGGTGTTGGTGACATCGTGGATCGTGGTGATCGAGCCGTGGCGGATGCCCAGCCCCTCGTGCACCACCTTGACCAGCGGGGCGAGGCAGTTCGTCGTGCAGGAGGCCGCGGTCAGGATGCGGTGGCGCGCCGGGTCGAAGACGCCGTGATTGATCCCGTAGACGATGTTGATGGCGTCCTCGTCCTTCACCGGCGCCGAGACGACCACGCGCTTCACCCCGGCGTCGAGATAGGGCGCGAGCCGCGCCGCCTTGGTGAAGGCGCCGGTGCAGTCCACCACCACGTCCACCCCCGCAAGCGGCAGCCCCTCGATCGTGCGCGACGCCACGAGCGGGATGCGCCGTCCGTCGATCACGAGCGCCCCGTCCGCGGCGCGGATGTCGGCCGGCCAGCGGCCGTGCACGCTGTCGAACTCCAGCAGAAGCGCGTGCTGCTGGGCGTCGCCCGCCATGTCGTTGACAAAGGCGATGTCCGCCCCGCGCTCGAGCAGAAAGCGCAGGGCGAGCTTGCCGATTCGGCCTAGGCCGTTGAGCGCGAAAGTGGTCATGCTTCGGCATCCGCGGTGGCGCGGCCGAGGTCGTCCACCCAGGCCTGCAGGGCGACCCGGTCAAGCCGCTCGACGGGAAGGCTGGCGAAGGCCGCGATGCGGTTGCGCAACTGGCCGTAGGCCTGCTGGAAGGCGCGGCGCCGCTGCGCCTCGGTGCCGGTCGCCTTCACCGGGTCGGGCACGCCCCAGTGGCCCGTGATCGGCTGTCCGGGCCAGCTTGCGCAGTCCTCGTTGGCGGCACGGTCGCAGACGGTGAAGACGAAGTCCATCACCGGCGCGTCCGGCCCCCGGAAGGCGAAGACGTGCTTGGCGTACAGCCCCGCGACGTCATGGCCCTTGTCCCTGAGCGTCTCGACCGCGACGGGGTTGAGCGTGGAGGCGGGGTTCATCCCGGCGGAGTAGGCGTTGAACTTCTCCCCCCCGAGCTTGGCGAGGATCGCCTCGGCAAAGATCGACCGGGCGGAATTTCCCGAACAGATGAAGAGGACGTTGTAGTGCCGGTTGCTGGCCGTGGTTTCCATGGCGGGTGTCCTTCGGGGGCCGATGGAGGGAAGCGACGGGACCAGATCGGCCCGGGCGCGGAAGGTATCGAGCAGAAGGGCATCGGCGAGGCGCCGCAGCGCCGCGGGTTCGATGGCATAGCGCAGCGAGGTTCCGCGACGCTCGGGCGCGATCAGCCCGCCACGGGACAGGGCGGACAGGTATTCCGACAGCGTGCTGGGCTTCAGCCTCAGCGCGGCCGCGATCTCGCCGGCCGGAACGCGGTCGGGGAAACGGCGCACCAGCAGGCGCAGCACCGCCAGGCGCTGCGGGTGGCCGAGAAGCGAGAAGAGGGCGGGCGCCGGACACTCCATGGTTTCGTGGATAACCGAAGTACCGCCCGGCGCCAAGCGCCCTTGCGTCGGTCGGCCGGTCCGCGCCCTTGGCCTGACGGTCCGGGCCGGCCGGCGCCGCGGAATGGGCAAGCGACAGGCCCGGCCCGAGGGGCCGCACCCTTGGCGCGGCGCCTTCAGATGCCGGTTGCCGCCGCAGAGGGGCGCGCGCGCCGCTCGCGTTCGGTCGCGGACTTGAGCTGCCCGCAGGCCGCCATGATGTCCTCGCCCCGCGGCGTGCGGATGGGGCTGGCATAGCCCGCCTTGTGCACGATGTCGGCGAAGGCCTCGATCCGCTCCCACTCCGACCGCCGATAGGGCGCACCGGGCCATTCGTTGAAGGGGATGAGGTTGATCTTGGCCGGGATGCCCGCGATCAGCCGCACCAGCCGACGGGCGTCGTCATCGCTGTCGTTCACGTCCTTCAGCATCACATACTCGAAGGTGATGCGCTCGGAGTTCGACAGGCGCGGATAGGCGCGCAGGGCGTCCAGAAGCGCGGCGATGTTCCACTTGCGGTTGATGGGCACCAGCCGGTCGCGCACCGCGTCGGTGGTGGCGTGGAACGACACCGCCAGCAGGCAGCCGATCTCGGTCGCGGCGCGGGCGATCTCGGGCACCACCCCGCTGGTCGACAGCGTGATCCGCCGGCGCGACAGCGCGATGCCCTCGCCGTCCATCACGATGCGCATGGCGTCGCGCACCGCCTCGAAATTGTAGAGCGGCTCGCCCATGCCCATCAGCACGAGGTTGGACAGAAGCCGCGTCTCGACCTTGGGCTGGCCGGCCACCGGCCACTCCCCCAGATCGTCCCGCGCGACCATGACCTGGCCCACGATCTCGCCGGCCGTCAGGTTGCGCACCAGCCGCTGCGTGCCGGTGTGGCAGAAAGAACAGGTCAGCGTGCAGCCCACCTGGCTCGAGACGCAGAGCGTGCCGCGCCCCTCCTCGGGGATGTAGACGGTCTCGACCTCGTGCCCCCCGGCGACGCGCAAAAGGTATTTGCGCGTCCCGTCGGCCGAGACCTCGCGGCGCACCACCTCGGGCAGGGCGACGGTGAAATGCCGCGCAAGGGCGGCGCGGTAGTCCTTGGCGAGGTTGGTCATCGCCGCGAAGTCGCGCACGCCCCAGTGGTAGACCCACTGCCAGATCTGGCGGGTGCGCATCGTCGCCTGCGCCTCGGGCGTGCCGGCGGCGACCAGCGCGGCGCGCAGCCCCTCGCGCGTCAGCCCGACGAGGTTGACCGGCCCGCCCGCCGGCAGGCGGCGGGGAAGCGTCAGCACGTCCTGGGTGATCGGGGCAGCGGGGGCGGTCATCACGGGGCCTCGGTCGGCGGGCGCAGCGCCACCCCGCGGAACGTAGCGACGCGGCGGCGCCTTGGAAAGCCCCGGCGGCAGGATCGGGCCGCGCCGGACTTCAGGATGCGGCGGGGCAGCGACGCTCGGCCTCGGTCGTGGCGGCGGTGAAGCCGAGCAGCGAGAAGCTGTCGCGCATCTGGTTGCCGCGGCCCGAACGGCCGGTGATGATGGCCTGCTGGCCGCGCCGCATGGCCTCCATCAGCCGGCGATCCTCGTCGGGGCTGGTCGGCCAGGCCCATTCGCCGTCGGTGAACAACTCGAACCTGTCCGACCCGATCTGCACCGTCACCGTCGAGTTGGGCGCGAAGGGATAGCCGCCGGTATAGGCGATCTCGCCGCGCGTGCCGGGGCGATAGGCCACGAAGAGCCGGATGTCGCCGCGGCGCACCGTGGTCGGGCGGTTGTTGCGGTCGGTCGCCACCCATTCCTTGGGGGCCGAGACCGCCCAGCACTCCTTCGGGTTCTCCTCGATGAAGACGCTCCAGTCGGTCTGGGTGGCCACGACGTTGGTGGATTCCTGCGCGGCCGCCGGGGCCGCCAGCGCCAGCGCCAGCGCCGCGCCCAGCGTGCCGAAACGTCGTCTTGCATCCATGGGTGTCCGTGCCTCCAGCCTGATGCCCGCCGCGGCGCCGCCCGTCCGGCGGACTTTTGTTCTGGCGAGGGGCGTGCCTACTCGATATGCCTTCATACTGTAAATGCCGGCAGGGTCAAAACCCTGTCGGCGGCAAATCGCGCAAGCGTGAGGGTGCAGGACGAGGGTGCAGGACATGGCCGCGGCGGTCCCGATGGTCGAGCTCTGGCGCGGCGGGCGTCTCGAGTCCGCCCATGCCGGCCACGCCGTGGTCTGCGATGCGTCGGGCGGGATCGTCGCTGCCTGGGGCGATCCGTCGCTGCAGATCTATCCGCGGTCGTCCTGCAAGATGCTCCAGGCCCTGCCGCTGGTGGAAAGCGGCGCCGCGGGCGGGCTGGACGCGCCCGAGCTGGCGCTCGCCTGCGCCTCGCACCAGGGGGCGGCGATGCACACCGGCCGCGTCGCGCGCTGGCTCGCGGCCCTGGGGCTGGGCGAGGCCGACCTGCGCTGCGGCGCGCACGAACCCGCCGACCGCGCGGCGCGCGACGCGCTGATCCGCGCCGGGCGGGAGCCCTGCCAGCTGCACAACAACTGCTCGGGCAAGCATGCGGGGTTCCTCACGCTCGCCCGCCACCTGCAGGCCGGGCCGGAGTATGTGGACCCCGACCATCCAGTGCAGCGCGCCGTGCGCGCGGCCTTCGAGGACATGACCGGCGCGCCCTCGCCCGGCTGGGGGATCGACGGCTGCTCGGCGCCCAACTTCGCCACCACGCTGGCGGGGCTTGCCCGCGCCATGGCCCGCATCGCGGCCGCGCGCGCGGACGGGGATGCGCGGGCGCGGGCGGCGGTGCGGCTGCGCGAGGCGATGGTCGCCCATCCCGAGCTGGTGGCGGGCGAGGGGCGGGCCTGCACCGAGCTGATGCGGGCGATGGCGGGCCGCGTCGCGCTCAAGACCGGGGCCGAGGGCGTCTATGTCGCGATCTGGCCCGGGCGCGGCCTGGGCCTGGCGCTCAAGATCGCCGATGGCGCGACGCGGGCGGCCGAGGCCGCGGTGGTGGCGCTGCTGGCGCATCTGGGCGCGCTCGACCCGGCCCATCCGGCGGCGCTGCGGCGGCTGGATGCCGTGCAGCGCAACTGGCGCGGGCTCGAGACCGGCGTCCTGCGCGCCGCGCCGGGCTTTCCGGGGCCCGGCCTGCACCGCCGACCGGCCGTTTCCGCTTGAAAACCCCGGGGTGCTGGGCTAGGCGACGCGCTCTGATCCGCGCGGCCGGCCGATGTGGCATGCCGAGTCGCGCGCGCCACCGCTCGCCAGAGGAGACGGAAATGCCCAAGCTCAAGACCAAGTCGGGCGCCAAGAAGCGCTTCAAGATGACCGCGACCGGAAAGGTCGTGGCCCAGGCCGCCGGCAAGCGCCACGGCATGATCAAGCGCTCGCCCAAGTTCATCCGCGACGCCCGCGGCACCATGGTCCTGTCGGACCAGGACGCCAGGATCGTCAAGAAATACATGCCCTACGACCGCTGAGGGGGACCTGACATGGCACGCGTCAAATCCGGCAAGGTCACCCACGCCCGCCACCGCAAGATCGTCAAGGAGGCCTCCGGCTACTATGGGATGCGCTCGCGCACCTTCAAGGTGGCGGCGCAGTCGGTGGACAAGGCCAACCAGTATGCCACCCGCGACCGCAAGACGCGCAAGCGCAACTTCCGCGCGCTGTGGATCCAGCGGATCAACGCCGCCGTGCGGGCGATCGACCCGGGCCTGACCTATTCGCGCTTCATCCACGCGCTGGCCATGGCCGGGATCGAGGTGGACCGCAAGGTGCTGGCCGACCTCGCGGTGCACGAGCCCGAGGCCTTCGGCGCGATCGTCGCCCGGGCGCGGGCCACAAGCGCCTGACCAGCGGCCCGGCGCGCGGCCCGGCGGCCGGCCGGCGC
This sequence comes from uncultured Paracoccaceae bacterium, assembly GCA_937983405.1. Classification (GTDB taxonomy): domain Bacteria; phylum Pseudomonadota; class Alphaproteobacteria; order Rhodobacterales; family Rhodobacteraceae; genus JAHDXW01. The sequence goes on from CALJZN010000089.1 coordinate 39,743, forward strand.
CCCCCGGGCCGCGCCTCCCGCCCGCCCACCCCGGCGCGCCCCGGGGGGCGGGGCGGGCCT
>CALJZN010000090.1 GCA_937983405.1 uncultured Paracoccaceae bacterium
GCGGTGTCGGCGGCGCAGACCGTCTCGCGCCCCCGCCGGGACTGCCGCACAAGCCCGGCGCGGACGAGGGCGCCGAGGTGGTGGCTGAGCGTCGATCCCGCCAGCCCCGCCCGTGCGCCAAGCGCGCCGATGGTCAGCCCGTCGGGCGCGGCGCGGACCAGCGCGCGCAGAACGGCCAGCCGCTGGTCCGAGCCGAGGGCGGCGAAGGCAACGGCGGGATCGGGGGCGGGGTCGGGATCGGGGGCGGGGGGCGACGGGTGCATGCCTCCATATCGCTAGAAATGTCGAGATATGCAAGCGGAATTGTCCGAAGCTGGCCGCCGCGCTAGGGAGGGCATGCGCCGGGTGCCGGCCGCGCGGCGCCGGTGACGCGCCCGGCGGGTGCCGCCGAGCTTTGGGGGCGCATCGAGGGGGCGGCGTGCTGGAACAGGGCGACTCACCGGCGGGACAGACGGACGGGGGCGCCGCGGCGCTGGCGGCCGAGATCGCTGCCTGCCGCCGCTGCGCGCCGGCCTTTGCGGCCACGGCCACGGCCCATGCGCCGCGCCCCGTGGTCTGGTTCCGCCCCACGGCCCGCGTGCTGATCGCCGGGCAGGCGCCGGGCATGCGGGTGCATCGCGCGGGCGAGCCGTTCCGCGACCCCTCGGGCGACCGCCTGCGCGGCTGGCTGGGTCTCGACCAAGCCGCCTTCTACGACCGCGACCGCATCGCCGTCGTGCCCATGGCCTTCTGCTTTCCGGGCTACGATGCCCGCGGGGCCGATCTGCCGCCGCCGCCCGTCTGCGCTGCAACATGGCGGGCGCGGGTGCTCGCGGCGCTGCCCGGGGTGCGGCTGACGGTGCTGCTGGGCGGGCATGCCATCGGCTGGCATCTGGGCCGTCGCCCCGTGGCCGCCGCGGTCGCCGACTGGCGCGCCACCGCCCCGGCGGTCTGGCCGCTGCCGCATCCGTCGTGGCGCACCACCGCCTGGCTGCACCGCAACCCCTGGGTGGAGGCCGAGCTTCTGCCCGCGCTGCGCGCCACGCTGGCGGAGGTGCTGGCCGATGGATGAGGCGACGCCGCTCGATCTGGCCCATGCCGCGATGGCGGCCGCCCCCGGGGCCGAGGGGCCGCGCCGGGCCTTCCTTGGCCAGCTGCTCGCGGCCGAGCTGTTCCTGCTTGTCGAGCGCGAGGTCGAGGGCGCGACGGTCGCGCCGCGGGTGTTCCCGGTCGAGGAGGGGCCGCTGGTGCTGGCCTTCGACCGCGAGGACCGGCTGGCGGCCTTCGCCGGCGCCCCGGTGCCCTACGCCGCGCTGCCGGGCCGCGCGCTGGTGCCGATGCTCGCGGCGCAGGGGCTCGGGCTGGGCCTGAACCTCGAGGTGGCGCCCTCGGCCGAGCTGCTGACCCCCGCAGCGGTGGCCTGGCTCGCCGCGCGGCTGGACGAGGTCGCGGCCCTGAGCCCCGCGGCGGCGGCGCTTTCGGCCGAGGCCCTCGGGCCGCCCGCGGATGGGGACGCGGCGCTGGCCGCCGCGCTTGCCCCGGTGCTGGCCCGGGCGTCGGGGCTGGTCGCGGCGGCCTGGCTGGTCTCGGCGCCCTTGCCGGCGGGCGGGCGCGGCCCGCTTCTCGTGCTTGCGGGGGCGGCGCCGGGGGCCGAGGCCACGCTCGCCCGGGCGGTGGCCGAGGCGGCGCTGTTCGGCGCCGCGGGCGCGGCGCTTTCGCTGGTGGTCCTGCCCCCGGGCGACGCGCTGGCCCGAGCGGCGGCGCGGATCGGGCTGGCGATCGAGATGCCCCCCCGGACGCCGCCGGCCCCGCCCGCGGCGGCGCCGGGCCTCGACCCGGCGCGCCCGCCGATCTTGCGCCGGGGGCGCCCGCGACATGGGGCAACATGATACCTTTGCCGGAAGTGCATGGAACCCCGCCGATTTTCCGGCCCTTTTGCGCTTGACTGGCGCGCGCATTGGGATAGAAGGCGCCTCTGTCGCGGCGCGGCATTCCCGCGCGCCCCAACCGTAGCCCCATCCGTCGCCCCACCAGACAGGGTATGTCATGAAAACCTTCTCCGCTCGACCGGCGGATATCGACAAGAAATGGATCCTGATCGACGCCGAGGGCGTCGTCCTGGGCCGGCTTGCCTCGATCGTCGCCATGCGCCTGCGCGGCAAGCACAAGCCCACCTTCACGCCGCACATGGACATGGGCGACAACGTCATCATCGTGAACGCCGACAAGGTGCAGATGACCGGGCGCAAGCGCGAGCAGAAGGTCTATCACTGGCACACCGGCTATCCCGGCGGGATCAAGGGGCGCACCGCGCGCCAGGTGCTGGAGGGCAAGCATCCCGAGCGCGTGGTGATCAAGGCGGTCGAGCGGATGATCACCCGCGGCCCGCTGGGGCGCCAGCAGATGACCAACCTGCGCGTCTATGCCGGCCCCGAGCACCCGCATGCGGCGCAGGCACCCGAGGTGCTGGACGTCAAGGCCCTGAACCCCAAGAACACGCGGAGCGCCTGACCATGGCCGATCAGATCCGTTCGCTCGAAGGCCTGCGGGCCGGCATCGACCGCGCCGTCGCCGCATCCGCCCCGACGGGCGAGGTGGCCGGCGCGACTCCCGCACCGCAGCGTCAGCCCGTGCGCGACGCGCTGGGTCGGGCCTATGCCACCGGCAAGCGCAAGGACGCGGTCGCCCGCGTCTGGATCCGCCCCGGCTCGGGCAAGGTCAGCGTCAACGGCAAGGAGCTCAAGACCTATTTCGCCCGCCCGGTGCTGCAGATGATCCTGCGTCAGCCGTTCCAGGTGGCGGGCGTCGAGGGGCAGTTCGACGTCATGGCCACCGTCTCGGGCGGCGGGCTTTCGGGCCAGGCCGGGGCGGTGAAGCACGGCATCTCGAAGGCCCTGCAACTCTACGAGCCCGCACTGCGGCCGGCGCTGAAGGCGGCGGGCTTCCTGACCCGCGACAGCCGCGTGGTCGAGCGCAAGAAATACGGCAAGCGCAAGGCGCGCCGGAGCTTCCAGTTCTCCAAGCGCTAGGGCGGCCGGCCCGGCTGCGGCCCGGGGTCGTTGCGGGCCGCGCCCCGGCCTTGCCCGGCGCCGCCGGACCGCGCCGCGGCCCGTGCGGCCGGCAGGACGGGGCCCGCCCGCGGCGGCGGCGCGCGGCCCCGGGGGTGGCATCAGGCGTCGGGCGGCAAGAGCCCGAGGCCGCGCAGATAGATCCCGATGCCCGTCTCGAGCAGGTCCTCGGGCGGGAAGGGGGCGCGCCCGCCCGGGGCGCCGCGGGCGAACAGCTCGACGATGCCATGGCTCATCGCCCAGACATGGGCCGAGAACATCGCCGGCGGCGGGCGCTTGGCCGCCGGAATATGCTCGGATAGCCGGGCGGCAGCCTTCTCGATGACCGCAAGCGCGCGCGCCGCGGCGCGCGCCAGTTCGGGGGTGGCGTTCAGCGACAGCCCGCTTTCGAACATCGCCACATAGTGTCCCGGATAGCGGCGCGCGAAGGCCAGATAGGCGCGCCCCGTCGCCTCGAACGCGGCCAGGGCCGAGGGGCGACCGTCGTCGTAGGCGAACTCCATCAGGTCGGCGAAGATCTCGAAGCCCTGGACGGCGATCTCGACGATCAGATCCTCGCGTCCGGCGAAATGGCGGTAGACGGCCGCGGGCGTCACCTCGGCGTCCTTGGCGGCCTCGGACAGCGTGAAGCCCTGCGGCCCCTTCTGGGCGATCAGCTTCAGCGCCGCCTCGATCAGCGCCTCGCGCAGGTTGCCGTGATGGTAGCCGCGCTTACCCATGCCAGAGGTCGGGGCCGCCGCACACCCGCGGGTCGATGGCGCCCAGCGCGGCCGGATCCCTGCCGTCGTAGGCAAGCCCCTGAAGCACGCTGCGGATCGCCGACAGGCGGGCGCGATACTTGTCGTCGGCCAGGATCACCGTCCAGGGGGCCGCGGGCGTATGGCTGCGCGCCAGCGTCTCGCGGATCGCGTCGGTGTAGGCATCCCACTTGCCCAGCCCCTCGACGTCGATGCGGCTCAGCTTCCACTGCCGCAGCGGGTCGCGCTCGCGCGCCAGCATCCGGCGCAGCTGCTCGGCCCGCCCGACCTCGAGCCAGAGCTTGACAAGGTGGATGCCCTCGCCGGCGAGCGTCGCCTCGAACCCCGGAAGCTGGTCGAAGAAGCGCTCGCGCTGGGCCGCGGTGCAGAAGCCGAAGACATGCTCGACCATGGCGCGGTTGTACCACGAGCGGTCGAACAGCACGATCTCGCCGCCGGCGGGCAGCTGCGCGACATAGCGCTGGAAATACCACTGCGTTGCCTCGCGCTCGGTGGGCTTGGGCAGGGCCACGATGCGCACGACGCGGGGGTTGGTGTTGAGCGTGAAGCGGGCGATGGCCCCGCCCTTGCCGGCGGCGTCGCGCCCCTCGAACAGCGCCACCACGCGGGCGCCGCTGTCCTGCACCCAGCGCTGGCACTTGGCGATCTCGATCTGCAGGGCGGCCATCTCGCGCTCGTAGTCCTTCTTCCGCATCCAGCGCGGGTAGGGGTAGCTGCCCGAGAGCACCTCGTCGGGGTCGCCCTCGGCGATGGCGCGGCGGATCTCCGGCGGCGCCGCTTCGGCGTGGTAGCGGCTGATCGCGCCGTCGAAGGGAAGGGTCATGGCCGCTCTCTGCACAGGGTCGGGGCAAGGATAGGGGCTGGCCGGGGCAGGGGCAATGACGGGGGCGGCACATGGGGCATTGGCGGGGGCGGTGACGGGGCCGCTGAAGGGTCGGAAAACCCGGCACGCTCTGTGTCCCATGGCGAAGGATCACCTCCGCGCGCACCGGCGCGCGGGTCATGTCGGGTGCGCTCCTCCCAAGGGGGCCGGCGAGCGCAGACCATCCTCCGGGGGGTCCCTCCGGGAAGGAACGGAAGGCCCTTGTGACAAGCCCGCGTCGCCGGAGCGTGACGGCCCTGCAAAGGGGCTGCCTCGCCGCGGGAAGGTCGCCGGGTGGGTTGCGACGGCGTGTGCCGGTCGTCCCGATTGTCGAAGCGCAGCTTGGCGACGATCTCCGGCAGGTCGCGCAGGGTGCAGCCGAGGCGGAACCCGGGGCGGCGTGCGGTGAAGACCTTGCCGATCCCGTTCCGGCATGCCGACCCTGTCCGCGCTGATGTCGGGGCCGCTGGCGCGATCGTGGACAGAGGGCAGGTATGGGAACCGGCGGTTGTTGACACGGCCGATCAGGCCGTGGCCGGGCGTGGCCTTGACGTGGTCGGGGCGCCCGGCTGTCGTCGGCGCCGCCCGGCGATCCCGTCGGAAGGCGGCGACGATGATCGTTGCATCGGGCCTGCGCGCAAGCGTGGCCATCTCGCAGCCTTCGGCTTCGCGGTTGCGGGGGGATGTTGCGACCAGCATCCGCGGGGTCTGCGCGACATGGTCCGGCCCGTTCGAGATGCCGTCCCGAGCCGCAAGGCTGGGCTCGACGCTGGCGGAGGGGTTCTTGTGCGCGGGCGCCCCCCTGAAGTTCGGCCGAACCCGGGGCGCTTGGCCGCGGTTGCCCGACGATCCGCCTGCGGTCGACACGGGGCCAGACGTCGCTTCCGACAGGCTGTCCCCCCGCCAGGCGCGAGAGGGTGGCCCGGACGGTCGGGCCCGTGCCGTCGCGCCTGTCGGCGTCCTTGCCGGCGCTGTGGCGGGAAACGGCGCGGCGGGGGTCATCGGCGCATTCCGGCAGGGTCCGGTTGCAGGCACCGACACCGGTGCGAAACGATCGCCGAGGACCGCGGGCATGATGACCCTGCGCGCCCTGCTGGAGACGTTCCCACCCTGATCTGCTCCGCGAGAGGATCGGCTTTTTCCGGCGAGAGGCCGACGGACATCGCGGTGGGCGCCGCCACGGCCGCCGCCCGGGCGGGAAGCGCCCGCTCCGGACGCTCGAGCGCAACGGCTGTCGCGACCGGGCCCGGGGTGAGGGCATTTCCGCCGTCGGATCGAGGGGACGCCCGGACGCGGGCCGGCGCCGCAGAGCTGCGCATCTCAGGGCAAAGGAAAGGCTCCTGCTTCCCGGGCTTGCCGGGGCCGCGCCCCAAGGCCGAGACGCCGGCGGCAGTGATCCGGGAGGCCTGCGTTCCGGGCATCTCGCCGCGCCCGGTCGATGACCCGGCCGAGGCCATGGGCATGCGCGGCATCTGCGGGGGCCGGGTCGCGCGCCCATGCGGGGAGGCCGACGGCAGGGTGAGGGCCATCCGCGATCGGCCGATCGAGGGCGACCGGCCCGGCCCGTGGGTCGACGCGACGCATCCGAAGGCGCGCCGCGGCGGCCGCATCGTTCCGGTCGCCGTCGTCGTCGCGGTTGGCGTCGAGAGCGACGGCCGTCGCGAGATGCCGGGCCAGGAGGTCGGCAGGTCGGGGGCACAGCCGATCCGGACCGAGGTCTGGCGCAAGCCGACCCGTCGCGGGCTGCGTGGCGTGAAGCTCGGTGTCTGCGCTGCACATGGGGGCCTCGAGGCAGTTGTCGCCAAGGTGCCGTCGGCCATTTGGCGGGGCGGTCGGCTCAACCTCGAAGGGAACGGTCTGGCCGATGCCGGAAAGAGCGGGCGATGCGTCGTCTCCGCCTTCGACGCCTTCGCCCGGAAGACGCCAAAGGCCGGCGGCATCCTGCCGCGCGCCTTCGCCGACCGGACCCCGCCGTAGGCCCCGAAGCGCGCCGCCATCCGCGATGGTGCCGAGCCGGAGGTCCTCGCCTCCGCGACCGTCCCGGGGGGCACCGGGCCAGGCTTCGCGGCTCCAACCCGGTCGAGCGTCCCGACGGCAAGACCAGGCGGCGCACCGACGGGTCGGCATCTTCCCGAACGGCCGCGCCGTCGTCCGCCGCATCGGCGCGCCGCTGCTTGAACAAAACGACGAGCGGGCCGCCCGGCGCGCCCGCGCGACGACGCCGCAAAGCGTCGGCCGGTCGAGCGATGATCCTCGCATCCGCCTGTCCGCAGTGGCGCGCCGACCGACCCGTCAATGCCGGACGGCACGGCGACCAAGGCCGCCGATTGCACCACGCGGCGGGACATGATCGGCGGGCGCCGCGATCCGGGGCGAAAGCCGGATGATGCTGATCGAGGTGTCTCGGACCCGGCGCTTGGGTTGATCGATCTGGCCGGGGTCGGCGACATCGTCCGCAAGCGGGCATGCTGCCAGCTGTGGACGGCACCCGCGCCACATAGCCCCGGCTTCGCCTGCCTGTGCGCGCCGCCGCCCCGCTGATCCATGCAGCGAGACGGATCCCGGCCCAAGGTTCCGACGCCATGCCGGGCTGTGCCGCCGCTCGCGCCCCGATGATCCGCAGGGCGATCCGTAATCTTGCAATCTCCACCGCACTGCCCCCTCCGAGCCGTTCACCTGCCTGCTGGCCGCGCGCGGGCCCTTGGCCGGAGAGGTGCGTGACGGGCGGGCCAAGACCCCCGCCGCGGCGCTGGCCGATGACCGGGCGGGGCTGGCCCGCAGAAAACGGCTCCGCGACCTCCTGCGTGCCGACCAGCCCCGACCATACCCGGCGGGCCGCTTGCGGACGCGCGCGGGGGCCAGTTCGTCTCCCTCGAGATCGCAGGCGTGCCGTCGCCGCCGCCCCGACCCGAGCCCCCGGCAGGACGCCCGCCCGGTCGGGCCCGGCCGGTTGGCAGCCATCTCCGCTTGACCGTAACGAAGGCGCCCGGACACCGATTCTCGGTGACATGGTCGGGCGAGCGGGCCTTCCATCCGGGCGGCGGCGGCGACCGAGGCGAACCTCGTGCCCGACAGAGCCCGTGCCCCGACCGCACCGCAGGCGATCGCGGCGTTCAGATCGGGGTGGTCGCCCGGATCAGGCCGTGCAGGGACTGCGGGCACGTCAGCGCGCGGCGCGACCGCGCGGCGAACAATGCCCGGGCGCTCGAACCCCGCTTCGGGGTCGGGGCGGGCACCCGGGCAGCGATCTGCCGCGGGGATTGACCGGGACCTACGCCAGCACCGGCGACCCGCGCCCTTGCGGCACCGCCGGAGGTCCGGGGGGCGGTGCGCAACGGTGGCGGTCGCGCACGAGCCCGGCGGCATCGACCCGGAGATCGCCGTCCGCCAGCCGCCGGACTTCGGCTTGGGTCGAAGTCGCACCGCGGCTCGACGCCGGGTCGGGCCAGCACCGGGATCCGTCGGTGCGCCCGCGCGGTTCTGCGGTTTCCGACCGGATGTCCGGTCGAGTCCTGGCGTTGCGCGGCCCCGCCGGTTCCGATGCAACACCGGCTTCGACGGCGCCTTTCGGACCAACCCGGTGCACCCCTCTGCAGGAATGCCGACGGCGCGCCGAGGTTGGTGCGTTGCGCGGGTGTTTTTCCTGCCGCTCTTGCCACCCGTCTGGTCGCACCGGATCGGGTCGCGGTGCGGCGCCCGACGGCGAACATCGTGCCGGCCAAGGCGCGCGGACGTTCACGGATCCCTCATGCCGCGGCACAGCGCGGTGATGTTCAGGATCGTTGCCTCGGGATCATCGGTCGTGAACGCATGCCCCATCGCGGCATCGTAGCAGGCCGCGTCCCCCGGCCCGAGCTCGACGGGCGCGTAATGTTCGGTGTGCAGGGTGACCCGCCCCGACAGGACCAGAACGAATTCCTCTCCCGGATGCCGCACCCATTCCGCAAAGTCCGACAGCGCCCGGGCGCGGACGTGGATCAGCGTCGGGTCCATGATCCGCCGTTTGAACGCCAGGGTGACGGGCGCATAGTCGTAGACACCCGCGGGGTGGCGCACGCGCCCCGAGGCGCGGTCGATCACCAGCCGCGCGGGGGGGGCCGCGGCGGCGGTCTCGGGCGGTCCCTCGGCCCCGAGCAGGGTTGCGATGTCGGTTTCCAGCGCGGCCGCGATCCGCATCATCACATCGTAGGTCGGCGAGACCCGGGCGTTCTCGATCTTCGATACCGAAGAGGGGGCGAGGTCGGCGCGCTCGGCAAGTGCCCGCTGCGACAGCCGCAGGCGTTGCCGTTCGGCCAACACCCGTCGCCCGAACACCGAACGATCGCGCTCCTCGTTGGCAGACGCTTCCGGGACGGCGGCGGCATCGGCCTTGGCAGCCGCGACCCCGCGCACACGCGTGCTGGCCGGCATGGGGTTCTCCGTCGATCTTGCTTCCCAACAGAGTTGACATGCTTCTTTAAAAAAGCAAGGCTGCCCTATGTGGGCGCCTGGCGACGCATGCGGGGAGGCACAGGCATGATCTGGGGGCTGGGCCTGGTGGCGTTTGCGCTTCTGGGGCTCGGGGCGGCACTGGCCTATGTGTTGGGGGCGGCCGGGATCGCGGGGTTCTGGCTTGCGGGTCAGGAGCGACAACTCGCGGCGCTGCCGCAGCGGCTCATCAGTCAGGTGGACAGCTTCACCTTCCTCGCGATGCCGCTTTTCATCCTGGCAGCCGAGATGATGACGCGCTCGGGCGTGACGCGGGCGCTGATCGACCTGGCAGCGCTGGCGTTCCGACGGGTCCGGGGGGGGCTCGGACATGTGAACGTGGCGACCTCGGTCTTCTTCGCCGGACTCTCAGGTTCAGCCGTGGCGGATGCCGCCGCGCTTTCGACGACGCTGGTGCCGGCGATGGAGGAGCGCGGCTACACCCGCCGCTACGCCGCCGCGATCACCGCGGCCTCGGCGATGATCGGCCCGATCATCCCGCCGTCGATCATCCTGATCGTCTACGGAGCGTTCATGAATGTCTCGGTGGCGGCGCTGTTCGCGGGCGGGATCCTGCCGGGCCTGCTGCTTGCCGTGGCCCTGATCGCGGCCAACGCCTTTTTCGCCTGGCGCGACGACCACCCCGCCGGAGTGCGCGACGATGCGGCGCCGCGCTCGGGGGTCCTGCTGCGTGGGCTTCCGGCACTGGCGTTGCCTGCGATCATCGTGGCGGGTGTCGTGTTCGGCGTGGTGACCCCCACCGAATCCGCGGTGCTTGCGGTTCTGGCAGCGGCGGTGCTGGCTGCGGCCTATCTGCGGATCGACGCCGGGCTGTCCCGGGGCGCTCTCGTCCGGCGCACGGCTCGGGTGGCCACCGAGGCGCTTGCGGCCACCGCGATCCTCACCGGGGCGATCTTCGCCATCCTTTTCGCGGCGGCCGTAGTCGGGCACCTTCTGGCGATCCAGGGTGCGCCGGCGGCGGTGGCGGATTTCGCGCAGTCCCTCGCGCTGGGCATGTGGGGCTCGCTGATCCTTCTTGTGCTGATCCTGCTGGTGGCAGGCATGGTGATCGACATCACCATGGCCCTGGTCCTGCTGGTGCCGGTCCTTGCGCCGGCTGTGGTGGCACAGGGCGTCGATGCGCTGCATCTGGGGATCGTCGTCTGCTTCACCCTGACGCTCGGCCTTGTCACGCCGCCGCTCGGCGGCGTGCTGATGGTGGTGGCAACCGTGGCGCGCGTTCCCTACGCCGCCCTCGCGCTGGCGGTCCTGCCGTTCGTGGCGGTCGAGATCGCGGTGCTGGCCTGTCTGATGGCGTTCCCCGAAATCGTCCTTGCCCTGCCCAGAGCCCTTGCGCTCTGGGGTCAACCCCGACCCTGAGGAGGTGTCATGATGTTCCGCTCCATGGTTCTGGCCGCTGGTCTGGCCGTTCTGGCCCTGCCCGTCACCGCCCAGATTCGCATCGCGGTGGGCTGCCCGCCGGTCCCGCAGTGCGCCGACTGGATCTTTGCCGAGGATGTGAAGGCGCGCCTGGCCGACGCCGGCATGGCCGCCGAGGTGGTGCCCGGCGGCGCGCTGGGGCGCGATCCCGACGTCGTGGACCAGATGAGCCAGGGCCTGCTGGAGATGGCCCTGACCAACTTCGTCATGGTGCGCCAGTTCGAGCCGATGGTGCTGGGCTTCATGACCCCCTACATGTTCGACGATCAGGCACATATGTTCCGCGGCATCGACGAGGGTTCGGTCGTCGCGCGGATCAACGAACGGCTGGCCGACGAGGGGCTCAGGCTGGCCACCCTGACCGGGCTGGGCGGGCCTTTGGGGATCTTCAACGCCCGCGGGCCGGTGCAAAGCCTGGCCGACCTTGCGCCGCTGCGCCTGCGCGCCATCGACCGCAGCCAGCTGGCGCTCTTCGAGGCCTGGGGCACGCAGGGGGTCGTGATCGACATGGCCGAATTCGCCACCGCCGTGCAGTCGGGGGTGGTGGACGGGTATTTCAACCCTCCGGTCGTGCCGCTGATGTTCCAGCACACCGACATGCTGCGCTACTACACCGAGATCGGCGCGGGCTGGGGGGTGCGCTCGGTGCTGATGTCGCTTGACTGGTATCGGGGGCTGTCGGAGGCTGACCGCGCGAAGGTTGACGACGCCATCGCTTACGCGACCGCACGCAACCGCACCTGGACCCTCGAGGCCGAGGCCAGCGAGATCGCCGCGCTCGAGGCGCGCGGGGTGACGGTGACAAGGCTCGATCCGGCGGTGCTGGCCGAGTTCCGCGACCGGGCGCGCACCGTCTGGGGCGAACTCATGCCGCCCGACCACATCGCCACGTTCGAGGCGCTGGCCACCGCCACACGGCAGTGATGCGGGCGCTCCAAGGCCTCGCCCTGATCCTGGATCGCGCCGCGCTGGCCGGCGCGGTCCTGGGGCTCGTGGTGATGGTGGCGGCGGTCGTGACCCAGATCGTCGGGCGCTACCTGCTGGCCCAGCCGCCGTTCTGGACCGAGGAACTGGCACGCTATGCCATGATCTGGGCTGGCTGCCTCGGGGCGACGGTGGCGTTCCGGCGCGGGGTCGATCCGCGATTGGTGGATCTCACCGCCCATCCCCGCGCCGCGCTTCGCCGCGCAGCGGTGCTGGCCGGGGCGGTTGCGGCGGCGGGGTTCCTCGGGCCGATCCTGTGGTTCGGCGTCTTCGGGCCCGGGATGGATCCGGCCCGCGGCCATGTCGCACGAATGGCCCGGCGGACCTCGGAGGCGCTCGAGATCCCGATGTCCTGGCTCGCCGCCGCGCCTGCGGCGATGGCCTTTGTGATCCTCGTCCATGCGCTGATCATCGTGGCGCTGAGCGTCCGGAAGACCGCGCCGTGAGGCTGTTCGTCGCTGCGCTGGTCACCGAGACCAACAGCTTCTCGCCGATCCCGACCGGGGCGACGGCCTTTGCCGAGAACGGACTGTTCCGCGGCGATGCCACACGCCACCCGGAAACCTATGCGACAGCCCCCCTGCACCAGTGGCGCCGCCTGGCCGAGGCGCGAGGCTGGAGGGTGACGGAGAGTCTCGCAGCATTCGCCCAGCCTGCCGGGCCCGTGGTGCGCGCGGTGTGGGAAGGCTTTCGCGACGCCATCCTCGACGATCTGCGCGCGGCCGGGGGCGCCGAGGTGGTGCTTCTGTCGCTGCACGGGGCGATGATGGCCGAGGGTTGCGACGATTGCGAGGGCGCGCTGCTCGAGGGTGTCCGCGCCTTGGCACCGGAGGCGGTGGTGGGGGCGCTGCTGGATCCGCACAGCCACCTGACGGGGCGAATGCTGGCGGCCGCTGACCTGATCGTCGCCTTTCGCGAATACCCTCATACCGACGTGCCTGACCGCGCCGCCGAGCTGTTCGATCTGGCCGCGCGCACGGCGGCGGGCGCGACACGGCCGGTGATGCGGGCGGCCCCTTGCAGGATGCTGGTGGCGATGCCCACGCCGCTTGCGCCGATGCGCGGCTACGTCGATGCGATGGCGGCGCGGGCGGCGGAACCGGGCCTGCTGTCGCTGTCGCTGATCCACGGCTTTCCGTGGGGCGACCACCCCGAGGCGGGAACGCAGGCGCTGGCGATCGCCGACGGCGATGCCGCACGCGCCGAACGGGTCGCCCGGGAACAGGCAGCGGCGCTGTGGGACATCCGGCGCGATCTGGTTCCCGCCCTGCCCGACATCGACGACGCACTCGACCTTGCGCTGGCCGAACCCGCGGGGCCGGTGGTTCTGGCCGATCAGGCCGACAACCCGGGCGGCGGTGCGCCGGGGGATGCGACCTTCCTGCTGCGCCGGATCCTGGAGCGGGGACTCGGCGATGTGGTCAGCGGCCTCTACTGGGATCCGGTCGCGGTGCGGCTGTGCGCCGAAGCCGGCGAGGGCGCCACACTGGATCTTCGGCTTGGCGGCAAGCTGGGGCCGATGTCGGGCGATCCGCTCGACCTGCGGGTCCGGGTGCGGGCTGTTCGCGACGGGCTCGTGCAGCATTTCGGGCGGCTCGCGGTGCCGATGGGCCGCGCGGTCCGGGTCTCGGCCGAGGGGGTCGAGATCGTGCTGACCGAGCGGCGCGGGCAGACTTTCCATCCCGAGGCCTTCACCGGGCTTGGGATCGACCTGGGCGCGGCGCGGATCGTCTGCGTCAAGTCCTCGACCCATTGGCGCGCGGGCTTCGCGCCGATCGCCGTCCGGCTGATCGACGTGGCCACGCCCGGCGCCATCTGCCCGAGCTTCGATCGCATTCCCGCCCGGCGGCAGCCGCCGCTCTGGCCCCGCTGCAAGGACCCTCACGCATGACCAACCCCCTGATCGCCGCCCGCGACGCCTTTGCCCGCCGCCACCCCGAACAGTCTTTCGCCCGCGACGGCCGGGTCTGGGGCGTGATCGACACAGCAGGCGACGGCCCCGCGCTGCTCATGATTCCGGGAACCTTGGGACGGGCCGACATCTTCTTCGCCCAGATCGAGGGGCTGGCGCCGCGGCTGCGGGTGATCGCGGTCAGCCATCCGGCCTCGGGCCGACTTGCGGACTGGATCGCCGATCTCGTCGCGCTGCTCGACGCGCGCGGCGTGGTCGAGGCGGCGGTGCTGGGCTCGTCGCTGGGCGGCTACATGGCGCAGGCGATGGCGGGCTGGCACCCGGGGCGTGTGCGCCATCTCTTCGCCGCCAATACCCTGCCCACGGTGCAGGGGCTGGCGGCGCGCCCGCCCTACTCGTCAGACCTCCAGACCGCCCCGATCGAGGCGTTGCGCGCGGGCTTCGGCGGCGGGCTGACCGCCTGGGGTGCGGCCCATCCCGACCAGGCCGACCTCGTGGCCCTGCTGCTGGCCGAGGTCGGCGGGCGGATCCCCGAGCCCGAGTTGCGCGCGCGCCTCGCGGTGCTCAAGGGCGCCCCCGAACTGCCCCCCTGCCCGCTGCCACCCGAGCGGATCACCGTGATCGACGCTGCCGACGATCCGCTGATCAGCCCGGACTGGCGCGCCGGCGTGCGCGCCCGCCTCGGTCCCGGTGCGGCCTTCCGGTTCCTGAGCGGGGGGCATTTCCCCTATCTCGCCCGCGCCGGTCTCTACACCGCGCTGATCGCCGCGCGGCTGGGGCTTGAACCGCTGCCGGCGGCCTGGGGCCCGGGCCCGGAGCATGCGGCATGATCGTGCTCTCGGCCGAGGACGTTGCCGCACTGCTGCCGATGGAGGCGGCGATCGCGGTGATCGAGGCCGCGATGCGCCGCGTCTCGGCCGGGGGGGCGGAACTGCCGCTGCGTTTCGTGGTGCCGGTGGGCGGGCCGAATTGCATGGGCGTGATGGCCGGGGCGCTGGACGCGCCGCACGTGCACGGTGTGAAAATGGTCAGCCTCTATCCGGGAAACGCGGCACGCGGTCTGTCGTCGCATCGCGGGGCGATGATCCTGTTCGAGGCTGCAACCGGCGGTGCAGTGGCGATGATGGATGCCGGGCCCCTGACGGCGATCCGCACGGCGGCGGCTAGCGCCGTGGCCACACGTGCGCTCGCGCGCCCCGACGCCGCCAGCCTTGCGCTGGTCGGCTATGGCGAGCAGGCCTGGCATCACCTCGCGGCGATCCGTGCCGTGCGGCCTATCCGCCGCGTGCTCGTCACCGGACGGAACCCGGGCCGTGCCAGAGACTTTGCCGAGCGCGCCCGGGCAGCGCACCGGGATCTGGCGATCGAGGCCACCGGCGATCTCGCCGCGGCGGTGGCCGCGGCCGACATCATCTGCACCCTGACCGCAGCCGTCGAACCCGTTGTGCAGGGCGCCTGGCTTCGGCCGGGGCAACATCTCAACATCGTCGGTGCGTCGGTTCCGAGCAGGCGCGAGGTCGATGACGCCGTGGTGGATCGGGCCGCCATCTGGGTGGACTATCTGCCTTCGGCGCTCGCCCAGGCCGGCGAGATCATCGCTGCCCTGCGCGACGCTCGCCGAAGTGAAGGCGACCTGCCCGAGATCGGGGCGCTGTTGTGCGGCAGGGCCCCGGGCCGCCGCGATGCGGACCAGATCACGCTGTATCGCTCGCTGGGGATCGCCGCGCAGGACCTTGCCGCCGCCCACCACGTCCTTGTGCGCGCCAGCGCGGAAAGCCGCGGACAGCCGGTCCGGCTGTGACGGGGGCAAGTGATGGAAAAGCCGCAGCCGTAGGGGGGCATGGATCAGGTATGATGATCTTCCGGGCCGGGGCCCTCGGCATCGGATCACAACCCGTCGCCCCGCCAGCGGGCGGCTGGGCCGGGCGGCTCAAGGCGCGTGACGGGGCGTGAGGACGGGCAGGCTGCGCAGGCCGGCGGATGGGCGGATGGAGCGGCCGCGGCCGCTCTTTCCTGCGCGCCCCCTCCAAACGGCCGGCCGATGAGTGGCGCGCGCAAGGCGCTCTGCCGGCCCGACATCGTCATGTCCTGCGCCGGCTTCACGCGCCCCGGGGGGCATGGCGCGCCGAACCCCCTCGGCCCGCGCCGGAAGCGGCGGGGCGACAGAGGCACCCTGCCGGAAGGACCGAGGGCCTGGCCTGCGCAGGCGGCGCGGTGAGGGTTGTGGCGACCGACGCGCGCCGCCCGACGGCGCGTTGCACGGCCCCAGGCCTGCGGGCGACACGGGCGGGGCCGACGCCGCGCGGCCGCGTCGGATCCGACGGACGAAGGGGTGTGAACACCCGGCTTGCGCGCCCTCACCGATGCAAGAGGGCGCCCCGTCCGCCCCCCCCTCCGAAATCACGGTCTCTGCGGCGCGAACCGACGCATGGCCGGGCTCTCCCGCGCCCGGTCCGCGGCATCCCGGGGCTCCAGATGCGGGAATGCCGCGGGCAGGGCAGCCGTCCGCGACGGCGCCACGCACCGCCGCGTCCTGCGGTCGACCTCCCGCGCCATCGGGCGCAACCCCGCGCCTTGGCTCGGTGCAAGCCGGAGTGCGGGGCGGGGCCGGCGGCGATGCCGTTCGGGGCGCTCTCGATCCGCCGGCGTGCTGGCCCTCCGCCCCGGTCGCCGCATGGCCCGGCCGACGGGCTTTCATGTCCGCAGGAGCGCGTGGCGTGCGACGGCCCCGGCGCGGGCGGGACGGGTCGGACGACCGGGCGCCGCGGCCCCCGCCACGCGCGCGCCGGCGCCCCTCTCTGCCGGTGCGACCGGCCTCCCGGGTCAGGACAGGATCGAACCGATCGTCGGCGAGCCCCGGCATTCAGCCCTCCAGCGCCTTGGCGCAGGCCGGTCGGTTGCGGACGTTGCGGTCGGAGGGCGTCGCCCGGCGGATGCGCCCCGGACATCCCGCCGGAGCGGCCCGATGAAGCCCCTCTGACGCTTCGTGCGACAAAGCGCGCATAGCGGCGACCGCCCATGCCGCAGCACCGATGCGGCCAAAGGACCCCCCGCCCCGTGCGGACC
>CALJZN010000091.1 GCA_937983405.1 uncultured Paracoccaceae bacterium
CCCACCCCGGCGCGCCCCGGGGGCGCGCGGGCTTCGCCCGCCAGGCAGGCCTCGGGCGCGCCGCTGCACCCGGGCCGGTTTGGGCAGGGCCGGCGACCGGGTTCAGATGATCGCGTGGCGCACCCGCGCCGAGACCCATTCGGACACCACCACCGTGGCGAGGATCGCCAGCATGATCAGCGTCACCTGCGGCCAGGCCAGCACGTTGAGCGAGGCCTGAAGCTGCACCCCGATCCCGCCCGCGCCGACGAGGCCCAGCACCGCGCTTTCGCGGATGTTGATGTCCCAGCGGAACACGCTGATCCCGTAGAAGGCCGGCAGGACTTGCGGCACGATCCCGTAGGAGAGCACCTGCGCCCGGCTGGCACCGGTGGCGGTGATGGCCTCGATCTGCTTCGGATCGGTCTCCTCGATCGCCTCGTAGAGCAGCTTGCCGATGAAGCCCACCGAGCGGAAGCCGATCGCAAGGATGCCCGCCAGCAGCCCCGGCCCGAGGATCGACACCAGCAGGAGCGCCCAGATCAGCGAGTTGATCGACCGCGCGGCGACGATGCAGAACAGCGCGACCGGTCGCACCAGCAGCCGCGACGGCGTGGTGTTGGACGCGGCGAGGAACGCCAGCGGCACGGCGAGCGCGATGCCGAGCAGCGTGCCGAGCGTGGCGATGTTGAGGGTGTCCCACAGCGGCTCCCACAGCCGGCTCATGTAGTCCCACCGCGGCGGGAACATGCGCGACAGCAGGTCCGACGCGGCGCGCGGGGCGTCGTAGACGAACACCCACATGGTGCGGCCCGTCATCAGGTTCCAGCACCAGACGAACAGGGCGACGATGAAGATCCAGAAGCCCCACAGCATCAGCCGCGCGCGCGGCGTGCGATAGGTCCAGACCGTGCGGTGATCGACCGGGTCGGACAGCGTCATTGCAGGCGACTCCGCAGGATGCCGGACGTGTATTCGGCGACCATGACGATGGCGATGATGATGAGCAGGATCGCCCCGGCGCTGTCGTATTCGTAACGGCTGAGCGAGGTGTTGAGCGTGCCGCCGATGCCGCCCGCGCCGACGATCCCGATCACCGCCGACTCGCGGAAGTTGATGTCGAGACGGTACATCGACAGCCCGATCAGCCGTGGCATGACCTGGGGCTGGATGGCGTAGTTGACCAGCTGGAGCCAGGACGCGCCAGTGGCCCGGATCGCCTCGGCCTGCGCCTCGTCGATGTCCTCGATGTCCTCGGCGAGAAGCTTGGCGAGAAAGCCGATGGTGGCGAAGGCGAGCGTCAGGAAGCCGGCAAAGGCGCCGAAGCCGAACAGCGCGACGAAGAAGATCGCGACGATGACCTCCTGCAGGGCGCGGCTGACGGCGATGATGCTGCGGCAGACAAGATAGACCGGGCGGGGCGAGAGGTTGCGCGCCGCCCCCACGCCGATCGGCACCGAGATCAGGATGCCCACCACCGTCGAGGTGAAGGTCATGGTCAGGCTCTCGATGAGCCCCGTGCTGATGTCGCGCCAGCGGGTCGTGAAGTCGGGCGAAAGGAAGCCCGCGACGAAGCGCATCCCGCGCTCCCAGCCGATCGCGACGCGGGTCCAGTTGACCTCGACCGTGCTGACCGCGAAATAGAGATAGACGATGGCGAGCACCCAGAGCGCGATGCGCCAGGCGCGCGACTTCACCATCTGGGGCGGCCGGCGCCAGCGCGTCGGCCAGGTTTGGGTCACGCCCGCGTCGCTCACAGCGCCCCCACGAACTTCTCGTTGGCGCGCCGCGCCTCGGCCTCGGCCTGGGCATCCTCGGCCGCGCCCTTCTGCATCGCGGTCCAGTCCTCCTCGCCGTAGATCCGGGTCAGCGCGTCCTTGGTCAGCAGGATCGGCGGGCCGTCGAACACCACCCGCCCGGCGCGCAGACCGATGATGCGGTCGACGAACTGCTGCGCCAGGAGCACATCGTGGATGTTGATGATCGCGGGCAGCTCGCTTTCGCGGCAGATCTCGACGATGAGCCGCATGATCTGGCGCGAGGTCTTGGGGTCGAGGCTGGCGGTCGGCTCGTCCACCAGCAGAAGCTCGGGCTCCTGCTCGAGCGCGCGGGCGATGCCCACCCGCTGGCGCTGCCCGCCCGACAGCGCGTCGGCGCGCTTGTCGGCGTGCTCGGTCAGCCCCACCCGGTCGAGCAGCCGGAAGGCCAGCGCCACGTCCTTGGCCGGATACCGGCGCAGGAAGCTGCGCCAGAACGGAACATAGCCGAGCCGGCCGGAGAGGACGTTCTCCATCACCGTCAGCCGCTCGACCAGCGCGAATTCCTGAAAGATCATCCCGATCCGCCGCCGCACCCGGCGCAGCTCGGCCCCGCGCAGCCGGGTGATCTCGACCTCGTTCAGCCGGATCGTGCCCGAGGTCGGCTCGACCAGCCGGTTGATGCAGCGGATCAGCGTGGACTTGCCCGCGCCCGAGGGGCCGATCAGGCCCACGACCTGCCCCTTGGGCACGGTGAAGCTGACATCGGTCAGCGCCCTGTCGCCGGTCTTGTAGACCTTGGTGAGGTTTTCGATCGTCAGCATGGCGGCTCCTGTGGGCGGTCGAAGGGCAGGCGGAGGTGCCGCCTGCCCCGTGCGCTGCGGCGGCGTCAGTTGCAGGTATAGCGCACGCCGACAGCGGCATCGATGTCGCGCACCACCTTCCACTGCTCCTCGAAGGTGATCGGAATGAAGGTTTCCTGACGGAACGGCTGGAACTCCTTCAACAGCCGCGTGCCCTCCCAGTCGAAGGAGAAGAAGGCCTCGCGGATCGTCTCCTGCAGCGCGGGCGTCAGGTTGTGCACCACGCCGTAGCCGGTGGTCGGGAACGGCTCGGAGGCATAGATCGTGCGGATCTGGCCCACGTCGATCACCCCGCGGGCGCCCATGCGCACCATGATCTCGTCGGCGATCGCGCCGGCGTCGTAATCGCGGTTGTAGACGCCCAGCACCGAGTTGTCATGGGCGCCCGAGAAGGCGGGCGTGTAATCGACCCCCGGCTCCCAGCCGAAGAGCTCGCGCAGGAGCGCGGAGGGCGCCTTGAAGCCCGAGTTCGAGGTCTCGGCGGTGAAGGCGAGGGTGCGGCCCTTGATGTCCTCGAGCTTCTCGATGTCGGTCGCGACATGGGTGATGAAGGCCATCCGGTAGCCGTAGCTGCCGTCCCGGGCCGCCATGATCGCAAAGGGGCGGAAGCCCGCGCAGGTGACGGCCAGCGGCACCGAGCCGGTGTTGAACCCCGCAACGTGCAGCCGCCCGGCACGCATCGCCTCGATCTGCGCGGCGTTGGACTGGACGGGGAAGAACTGCACGGGCTTGCCGGTGGCGGCCGAGAGATGGTCGATGAACTCCGCCCAGACTTCGGCATAGACGGCCGGGTCCTCGACCGGCGTGTAGGCGAAGATCAGCACCGAGGGATCGACCCACTGCGCCGGGTCGGTCGGGATGTCGGCGATCAGGTCGCCGTCAGCATCGGTGTAGCGCGGATCGAGCGTCCAGTCGGCGGCCAGGGCGGCGGTGCTGCCGCAGGCGAGGGCGAGAACGGAGACGAGCAGGCGCTTCATGGCAGACTCCATGCTTTGGGGCGGATGGCAGGGCGTTGGGGCGGATGGCAGGGCGCTGGGGCGGATGGCAGGGGCGCGCGGCGGAAACCCCGCCGCGCGCGCCGCGTCTTAGTTGCAGGTGTAGCGCACACCCATGGCGTCGTCGATCTGACGGATGATCGCCCAGTTGTCCTTGAAGGTGATGGGGACGAAGCGCTCGTTGGGCGGGTTCGACTTCGAGAACTCGGCGAGCAGTTTCGTGCCGGTCCAATCGAAGCTGAAGAAGGCCTCCTTGATCTTCTCCTGCAGCTCGGGCGTGAGGTTGTGCGCCGTGCCGTAGCCCGTGGTCGGGAAGGTTTCGGAGGTATAGATGATGACGAACTGATCGTCCGAGACCAGGCCGCGGGCGATCATGCGCTCCTTGACCGAGTTGGCGATCGCCGCCGCCGGATAGTCCTTGTTGGCCACGCCGAGGATCGAGTTGTCATGCGCGCCCGAGAAGGCCGCGGTGTAGTCGCGGCCGACCTCCATGCCGAACTGCGACCGCAGCAGCGCCGCGGGCGCCTTGTAGCCCGAGTTCGACGTCTCGGCCGAAAAGGCCAGCGTCTTGCCGCGGATGTCCTCGATCGAGGTGATGCCCGAGCCGGGGTAGGTGATGATCTCCATCTCGTAGCCGAACGAGCCGTCGTTCGCCGCCATCATCGCGAAGGGGCGGAAGCCGGCGCAGGCCACCGCCAGCGGGTTCGAGCCGGTGTTGAACCCGGCCACGTGCAGCCGGCCGGCGCGCATCGCCTCGATCTGCGCGGCGTTGGACTGGACGGGGAAGAACTGCACCGGCTTGCCGGTGACCTTCTCCATGTGCTCGAGGAAGCCGGCCCAGACCTCGGCATAGACGGAGGGATCCTCGACCGGGGTATAGGCGAAGACGAGCACCGAGGGATCGACCCACTGCGCGGGGTCGGTCGGAATGTCGGCGATCATGTCGCCGTCGGCGTCGGTGTAGCGCGAATCGAGCGCGAATTCGGCAAGGGCGGGCGCGGCGGCGACGGCAAGCGCGAGCGCAGCCATCAAGTGACGAGCCATGGCTTTTCTCCTGTTGAGAACGGACAAGCCCGTGTAGGCCGGCAGCGCAATAGCAAGATGAACGAATTGCAACACAAGCATGACGTTCCGGGCGTGGCGCGCAGCGCCCGGCGCGCCCGCGACCGGCGGCGGTCCGTGCCGTCCCCCGGCGACGGCGCCGGCCCGCTTGCGCCGCGGCCCCGGTCAGTCCGCGACCGCCACCACGTCCACCGCCTGCCGGCTCATCTGGCGGCCGGACCCGCGCAGGATGCCGCGCACCGGAGCGATGTCGCCGTAGTCGCGCCCGACGGCGGCGACGATGTGGTCCTCGCCCGCGGCGCAGGCGTTGGTCGGGTCGTAGCTGATCCACCCCGCCTCCCGCCCGCCCCAGGCGCGCACCCAGGCATGCATCGCGTCCGCCCCCTCCAGCCGCGGCCGCCCCGGCGGGGGCAGGGTGCGCAGAAAGCCCGAGACATAGCCCGCCGGGATGCCCAGCGCGCGCAGCCCGACAATCATCACCTGGGCGAAGTCCTGGCAGACGCCGGCACGGACGCGGAAGGCCGCGGCCGGCGTGCTGTCCACCGTCGTGGCCTCGGCATCGAATCGCATCGTCCGGTGCAGCGCCAAGCCCAGCGCGGCCACCGCGGCCGCCACGCTGGGGGCGCCCGCGGCGGCACGGCGGGCGAAGGCGGCGATGCCCGGGTCGGGCGCCAGGCGCGGCGAGGGGGCCAGGAAGTGGTGCGGCGCGTCGGGCGCCAGCGAGCGCA
This sequence comes from uncultured Paracoccaceae bacterium, assembly GCA_937983405.1. Classification (GTDB taxonomy): domain Bacteria; phylum Pseudomonadota; class Alphaproteobacteria; order Rhodobacterales; family Rhodobacteraceae; genus JAHDXW01. Next base: position 5,385 of record CALJZN010000091.1, read on the forward strand.
GGGCCGCGATTTCGGCCGCGATCCGGTCGGCGGGCACCGACCGGTCCGGGCCCGGCGCCGGGGCCAGCCGCTCGACCCGGGCGCGCATCTCGAAACGCGCGGCGGCATGGCCGCGGGGCAGCGCGACCTCGTCCACGGCGTTGCCGAAGAAGTCGGCGAAGCGGTGCGCCTCGACCGGCTCGGGGCTGACCGAGAGCGCCGCGGCAAGCACCCGCTGCGCGCCCGGAATGTCGAGGGGGCGCATCCGCAGCTGGTGCCGCCCCGAGGCCGCGGGGCTGCCGTAGGCGAATTCGATCGCAAGGCGGATGTCATACAGCATCAGCCGAGCCAGCTTTCCGCGACAAGGTCCGACAGCCGCGCCACCTCTGCCCCCAGCGCGCGCAGCCGTTCGCTCGACAGCCGCTCGGGCGTCTCGGCGTCGAGCGCGGCCACCGCCCGGGCCGCGGCTGCGGCCAGCCCGCTGTCCGCTCCGCCGCCGGGCAGGCGCGCCACATGCGCCGCGATCCCGTCGAGCTGGAACCGGATCGAGCGCGGGTTGAGCGCGTCAAGGCCGAGCAGGTCCACCACTGTCGCCCGGGTGGACTGCAGCGCATAGCGGCGGCGGTGGGTCAGCGTGCTGTCGCCCACCTCCACCGCAAGGTCGAGCGCGCCGTCGGGCGCCTGCGGGTCGGCCAGCGCGGCCAGCAGCGCCGCCATGCCGGCCGCCCGTTCGTGGTGGCGCCCGAGCTCGAGAAAGCGCCAGCCCTTCGCGCGATACATGTTCTCGTGCACCAGCCCCGCGAAGCCCGAGATCTTGCGCAGAAGCACCCCGGTCGCGCGCGCCGCGTCGTCGCCGGGCGCGACGCGCTCGGCCATCCGGCGCATCGTCTTGCCCAGGTCGGCCAGCGCCGCCCAGCCGTCGGGCGAAAAGCGGTCGCGCACCTGGCCCGCGCTGGCCGTCGCCGCGGCGAGGGTGTCGGTCAGGCCGCGCGGGATGCCCTCGTCCGGGTCGATGCCGTAGCGGGCCAGAAGCTCGCCCACCGCCTGCGTCAGCGGGGTGGCGCGGCCGCCGCTGTCGGCCAGCCGCCCGTGCATCGCCCGCAGCAGGCGCAAAATCCCCTCGACCCGCGCGACATAGCGGCCCAGCCAGAACAGGTTGTCGGCCGCCCGCGCGGTCAGGTCGCCGGTGTCGGGCCGCCGGTAGGGCTCGGCCGGGGGCGGGGCCGGTGGCGGGGCCAGTGGCGGGGCCGGTGGCGGTGTCGGGGCCGGGGCCGCGGCCGGCGCGGCTGCCGCTGCCGCGGCGGGGGCTGCGGCGGGGGCTGCGGCGGGGGTCGGGGCTGCGGCGGTCGGCGTTGCCGGCAGTGGCACGGCGGCGGGCGTCTGCCGCACGATGCAGACATCGGCCGCCGTGCCGCCGCGGCGCATCGCCACCGCGCCGGGGTCGCTGCCGCGGCCGATCCGGGCGAAGCCGCCCGGCATCACCGTCCAGCCCTGCGGCCTGCGCAGAAGGAAGGCGCGCAGGCTCATCGGCCGGGGCACCAGCCGGCCGCCCTCGAGCACGGGGGTGGTCGACAGCGTCACCGCCTCCTGCGCCACCAGCCGCGCGCCCTCGGCCGCCAGCCAGGCCGCGAGCGACCCCCCGCCCGGCGCCGCCGGCGGCTGCACGCCCTCGAAGGGTTGCAGCGTCGAGAGCGCGGGGCTCAGCACCATGCGCTCGGGATGCGCGGCCACATGGGCGCGCTGCGCCGGCTGGCCCAGCCACCAGGTGGCGACATTGGGCAGCGCCAGCCGCTCGCCCAGCAGCCGGCGGGCCAGCGCCGGCAGGAAGGCCAGGAGCGCCCGCGTCTCGAGCACGCCCGAGCCCGGGGCGTTGGCCACCTCGGCGCCGCCCTGCCGCAGCACCGACACAAGGCCCGGCACGCCAAGGCGCGAGTCCGGGTCGAGTTCCAGCGGGTCGGCAAAGCTGCTGTCGAGCCGCCGCCAGAGCGCCCCCACGGGCTTCGGCCCGTCCACGCTGCGCAGCATCAGCCGCCCGCGGTCCGCCGCCAGATCCTCGCCCTGCAGCAGCATGAAGCCGAGGTAGCGGGCGAGATAGGCATGCTCGAAATAGGTCTCGGTCAGCGGCCCGGGCGTCAGGATGCCGATGCGGGCCCCGGGTTCCCCGGCCAGCGCGGTCATGGCGGCGCGGAAGGCGGCAAAGAAGCCCCCCAGCCGCTGCACCCCGGCGCCGGCGTGGAACTCGGGAAACACCCGGGTTGCCGCCACCCGGTTCTCCAGCGCAAAGCCCGCGCCCGAGGGGGCCTGCGTGCGGTCGCCCAGCACCCACCAGCCGCCATCGGGGCCGCGCCCGATGTCGAAGGCCAGCACATGCAGGAAATGCCCCGAGCGCGGCCGGACCCCCACCATCGGGCGCAGCCACTCGGGGTTTTCGGCCAACAGCGCGGCGGGCAGATGCCCCTCGGCCACCAGCCGCCCGGGGCCGTAGAGGTCGGCCATCACCGCCTCGAGCAGCTCGGCGCGCTGGATCAGGCCGCGGCCGACCTCGTCCCACTCGGCCGCGTCGATGATGACGGGCAGGTGGCTGAAGGGCCACGCCCGCTCGCCCCCCCCCTCGGTGCCGTAGACGCGCAGGAACATCCCCTGGTCGCGCAGGTGCAGCTCGCCGCGGTGGAAGCGCTGGCGCAGGTCCTCGGGCGCAAGCCCGCCCAGATGGTCAAGGAACGGGCGCCAGACCGGCCGCAGCCGCCCGTCGGGGGCGAGCATCTCGTCGGCCACCCCGGGCAACGGCCGGTAACCCGCGGCGAGGGCGGGCAGGGCAGGGTCGGCAAGCTGCGCGGCGCGCTCCATCGCGGGCTACAGGATCGGCGGGCGGCGGAGGTCGAGCGTGAGCGGAAACTCGGGGTGCGGCCGCTCGGGCAGCGGCGCGAGGCGCCCCGGGCTGTGCCCGTGCGGGGCGAAGCGCGCGAGCCGCCGCGCCTCGGCCTCGTTGGCGTTGACGGGGAAGGTGTCGTAGTTGCGCCCGCCGGGATGGGCGACGTGATAGACGCAGCCCGCCAGCGCCCGGCCCGACCAGCGGTCGAAGATGTCGAAGGTCAGCGGCGCGTTCACCGGCAGCACCGGATGCAGCGCCTCGGGCGGCCGCCAGGCCTTGAAACGCACGCCCGCCACGGCGACCCCCGGCGCCCCCGCCGGGGCCAGCGGCACCGTGCGGCCGTTGCACGTCACCCCCCAGCGGGCGGGGTCGGGGGCAGACAGCTTCACCTGCAACCGCTCGGTCGAGCTGTCGGTGTAGCGCACCGTGCCGCCGATCGCCCCGGTCTCGCCCAGCACATGCCAGGGCTCCAGCGCGCGGCGCAGCTCGAGCCGCACCCCCTCGGCCTCGACCTCGCCGCAGAACGGGAAGCGGAACTCGGCCTGGGCCTCGAACCACTCTTCCCGCATGGGGAACCCGTGGCGGGCGAGGTCGGCCAGCACCTCGCGGAAGTCCTCCCAAAGGACATGGGGCAGCATGAAGCGGTCCTGCAGCGCCGTGCCCCATCGGGTCAGCGGGCCCGCGGCGGGGCTGGCCCAGAACCGCGCGATCAGCGCCCGCAGCAGCAACTGCTGGGCCAGGCTCATGCGCGCATCGGGCGGCATCTCGAAGGCGCGGAACTCGACCAGGCCCAGCCGTCCGGTGGGGCCGTCGGGGGAATAGAGCTTGTCGATGCAGATCTCGGCGCGGTGGGTGTTGCCGGTGACATCCGTCAAGAGGTTGCGCAAGAGCCGGTCCACCAGCCAGGGCAGCGGCGCCGGCCCCGCGCCGGGGTCGGGGATCTGCGCCAGCGCGATCTCGAGCTCGTAGAGGCTGTCGTGCCGCGCCTCGTCGATCCGCGGCGCCTGGCTGGTGGGCCCGATGAAGAGGCCCGAAAAGAGGTAGGACAGCGACGGATGGCGGTTCCAGTGCAGGATCAGCGAGCGCAGCAGGTCCGGCCGGCGCAGGAAGGGCGAATCGTCGGGCGTGCGCCCGCCGACGACGACGTGGTTGCCCCCGCCGGTGCCCGCATGCTGCCCGTCGATCATGAACTTCTCGGCGCCAAGGCGGGATTGCCGCGCCTCCTCGTAGACGCCGGTGGTGATGGCCACGCAGTCCTCCCAGCTTGCGGCGGGGTGGATGTTGACCTCGAGCACGCCGGGGTCGGGCGCCACGCGGATCACGTTCAGCCGCGGGTCGTGGGGCGGCGCATAGCCCTCGATGTGCACCTTCAGCCCCAGCCGCAGCGCCGCCGCCTCGGCCGCGTGCAGCAGGTCGATGTAGGCCTCGAGCGTCTCGACCGGGGGCATGAACACGCACAGCCGGCCGTCCCGCGGCTCGACCGAAAGCGCGGTGCGCACCGTGCCGTCGATCTCGAAGGCCGGCGATCCCTGCTCGATCTGCACGCCCCGCGGCTCGTGCGCGACAAAGCTCGCCCGCGCCTGCGACCGGCGCACGGGGTCGGGCGGCGTCCACGCGGGCAGGGGCGCGCGGTCAACCGTGGGGTCCGTTGGGTTGGTGTAGGGATAGCTTGCCGGCGGTACGTAAGGCAGCGAGGCGAGCGGCAGGCGATAGCCTGCCGGGCTGTCGCCGGGTACCAGGAACATGCGGCCCCGCCGCAACCGCCACCGCTCGCTGCGCCAGCGCCCGCGCGCGGCGCGGGCCTGCGCCGCCTGCACCGGCAGCACGAAGGCGGTGGGCACCGTCAGCCCGCGGTCGAACACCCGGGCGATGCGGTGCCGCGCCTCGGGATCCCTGAGTTCCGAGTTCTCGGGCGTCACGTTCGGCGGCAGGTTGGCCTCCTTCACCAGCCATTCGGCCGGATCCTCGTAGGCGGGAAGGATGTGATCCTCGGGCAGGTCGAGCTCGGCCGCGATCTCGCGCAGCAGCTCCTGCGCCTGAAGCGGCCCCGCGCCCCCGCCGTCCTCGGTCTCGCCGGCGATGAGGTCGGGGTTGCCCCACAGCGGCTGCCCGTCGGTGCGCCAGTAAAGCGAGAAGGTCCAGCGCGGCAGGCTTTCGCCCGGATACCACTTGCCCTGGCCGTAGTGCAGGACCCCCCCGGGGGCGAAGCGGCGGCGCAGGCGGCGGATCAGCCGGTCGGCCAAGGCGCGCTTGGCCGGGCCCACGGCGGCGGTGGTCCACTCCGCGCTCTCGAAATCGTCGATCGAGACGAAGGTGGGCTCGCCCCCCATGGTCAGCCGCACATCGCCCGCGGCCAGCGCCGCGTCGACCTGGCGGCCCATCGCGTCCAGCGCCGCCCAGCTGTCCTCGCTGAAGGGCTTGGTGATCCGCGGGTGCTCGGCGACCCGCGTCACGCGCATGTCGAAGCTGAAATCGACCTCGGCAATGCTTGCCATGCCCGAGACGGGGGCCGCGTTGCGGTAGTGCGGCGTGGCGGCCAGCGGGATGTGGCTTTCGCCCGTCAGCAGCCCCGAGGTCGGATCAAGCCCGATCCAGCCGGCGCCGGGGATGTAGGCCTCGGCCCAGGCGTGCAGGTCGGTAAAGTCCACCTCGGTGCCCGAAGGCCCGTCCAGCGCCTTGAGGTCGGGCCGGAGCTGGATGAGATAGCCCGAGACGAAGCGCGCCGCGATCCCCAGATGCCGCAGCACCTGCACCAGCAGCCAGGCGCTGTCGCGGCACGACCCGCGGCCCACGGCCAGCGTTTCCTCGGGCGTCTGCACCCCGGGCTCCATCCGGATGATGTAGGCGATCTCGCGCGCCAGCCGGGCGTTGAGCTCGACCAGCAGTCCGACCGTGCGCCGCGGGGTCCGCGGGACCGAGGCGAGCCAGCGCTCCAGCCGCGGCCCGGCGGGTTCGGGCGCAAGGTAGATGACGAGGTCGGGCGCCAGGTCGGGCGGATAGGCGAAGGGCCAGGTTTCCGCCGCCTCCTCGACGAAGAAGTCGAAGGGGTTGTAGACGGTCATGTCCGCCACGAGATCGACCGCGATGCGGAACTCGCGCACCGGCTCGGGAAAGACGAAGCGCGCCAGCCAGTTGCCGTAGGGATCCTGCTGGTGGTTCACGAAGTGCGGCTGCGGCCCAACCTTCAGCGAATGCGAGATGACGCGCGTCCGGCTGTGCGGGGCGGGGCGCAGGCGGATCACCTGCGGGCCCAGCACCACGGGGCGGTCATAGCGGTAGTGCGTCAGGTGATGGATGGCGGCCTTGATCGACATGGGGCGGGCGGGTCCGGGCAGGGGCGTTCGCCCACAAGCCTTTCACATCCGGCGCCCGCGCGCCATGGGGGGGCCCGCCCGGGCCCAAGCGGGCGCGGGGCGCCGCCCGGGGCGGGCCGCAGGCGGCGGTCGCGCCCGCGGCGACATCCCGCGGCCGCCACCGCCTGGGCCGTGCCGCGCGACGTCCGCCGCCGCGGTCAGCCCTCGGGCAGGCGCCGGCCGGAGGCGGGGTCGAACAGGTGCAGCGCCCCCGGCGCGGGGTGCAGGGCCAGCCGCGCGCCCCGGGCCACGGCCGAATCGCCCGGCAGGCGGCAGAGCAGCGCGGCGCCGCCCGGCAGGCGGGCATGCACCACGGTGTCGGCCCCCAGCGCCTCGACCAGATCGACAAGGGCGGGCAGGGCGCCGGGCGCTTCGGCCCCCGGGTGGAGATGCTCGGGCCGGATGCCCAGCGTGACCGGGCGGCCGCGATGCTCTGCCCCAAGGCTCTGTCCGAGGGGCAGCTGCACACCGCCGGCCAGCGTCAGCGCCGCGCCGTCGGCCGCCACCTCGGCCGGCAGCATGTTCATCGGCGGCGAGCCGATGAAGCCGCCCACGAACACCGAGGCGGGGCGGGCGTAGATCTCCATCGGCGTGCCGATCTGCTCGGCCGCGCCCGCGTGCATCACCACGATCCGGTCGGCCAGCGTCATCGCCTCGACCTGGTCGTGGGTGACATAAAGGCTCGTCACCCCCAGCCGGCCCTGAAGCTTCTTGATCTCGACCCGCATCTGGGTGCGCAGCTTGGCGTCGAGGTTCGACAGCGGCTCGTCGAACAGGAACACGTCGGGCTCGCGCACGATGGCGCGGCCCATCGCCACGCGCTGGCGCTGGCCGCCCGAAAGCTCCTTGGGCTTGCGCGCGAGGAACGGCGTCAGCTCCAGCGTCGCCGCCGCCTTCTGCACCGCCGCGTCGATGGCCGCGCGCGACATCCCCTTGATCCGCAGCCCGTAGGCCATGTTGTCGTAGACGCTCATGTGCGGATAGAGCGCGTAGTTCTGGAACACCATCGCGATGTTGCGGTCCTTGGGCTCGAGCGCGTTGACGACGCGCCCGGCGATGGCGATCTCGCCCTCGGTGATCCGCTCGAGCCCCGCCACCATGCGCAGAAGCGTGGACTTGCCGCAGCCCGAGGGGCCGAGCAGCACCAGAAGCTCGCCGTCGGCCACCGCGCAGTCGATGCCCCGGATGACCTCGGTCGCCCCGTAGGACTTGCGCACGCCGCGGATGTCGATGGTGGCCATGCCCGCCCCTATTTCTCGATGTCCACCAGGCCCTTGACGAACTGCCGCTGCATGATCAGCACGACCAGCGCAGGCGGCAGGATGGCCAGGAAGGTGGTCGCCATCACGGCGTTCCAGTCGGTCAGCGCGTCGCCGCCGCCGATCATCTTGGTGATGCCGATCACGATCGTGTCCATGCTGGCCGAGGTCGTGATCAGAAGCGGCCAGAGATACTGGTTCCAGCCGTAGATGAACATGATGACGAACAGCGCCGCGATGTTGGTGCGCGACAGGGGCAGCACCATGTCCCAGAAGAATCGCATCGGCCCCGCCCCGTCGACCTTGGCGGCCTCCACCAGCTCGTCCGGGATGGTCAGGAAGAACTGCCGGAACAAGAGCGTCGCGGTGGCCGAGGCGATCAGCGGGATGGTCAGCCCGGCGAAGCTGTTGATCATCCCGAGGTCGGCCACGACCTGATAGGTCGGCACGATCCGCACCTCCACGGGCAGCATCAGCGTGATGAAGATCGTCCAGAAGAAGATCATCCGCCCCGGAAAGCTGAAGAACACCACCGCATAGGCCGACAGGATCGAGATCGCGATCTTGCCCAGCGCGATCACCAGCGCCATGACCAGGCTGTTCCACATCATCCCCGCCACCGGGGGCGAGGCCATGCGCGAGGTACGCGCGCCCTCGAGCAGGATGGTGGAATAGGTCTCGAACCCCTGCCCGCCGGGCAGCAAGAGCTCGCCGCGCGCGATCTCCTGCGGGGTCAGGGTCGAGGCGGTGAAGGTGATCCACAGCGGGAAGGCGACGATGGCGATGCCGATCCAGACGATCGCCAGCGCCAGCCGGTTGGGGCGGTCGGTCAGCGCCTGCATCAGTAGGTCACCTTGCGGTCGATGAAGCGGAACTGGATCGCGGTCAGCGCGATGACCACCGCCATCAGGATCACCGACTGGGCCGAGGAGATGCCGAAATCGGTGGCGATGATGCCGTCGTACCAGGCCTTGTAGACGAGAACCTCGGTGGCCTTGGCCGGCCCGCCCTGGGTGACCGCATGGATCACGCCGAAGGTGTCGAAGAAAGCGTAGACCACGTTCACCGTGACGAGGAAGAAGGTCACCGGCGACAGCAAGGGCAGCACGATGGTGCGGAATCGCCGCCATTCGCCCGCCCCGTCGATCGCCGCGGCCTCGAGCAGCGATTTCGGGATCGCCTGCAACCCGGCCAGGAAGAAGAGGAAGTTGTAGCTGATCTGCTTCCAGGCCGAGGCGAGGATGACGAGGATCATCGCGTCCTGCCCGTCGAGCTTGGGGTTCCAGGCAAAGCCGAGCCCCCTGATCCCCGCGGCGACGATCCCGACCGAGGGGTTGAACATGAACAGCCACAGCACCCCGGCGATCGCGGGCGCGATGGCATAGGGCAGCACGAGGATGACGCGGTAGGTGGCCACGCGCCGCGTCAGCTTGTCCACCATCACCGCGAGCAGCAGCGCGGGCAGCAGCGCCAGCAGCGCGACTGCGACCGAGAAGACGACCGTGCGGCGAACCGCGGCGACATAGCCCGGATCCGACAGGACCCTGACGTAGTTCTCCAGCCCGACGAAGGTCGAGCTGAGGCCGAACATGTCCTCGCGCAGCAGCGACATCCACATCGCCTGCACCGAGGGCCAGATGAAGAACACCAGCGTGATGGCCAGCTGCGGCGCCAGCAGCAGATAGGGCAGGAGCTTGTGCTCGAAGATCACCTTGCGGCGCATGCGATGTCCCTGCGGCCCTTCGGGATGCGGCAAAGGCAGCGCCCCGCCCCCGGCGACGGGGGCGGGGCGTCGGCGGCGCGGCGGCCGCTCAGTTCGCGGTGCGCTCGAAGGCGCGCAGCGCCTCGTTGCCGCGGCGCACGGCGTTGGCCACGGCAGCCTCGGGCGTCACGGCGCCCTGCAGCGCGCGCTCGACCTCCTCGTGGAAGAAGTCGCGGATCTCGGTCCAGCGGCCGAAGCGGTAGCCCTTCGAGAACTCGCCCGGGGTGCCGCGGGTCAGCTGCAGCACCGGCACGTCGCGCCCCGGGTTGCGCTCGAAGAAGCCCTCGGCCTGCATCGCCGCGAAGGTGGCGTTGGTGGCGGGCAGGAAGCCCGTCGCCTCGGCGAAGCGCTTGAGCACCTCGGTCGAGGACAGGTAGGCGAGGAACTCGGCCACGCCGCGGAACTCCTCGTCGGTCCGGCCGGGGGCGTTGAACACCCACAGCGAGGCGCCGCCGATGATCGAGTTCTTCGGCGTCTCGATCAGATCGGGCCAGTAGGGCAGGAACGACACACCGAAGGGCGCGCCGAGATCGCGGGCGATGGTGCCGTGGCCGCCCGAGGACTGCAGCAGGATCGCGCATTCGCCCGACAGGAACTTGGCCGCGGCGTCGTTCGATCGCCCGCCGTAGTCGAAGCGCTTGTCCTTCTGCATCTCGGCCAGCGTGGCCACGGTGCGGGTGACAAGCTCGTTGTCGAAGGTCAGCACGGCGTCAAGCCCGGCCAGCCCGTTCTGCCGGGTGGACAGCGGCGTGTTGTGGATCGCCGACATCTGCTCGAGCATGATCCAGGAGATCCAGGTCGAGGTCATGCCGCAGGGATGGCCCGAGGCGACGATCTTGCCGGTGGCCTCGATCAGCTCGGGCCAGGTCGCGGGCGGCGCCTCGGGGTCGAGCCCGGCCTTCTCGAACACCGCCTTGTTGTAGAACATCACCGCGGTCGAGACGTTCAGCGGCTGGCTGAACAGCGTGCCGTCGGGCGCACCGTAGTAGCCCGCGGCGGGGGCCAGGAAGATGCTCGGGTCGAAATCGAGCCCGGCCTTGGCATAGACCTCGGACACCGGGACGATCGCCTGGCGGGCGGCGAACATGTCGCCGGTGCCGGCGTCGAACATCTGCATGATGTGGGGCGGGTTGCCGGCGCGGAAGGCGGCGATGGCCGCGGCGCGCTGCTCGGGATACTGCCCCTTGAACGAGACGGTGACCTGATACTTGTCCTGGGCGGCGTTGAACGCGTCGGCAAAGCCGATGAGCAGCTCCTGCGCGATGCCGGTCAGGCCGATCCACATCTCGACCGGGACGCGGTTCTGGGCGGCGGCGGGCAGGGTAAGCGCGCCGGCAAGGCCGGCCGCGAGGGTGGTGCCGAGAAGGCGACGACGATTGAACATGCTGTCCTCCGCTATTGGATGATGCGCCCCTGCTAAGCCTGCTCTGTAACGCCGATCCTGCGGAAGTGTGACGGATTTGTGAAGGCATGGACTCTGCCGCCGGATCCCGTTTCCGCAGGCCTTGGCGGCGCGGCGGCCTCACGCCTGCCGCGGCGGTGCGCCCCGGCCGCCCGCCGCCAGAACCAGCCCGCAGGCAACCATCAGCCCCGACGACAGCAGGAATGCGGCCCCCGGCAGGTAGACCGGCGCCGCGGGCCCCGTGAACAGCCAGAAGGTCTGCGTCATGGCCAGCGGCGAGACGATCATCGCCACCGCCCGGACCGAGGCGACGACGCCCTGCAGCTCGCCCTGCTGGTCGGCGGCGGCGGTGCGCGACATCATCCCCTGCAGCGCGGGCGTGACCACGGCGCCAAGGGCGGTGATCGGGGTCAGGGCAAGGGCAAGCGTCCCGTTCTCGACGAAGGCGAGGAACAGGAACACGCCGACGTTCACCGCCAGCCCGTAGCGCACCGCCCCTGCCTCGCCCAGGCGGCGCAGGATCGGGCGGATCAGCCCGCCCTGCACGACGGCGAAGGCGATGCCGAAGGCCGCGAGCGAGACGCCCACGGTGGCCGGCGTCCAGCCGAACCGCTCGGCCCCGAAATAGGCCCAGGTGGCGGGATAGACGATGAAGGCCGATTCGTAGAGGAAGAAGACCGCAAGGAGCCGCCCGACCCCGGGCAGCCGCCCGATGGCGCGGAACGCGCCGAAGGGGTTGGCGCGGGCCAGCCGGAAGGGGCGGCGGATGCGGTCGGTCACCGTCTCGGGCAGCACCGCCCAGCCGAGGGCGAGGTTGGCTGCGGCCAGCGCGCAGGCGGCGAGGAAGGGCGCGCGGGCCCCGAGCTCGCCCAGAAGCCCGCCGGCGAGCGGCCCCAGCACGAAGCCCGCGCCGAAGGCCGCGCCGACCAGGCCGAAGTTCGCGGCCTTGCGCTCGGGCGGCGAGATGTCGGCGATGAAGGCGGTGGCGGTGGATTGCGTCGCCGCCGCGATGCCGCCGACGATGCGGCCCGCAAGCAGAAGCCAGATCGTCCCCGCCAACGCCATCACCAGATAGTCGAGCGCCATCACCGCGAGCGAGACGAGCAGCACGGGGCGGCGGCCGAAGCGGTCCGACAGCGAGCCCACCGTGGGGCCGAAGAGGAACTGCATCACCGCAAAGGAGGTGGCCAGCACCCCGCCCCAGAGCGCGGCATCGGCGAGCCCGCCGCCGGTCACCTCGCGGATGAGGGCGGGCATCACGGGCAGGATGAGGCCGATGCCCATGGCGTCGATGGCAAGCGTGACGAGGATGAAGAGGAGCGCCGCGCGCGGGGGGGCGGCCTCGGCGGTGCGGGTGTCGGGGAGGGGGGCGTGCTGCGGCGGGGGCATCGCGGGCTCCGGCGGGCTCGATGCCCGCTGCGATCTGTGGGCGGGCGCCGCGGCGGCGTCAACGCCCCGCTTGCCCCGGACGGCGGCGAACGCCCCCGGGCCGCGCCCCCGCCCGCCCACCCAGGCGCGCCCCGGGGGCGTGGCGGGCTGGCGCCCGCCGGGCCCGGGCCCCCGGCCGCGGCCCCCGG
>CALJZN010000092.1 GCA_937983405.1 uncultured Paracoccaceae bacterium
GCGCACCGTGTCGCTGTCGGCCCGGCCTGCGGCCCAGGCGGTCAGCAACAGACGGCGCAGCATCACGAGGACCGGCAGGATCGCCCGATCATCGGGCGAAAGGCGCAGACCCGCCCGCGCATAGCCCGCGCACCATCGCGCGGCAAGCTCGGGCAGGCGCGGGTCATGCTCGATGAAGGACACGGACGCCGCGAAGTCATACATCCACCAGCCGAAGCCGCAGTCGTCGAAGTCGATCGCCCAGAGGCCCCTATCGTCGATCAGAAGGTTCGCCAGCCGCAGATCGGCGTGGATCAGCCCGAAGCGCCCTGGCCCGGTACCGTAGGCGCCAAGGCGCGCCGCGAGGTCATCCGACAGCCGCTGCAATAACGCGATTTCCTCCGGGCCGAGGCCGGGGGCGGCACGCCAGTCGCCCCAGTGCGGCCGCGGGCCGAGGATCGTCGCGACGTCCCATCGCTTGCGGACGAACCCGGGCGGGCGCAGCCAGTTGCGCGCGTGCCTGTGCAGGCGCGCGCTGATTGCGCCGATGTCCTCGAACCAAGGCGCAAGATCGTCCTCCGGCAGCGGCTCGCGCCCGGGAACGAAGGCGAAGGCGCAGACGAAGCGCCCCCCGGCGGTCAGAATAAGCCGGCCGTCACCGGCAGGCACGGGGCGGGGGCAGCGCAGGCCGGGCAGGCCCTGCAGCGCGGCAAGCCAGGCCAGTTCGGCGGCGATCTCGGCCTTGCTGTGATAGCCCGCGCGATGCTGACGCAGCACCAGCGCCCCGGCACCGTCGCCCACAAGCCATGTGTCGTTTTCCGACCGGTGCATGAGGCGCAGCGGCGCGTCCGCCGGCAGGCCGTATGCCGGCAGCAGGGCGCGCAGGGCGGTGTCAGGCATCGGCGCGACGCTCCAGAAGGTAGATGTCCATGACCCAGCCGTGTTCGTCGCGCAGCCGGGCGCGTTCGGCGAGGATCCGCGGGCCGGCCTCGGCCAGCGGCCCGGCGATCAGGGCCTCCTGCGGCAGGCCGAGGCAGGCTCCCCACCAGATATGCACCCCTGCCGGGTCGAGCACGCTGAAGGCCCCGCCGGCATCGAGCATCACCGCCACGCGGGCGGTCCCCGGCGGCCAGCCGTGGGCGCGCAGAAGCCGCCCCGTGGTGATGACGACCGACCCCGACAGGGGATTGAGCGGGATGGCATGGGCGGCGGTGAGCAGCTGCAGGCTCGTGATGCCCGGCACGACCGAGACCCTGACCGCCAGCCCCCCCGCCCCGAGCCGCGCGGCGATGCGCAGGCTGCTGTCGTAAAGCGACGGGTCGCCCCAGACCATCAGCGCCACGCGCCCGCCCTGCGGGCGATGGCGCGCGATGGTCTCGGCCCAGAGGGCGGCAATGGCCGCGTGCCAGTGGTCGACCGCGCGGGCATAGTCGCCGCCCGACGCGCGCTCGGGCATGGCAAAGGCGGCGGTCGGCACGGGGGCTGCAAGCACCGCGGCCATGATCGCGCGCCGGATATGCGCAAGCTCTGCCCGCTCGCCGCCCTTGACCGGCACGAGGATCAGATCGGCCGCGTTCAGCGCCCGCACGGCCGCACGGGTCAGATGGTCGGGGTTGCCGGTGCCGATGCCGATGAGGTCGAGATGGATCATGCGTGCACGGGCGGCGCGGCACCGCACGGGGGGCCGCGCCGCAGCGCCTCAGGCGGCCGGGTTGTGCAGCCGATGCGCGAAAAGCGGGCCGCTGGTCAGACCACGCAGCGCCTTGGCCGCGGCAAGAACGCCAAGATCGATCAGCGGCTCGAGCAGCACGACAAGGATATAGGCGCCCCCGAAGGCCCCGATCGCCGCGAGGTTCTCCGCATCCGCCCCCTGCCCGTAGAGCGCCCAGAACCCGACCCAGGCAACGACGCTGCCCTGGAAGGCGAAGGACAGCGCCAGAACCTGACGGTATTTCAGGTCCACATACGGCGTGTGCGGCGCGATGATCCGCCTGCCGAGAAGATGCACCGCGATCAGCGATGCCAGAAGCGTCGTCACGTTCATCGCGTATTGCGGCAGGTCGCCGGGGGCGAAGAACAGCCCTTGAACGAGCAGTCCGAGCGCCAGCCCGATCGCCGCGGGCCCAGCCCCGAACAGCAGCAGAAGCGTGCTGCCCAGGATCAGGTGCACCTCCGACACGCCGACAGGGTAATGCGGCAGCACCTCGAAGAAGCAGAAGGTCAGCGCCGTGCTGGCGGCGGCGCGCAGCGCGGTCGCGCCCGCGCCCGTCTCGCGCAGGGTGTCGCCCGCAAGCTTCAGCGCATAGGCGCCCGCGCCGGCGGCGGTGGCATAGGACAGGAAGATCTTGGCGCCCTGCACGACGCCGGGTTCGATATGCATGTGGTCACTCCTTGCAGCTTGGGCCGTCGGAACCGGCGGCGGGCACGATCCCTTGCGGGATGGGGGGCTGGGCCGGGGCAAGCGGCCCGTAGAGAATGACGGCCGGCTGCGCGCCCGGATCGGCGGCGAGGCGACGGGCAAGCCCCGCCAGGGTGTCGCGCGTCAGCCGCTCGTCCGCATGGCCCACTGCCTCGGCCAGAAGGGCGGGGGTGTCGGGCGACAGCCCTGCCGCGATCAGCCGGCCGGCCAGAGCGGCAAAGCTGCGCCGGCCCATGAACACCGCCGTCGTCGCCCCCGGATCGGCAAGCGCGGCGATGTCCAGATCCGCCGGCAGGGCGCCCGAGACATCGGCGCCGGTGACGAACTGCACCCGTCGCGCCTGCACCCGGCGCGTCAGCGGGATGCCGGCCGCCGCCGCCGCCGCGAGCGCCGAGGAGACGCCGGGGATGATCTCGTAGCTGATCCCAGCCGCGCGCAGCGCCTCGACCTCCTCTTCCAGACGCCCGAAGAGGCCGGCATCGCCCGACTTCAGACGCACCACCCGCGCGCCCGTCCGGGCATAGTCGGACAGGAGCCGGCTCACATGGTCCTGCCGCGGCGAGGCGCGGCCCGCGCGTTTGCCCACGCTGACGAGGTCC
>CALJZN010000093.1 GCA_937983405.1 uncultured Paracoccaceae bacterium
GGTGCGCTTTGCCACCGTCCTGTCGGGGACGCTCTACTACGCCGATGGCGACACGATCGATCCGGCTGCCGAGGTCGCCCACGGGCCGGGGTCGATCCTGCGCATCGCCCCCGACACGATGCACTGGGCCGCCGCGCGCGATGGCGATGTCCGCTTCCTGGTCAGCATCGTGCCGGCCGACACGCCGGTCGCGGCGCTGGCGGAATGACGGCGGCGCGCGTGCACGCGACCGGTTCGGCGACGACAAGCCGGGACCGCCTCATCGGGCTGGGTGCCGGGGGCGGGGCGCCGGCCGCGCCGGGCCTGCTGCGCGCCGCGCACGCAACCGAGACCGATGCGGTTCTGGCCGATCCGGCCGCATCGGCGGCGAGCGGCCCGCTTGACCAGCCCGCGCAGCTGCTCGGAGCCTCGATCAAGCATTGCAATGCGGCCGCGGCGCGCCCCGCGGTCGAGGCAATTCCGGGCCCGATGACCGCCCTAGACACCGCGATCATCGGCGGCAGCCTGCCCGACGACGGGTGCTACGCGCTGCGATGGACGGAACCGCGCCGGCCGCCCCGCAGGGGGCCGGTTGCCGGGCTGGCCGACCGGGCTGCCCGGCTGGGGCGATTCGTCTGGTCGGGCTGGGCGGGGCTTTCGGCGCTGGCGCTGCTGGCCGCGCTCTGGCAGGCCGGGCATGAGGCTTACGGCGATTTCATCCTGCCCGCCCCGCTGGCCACGCTTGCCGCAGCCTGGGGGCTGCTGGGCGATCCGGGGGCCTCGGCTAAACTGTGGCTGACCACCGAGCGGGCGATTCTGGGCTTTGCCCTGGCGGCGGGTGCGGGGGTGCTGGCGGGGCTCGCGGCGGGCTATTCGCCGGCGACGCTGCGCCTGGCGCGCCCGCTTCTGACCGTCATGCTGGGCGTGCCGCCGATTGCCTGGATCGTGCTGGCGATGATCTGGTTCGGCGGCTCGAATGCCACCGTCGCCGCTGCGATCCTGATCGCCGCGACGCCGGTTGTCTTCGTCGGCGCGGCCGAGGGGGTGGCGACGCGCGACCGGGCACTCGAGACGATGGCGCAGGCCTTCGGCGCCGGGCCGCTGCGCCGCTTTGCCCATGTCGCGGCGCGGCAGGTGGCGGCGCATGTCTTTCCCGCGCTGGCGCTGGCGCTCGGCACTGCCTTCAAGGTCGCGGTGATGGCCGAGCTTCTGGCGAATGCCGGCGGTAGCGGCGGCGAACTGGCGCGCGCCCGCGCCCTGCTCGACATCTCGCTGGCGCTGGCCTGGGTGCTTCTGGCGGTCGCGGCGCTGATCGCGGTGGAATACGGCCTGATCCGGCCTGTCCGGGCCGGGCTGGAACGCTGGCGCGAGGCCGCCCAGCCCTGGGGGGTGAAGCGGTGAGCGCGCTCAGCCTGTCGCGCATCGGCCATGCCTTCTTCGGCCGCACGGTGCTGTCGGGCGTGTCGCTGGACGTGGGGCCGGGCGAGGTGGTGGCGCTGGTCGGGCCCTCGGGCTGCGGCAAGTCCACGCTGGCCCATATCGCCGCCGGGCTGGTCGAGCCGCGCGAGGGGCGCATCGCGTGCGGCTACCGCCGGCACGCCATGGTCTTTCAGGAGCCGCGGCTGATGCCCTGGGCCACGGCTGCGGACAATATCGCCCTGGCGCTGAGGCTTGCCCGCTGGCCGCGGGCGGCCCGCGCGGCGCGGCTGGCCGAGGCGGCAGCGCTGGCGGACCTCGAACCCGAGGACCTGCCGAAATACCCCGTCGAACTCTCGGGCGGGATGCGCCAGCGCGTCGCCATCGCCCGGGCGCTGGCCCCGGCGCCGGATTTCATCTTCTTCGACGAGCCCTTCACCGCGCTCGACGTGGCGCTGAAGCGGCGGATGCAGGATCTGGTCGTCGCCGCCGCGGCGGCGGCCAGGTTCGGGGCCCTGTTCATCACCCACGATCTGGCCGAAGCGGCGCGGATCGCCCACCGGATCGCGGTGCTCGACGCGCAGGGTCGCGGGTTGCGCGGCGTTCGCGATGTGCCGGGCGTGCCAGGTGCGCGCCCGGATGTGGCGGTGTTCGCGATCGTCCAGGACTGGCTGGCGCGCGATCAGGCCTTTGCCCATGTCCATGACGTGGACGAAAGGCGCCGGGCATGAGCACGATCCCCGAGCTGCGCGGCCGGCCCACAGCGCCCCCACCGCTGGCGCTGCGGGCGGTGCTGGGCGACGAGGGATTCCGCATCTTCTTCCCGCTCGCCGCTCTCTTTGCCGCGCTCTGGCCGATGTGGTGGGTCTGGCTATGGGCGCTGGACCTGCCGGCCGGGCACCTGCCCGCGGCCGTCTGGCACGCCCATGAGATGATCCTCGGCGCCTGGGGCGCGGCGCTCATCGGCTTTCTGACCACCGCCGCCCCTGAATGGACCGACACGCCGCGTCTGCAGCACCGACCGCTTTGGGGCCTTGCCGGGTTCTGGGCCGCTGCCCGCCTGCCGGGGCTGACGGGCTGGGATGCGCTCGCCCCGCTGATTCTGGCCGATCTGGTCTGGCTGGCAAGGCTTGTGGCCTATCTGGCGCGGATCTCGTGGCAGCGGCGCAGCGACCGGTTGCTGGCATTCCTCGGCTGGGTTGTGGCGCTTGGGTTTGCCGCGGGCGCGGCCAAGGTGGCGATGCTGAGGGCCGACCCGGAACCGGCGGCGCAGGCGCTGCGAGTCTCGGGGTTCGTGTATCTCGGCCTGCTGGGGCTGGTGCTCGCGCGCATCACCGTGCGGGTGACCAATCTCGTGCTCGACCCAACCGAGGCCACCAGCCCCTTTCGCCCGCATCCCGGCCGGCTCAACCTCGCCCCCGGGCTGGTGGCTCTGGCCGTTGCAGGCGAGGCTCTGAGCCTCTCGCCCGCCGTCCTCGGCTTTCTGTGGATCGCGGCGGGCGCCGCCTTCCTCGACCGGGTTGCCGAGGCCTTCATCGGGCCCGAGGCCCTGCGGGCCGAGGTGCTGGCGCTGGCCGGTTCCGCGGCGCTGGCCGGTG
>CALJZN010000094.1 GCA_937983405.1 uncultured Paracoccaceae bacterium
CGACGTGGCGCGCATCACCCAGGCGCTGACCCGCGAACTGCTGGAAGAAGAACAGGCGCTGGAAGCGACCCGGCGCAAGCTGCACCGGCTGGAAACGGAAATGCTCCGGCGAGTGGCACAACTGGGAGTGGAGTAATGGACAACGGCGAACGCCTGCGGAAAAACATCGAGAAGCAGGCCCGGCGCATGGCGCAGGCGGAGAAGGACCGGCCCACGCTGCTCGCCCAGACCGTATTCCTCGGCACGCTCGCGCTGTTGTTCGTGCTGCCGGTGGTGGGCGGCGCCTACCTCGGCCACTGGATCGATAGCCAGCTCGCGGGCTATTCCTACCGCTGGACGGTGAGCCTGCTGTTGGTGGGGGTGTTCGTCGGCGGCATGAATGTCTATCTCTACATCCGGAAAAACTGAACATGGGCAAGCCGGAGTTTCTCGAACTGCTGGCCTTTCACCTCGGGCCGCTCACCATCGGTCCGACGGTGCTCACGACCTGGCTGCTGATGGCCGTGTTGGTGGGCATCGCCTGGCTTGGCACACGCAAGCTGAACGTGGATGCGCCCTCGCGTCTGCAAACGATGCTGGAAGGCAGCGTGCTCGCCCTGCAACAGGCCATCGAGGATGCGGCGCCCGGCCACGCCGTTCGGCTGCTGCCGTTCATCGGCACCCTGTGGCTGTTCATCGCCGCGGCCAACCTGACGGGCCTGGTGCCGGGCTTGCGATCACCCACCGGCGACCTGTCGCTGACCGTGGCGCTGGCCCTCTTGGTATTTGCCTCGGTGCACTGGTTCGGCATCCGCATCGATGGCTGGCGCACCTATCTCAGGCATTATCTCGACCCCAACCCGATCCTGCTGCCCTTCCATCTGCTGGGCGAGATCACCCGCACCCTGGCGCTCGCCATCCGCCTGTTCGGCAACATGATGAGCCTGGAGATGGCGGCGCTGCTGGTGCTCCTGGTGGCGGGCTTTCTCGCGCCGGTGCCGCTGTTGATGCTGCACATCGTCGAGGCGCTGGTGCAGGCCTATATCTTCGGCATCCTGGCGCTGGTCTATGTAGCCGGCGCCCTGCAATCCCACGAACTTCAACATAAGGACTGACACATGGACAAGATGGCCTGGTTCACCCTGCTTTCCACCGGTGGCGCGTTGCTGGCCATCGCCATCGGCGTGATCTTCCCCGCCATCGCCATGGGCCGCGCCATCACCCAGGCGCTGGACGCCCTGGCGCGCCAGCCGGAAGCCGAGAAGTCGATCACGCGCACGCTGTTCATCGGCCTGGCGATGATCGAGTCGCTGGCCATCTACGTATTGGTGATCGTGCTCATCGTACTGTTCCGCAACCCGCTGCTCGAATACCTCCTGAAGTAGGCCGGCCATGGAATTCGACTGGACGACCTTCGCCCTGGAAGTCATCAACTTCCTGGTGCTGGTCTGGCTGCTCAAGCACTTTTTCTATCGCCCGGTGCTGGCGGTGATCGAGCGCCGCCAGGCGGCCACCGCAAAGACCCTCGCCGACGCCGAGGCGGTGCGCGGCGAGGCGGAGAGGCTGCGCGCCGAATGCGGTACGCGCCTGGCCGGCATCGAGCAGGAACGCGTCGCGGCCCGCGCCCGCCTGGACCAGGAGATCGCCGCCGAACGGGCGCGGCGCCTGGCCGCCGTGGCGGCGGAGGCCGAGGCCGAGGCGCAGCGTCGGCGCATGCGGGCGGTGCGTGCGGACGCGGAGGCCAAGGCGGCCCTGGAGCGGGAGGCGGTGTCCGTCGCCACCCGTTTCGCCAGCCGCTTTCTCGAACGCCTGGCCGGGCCTGAAATGACGGCGCAGCTGGCCGACCTGGCGATCGAAGACCTGGACGCCCTGGCACCCGATCGGCTCGATGCCCTGCGCGATCCGGGCGCCGGCGTCAAGGTGGTCAGCGCCCACCCCCTCGACGCGGCCCGGCGCGATGCCTTCACCCGAGCGCTATCCCGCCTGACGGGGCGGCCGCTGGCACCGGAGTTCAGCGACGACCCCCTGCTCAAGGCCGGGGTGTGCGTCATGGCCGGGGCCTGGGTGCTGATGGCCAACCTGCGCGACGAGCTCGCCTTCTTTGGCGGCAGCCTGGAGCATGAAGGCTGAGAGCGGCTTGCTCGACCGCCTGGCGAACCGGGTCGACGGCTACCGCTTCACCCTGCGCCTGGGCGAGATGGGCCGGGTGGCCTCGGTGGGCGACGGCATCGCCTGGGTCTACGGCCTGCCCTCGGCGGCGGCCGAGGAAATCCTGCACTTCGAGGATGGCAGCCGCGGCATGGTGTTCGAGTTGCAGAAGGAGCGCCTGGGCGTGATCCTGCTCGATCCCGAGGCGAAGATTGCCTCGGGGACCCTCGTTTCGCACACCGGCGAGCGGCTGGAGATCGGCATCGGCGATGGCCTGCTCGGGCGCGTGGTCGATCCGCTGGGCAAGCCGCTCGACGGCTTGCCGCCAGCCGCAACGGAAGGCTTGTCTCCTCTGGAGGCCGCCTCGCCGCCGATCGTCGCGCGCGACTTCGTCAGCCGCCCGCTCTACACCGGCATCAAGGTGGTGGACACCCTGATCCCCATCGGCCGCGGTCAGCGCCAGCTCGTCATCGGCGACCGGGGCAGCGGCAAGACCTCGCTGGCCCTCGACGCCGTGCTGGCCCAGGCCGGGCAGGGGGTGAAGTGCGTCTACGTCATGATCGGCCAGAAGCGCGCCGAGGCGGCCCTGGCGATTGACCTGCTGCGCCGCCATGGCGCGCTTGCGTACACGACGCTGGTGGTGGGCGAGGCGACGGCCACGCCGGGCATGAAGTATCTCGCCCCGTTCGCCGGCTGCGCCCTCGCCGAGGGCTGGATGCGGCACGGCGAGGATGTCCTGGTGATCTACGACGATCTGTCCACCCATGCTCGTGCCTACCGCGAGCTGTCGCTGTTGATGCACCGGCCGCCGGGCCGGGAAGCCTATCCGGGCGACATCTTCTACCTGCACGCGCGCCTGCTGGAACGGGCCACCCAGCTCGCCCCGGAACACGGCGGCGGCAGCCTGACCGCGCTGCCGCTGGTGGAAACCGAGGAGGGTGAGATCGCCGCCTACATTCCCACCAACCTGATCTCCATCACCGACGGCCAGGTCTATCTCGACCGCCGCCTGTTCGCCGCCGGCATTCTGCCCGCCGTGGACGTGCCGCTGTCGGTGTCGCGCATCGGCGGCAAGGCCCAGCATCCGCGCATCAAGGAAGAGGCCGGACGGATGAAGCTCGACTACCTGCAATTCCTCGAACTGGAGGTCTTCACCCGTTTCGGCACCAAACTGGAGGCGGGCGCCGAGGCCAGGATCCGGCGCGGCCG
>CALJZN010000095.1 GCA_937983405.1 uncultured Paracoccaceae bacterium
GGCCAGCGCGGCCGCCATCGCCTCGCCCCCCCGGTCGGCAGCATGCCCCAGCCGACGGGCAGCATCGGCCACCAGCCGCTCGGCCCCCTCGCCGGTCAGCATGGCAAGACCGTGCGCCACATCCTCGCGCACCTTCATCGCCGCCTGCATCGCGCGCCGCCGCGCATCGAGTGCTGCATCCTCGCCCGGTTCGGGCGCCAGCCGGTCCAGTTCGGCCACGGCATGCGCCAGCCACTCGGCCTCGGCCGCCGCCGCCGCCACGGCCTCGGCCGCCGCCGCCTCGGCCCGCCGCGCCGCCGTCAGCGCCGCCCAGGCCGCCCGCACGGCCGCCAGAGCCGCCGCCCCGCCCGCCGCCGCCGCAAAGGCGTCGAGCAGCGCCCGGTGTCCGCGCGCATCGAGCAGCCCCCGGTCGTCGTGCTGCCCGTGCAGTTCGACCAGCGCATCGGCCAGCGCCCGCAGCGCCTCGCCTCCCGCGCGTCGGTCATTCACGAAGGCGGCCTTGCGCCCGTCGGCCGTCACCGTCCGCCGCAGGACCAGAGCCTCGCCCGGCGCCCCCGCCAGACCGGCCGCCTCCAGCACCGCCAGCGCCGGATGGCAGGGCGTCAGGTCGAACACCGCCTCGACCGATCCCTGCGCCGCGCCCGCGCGCGCAAGATCCGCCCGCCCGCGCCAGCCCAGCACAAAACCGAGGCAGTCGAGCAGGATCGACTTGCCCGCCCCGGTCTCGCCAGTCAGCACGTTGAGCCCCGGCCGAAACGCGAGGTCCAGCCGGTCGATCAGCAGCATGTCGCGGATGCTCAGGTGCCGCAGCACGGCCCGCCGCCTCGCCTTCTGCCCGCCAACTTCATCTTGTCCCAAATACTCCGGGGTCCGGGGCAGCGCCCCGGGGGCCGCGCCCGGGCCTCAGCTTACAGCCATTCGCCCCGGATCACCTGACGATAGATCGCGGCCAGCCAGCCCGTGCCGCGCGCCTCCGGCGCAAGCCCGCGGTCCGTCAGAAGCCGGTAGCTGTCGTCGTAGAACGGCGAGGCGCGGTAGTTGTGGCCGAGGATCGCGCCGGCCGTCTGCGCCTCTTCGGTCAGGCCGAGCGCAAGATAGCTTTCGACCAGCCGGTGCAGCGCCTCGGCGGTGTGGGTGGTGGTCTGGAATTGTTCGACCACCACGCGGAACCGGTTGATCGCCGCCGCGTAGTGACCGCGCCGCAGGTAGTAGCGACCGATCTCCATCTCTTTCGCCGCAAGGTGGTCGAAGGCGAGGTCGAACTTCAGGATCGCCGACCGGGCATACTCTGTGTCGGGGTAGTCCTCGATCACGCGGCGCAGCGCCTGGAGCGCCTGGAAGGTCAGGCCCTGGTCGCGACCGACATCCTCGATCTGATCGTAATAGCTGATGGCGAGCAGATAGGCGGCATAGGCCGCGTCTTCGTCCCCCGGATAGAGGTCGAGGAACCGCTGCGCGGCCCCGCGGGCCTCTTCATAGGCGCGCCGGCGGTGCAGCGCGAAGGCCTGCATGATCAGCGCCCGCTTGGCCCATTCGCTGTAGGGGTAAAGCCGTTCCACCTCGGCGAAATAGCGCGCGGCATTGGGCTGGCGCGGCCGGGCTTCGAGCTCGCGTTCGGCCAGCGCATAGATCTGTTCTGCCGTCAGCGCCTCGAACTCGGGCTCGGTCGCGCCCTCGCATCCCGCAAGTGCCAAGGTGGCCGCCAGCGTCGCCGCAACCAGCCCACGGCGCGCGCGGCCCCGAGCCACTGCGCCGGAAGTTGCCGCGGCCTCACCCTTCATCGCTGCCCTTCTCCTGCCCCTCCGCGCCCGCGGCCTGCCCCGCCTGGGGCCTGGCGCGCCGGGCTTCGTTTCGTGACTAGCACAGAAAATCCGGGGGCGGAACGGGGCAAGCGGCCCGGTCCGGCGCTCAGGCCGCGGTCGGCAGATCGGCCGCCGAGACGCCCGATCCGGGCAGCATCCGCGCTTCGGCCGGCTGGACCGTGTCCCAGGCGTAGGCTGCGGGATCGGCGAACACGGCCCGCAGCAGCGCATTGGTCAGCGCATGGCCCGCCCTTTCCCCGGTGTAACGGCCGAAGATCGGCCCGCCCGCAAGCGCAAGATCGCCAAGCGCATCGAGCGCCTTGTGCCGCACAGGCTCATCCGGACGGCGCAGCCCGCCGGGGTTCAGCGCGCCCGCCGTCCCGAACACCACAGCGTTGTCGAGCGACCCGCCCTGCGCAAGGCCGGCCGCCCGCAGGGCGGCGATCTCGGCCTCGAGCGCGAAGGTGCGGCAGTCGGCCAGTTCGCGCAGGAAGGCGCCGTTCGCCATGTCGAGCGCCACGCCCTGCCGCCCGATCGCGGGCAGGGGAAAGTCGATCGCAAAGACGATGTGCAGTCCCGCCGCCGGCTCCAGCCGGGCCGAAGCCGCGCCGTCGGCCACCGCCACGGGGCGCCGGATCCGCAGCGCGCGCACCGGCGCGCCTTGCGGGCGCAGCCCCGCGGCCAGGATGGCCCGCGCCCAGGGCGCGGCCGACCCGTCGAGGATGGGGGCTTCAGGCCCGTCGATCTCGACCACGGCGTTGTGCACGCCGGTGCCTGCGAGTGCGGCCATGAGGTGCTCGACGGTCGAGACGGTCGCGCCCGCGGCGTTGCCGATCAGGGTGCACAGGCGCGCCTGCCGGACCATGTCCCATCGCGCCGGAATCCGGCCCGCCGGGCCGGGAATGTCGGCGCGCTGGAACACGATGCCGCTGCCCGCACGGGACGGTCTGATCGTGACCGCAGCCGGCAGCCCGGAATGCAGGCCCACGCCCGAAAGGCGGACGGCATGGCGAAGCGTGTTCTGCAAGGCGGTCCTCGTTCCTTCTGACGCTGGCGGGGCCGGGGCCCGCCGTCGGGTTCGCGCCGCCGCACCGCGGCGCCGTCGGCCTATCGCACGTATCGCGCGGGCACGGTGCGCTCAAGTCACGCTTTGCGACCCTCTGTTACAGGCCCGCAACGCCTTGCGCCGCCAACGAAAAGGGCCGGGGTGCGCCCCCGGCCGCAGGTCGCTTTCCCAACGCCTGTCAGTTGGCCTGACGACGCAGGAACGCCGGAATTTCGATCCTGTCGTTGTCGTGGGTCGTCTCGTCGTAGTCGCCCTCGGCCGAGGCTTGCGGGCGCAGTCCGGCCCGCGCGGCGAGGCGTTCGGATGGCGGTTCGGCCGGGGCGGCGGGACCACCGGCCATGCGGTTGATGAAGGACCCCAATCCGAAGCGCCGGGGCGGTTCCTCGGCGCGCGGGGCGGCGGCAGCGGGCGCGCGCGGCGCCGCCGCGACGGGGCGCTGTGCCGGCATCGGCGCCTTGCCGACGGCGGCGCGCAGCCGCTCGAGCGCTTCGGGCGACGGCGTGCCGGCAGGGCGGCGCTGCGGCGCGACGAAGCCGGCCGCATCGTTCTCGATCGACGGGGGAACGGGGGCGGCGGCGCGCGGCGCGGCCTGCGGCGCTGCGGCGGGCCGATAGGCGGGCGGCGGCACCGAGGGCGCGCCTTCATCGGACAGATGGTCGAAAAGATCGCCGTCCGCCTGCGTGTCGGCGCCGAAGGTCTCGACCGGCACGGCGGGGGCCGGATCGGCCGCGACAGGGGCGGGCGCGGGCGCGGGGTCGGGCCGCGTGCCCGCGGCGGGCTGCGGGGTCGGCGCCGGGGCGGCAGCGGCAGCGGCAGCGCGCGCGGGCTGGGCCGGCGCGGTCAGCGGCGCGGCCATCGACCGGTGCCGGGCCGGGGCTTCGGCCCGGGTGCGGTTGACGTCGATCCCGGTCGCCACGACCGAAACCCGGATGGCGCCTTCCATGCCTGCATCGAGGGTGGAGCCCACGATGATGTTCGCCTCGGGGTCCACCTTCTCGCGGATGATGTTCGCGGCCTCGTCCAGCTCGAACAGCGTCAGGTCGTAGCCGCCGGTGATGTTGATCAGGACGCCGCGCGCGCCGTGCAGGCTGATCTCGTCGAGCAGCGGGTTGGCGATCGCCTTCTCGGCGGCCTGGATCGCGCGGTCCTGGCCCGTCGCCTCGCCCGTGCCCATCATGGCCTTGCCCATCTCGTCCATCACCGAGCGCACGTCGGCGAAGTCGAGGTTGATCAGGCCCGGCTTCACCATCAGGTCGGTGACGCCCTTGACGCCCTGGTAGAGCACATCGTCGGCCATCGCGAAGGCCTCGGTGAAAGTCGTCTTTTCGTTGGCCAGCCGGAAGAGGTTCTGGTTGGGGATGATGATCAGCGTGTCGACCACCTTCTGCAGCGCCTCAACCCCCTCTTCGGCCTGGCGCATCCGCTTGGCGCCCTCGAACTGGAAGGGTTTGGTCACCACGCCCACGGTCAGCACGCCCAGTTCGCGCGCGGCCTGCGCGATGATCGGCGCAGCACCGGTGCCGGTGCCGCCGCCCATGCCGGCGGTGATGAAGCACATGTGCGCCCCGGCCAGATGATCGACGATCGCCTCGATCGATTCCTCTGCGGCCGCCGCGCCGATCTGGGGCTTGGCCCCCGCCCCGAGCCCCTCGGTCACCTTGACACCGAGCTGAACCTTGTTCGGCGCGCGGCTCTGCTGCAACGCCTGGGCGTCGGTGTTCGCTACCACGAACTCGACCCCTTCGAGGTTCTTGTCGATCATGTTGTTGACGGCGTTGCCGCCAGCGCCGCCGACGCCGAACACCGTGATCCGCGGCTTCAGCTCGTCGCCCGTATCCGCCATGATGAGGTTGAGTGCCATCGCCCTGCCCGCCTGTTCCCGCGCCCGTCCGTCCGTCTCGCCCGGCCCCGTTGCCACCGCGGCCCGCCGCCCCGCCCCGTTGCCTGCCGGTATGCCTCCGAGCCCTGCGCCCGCGGCCCCGGGCCTCCGGATTTTGTCAAGTCTACCGTTGACGATGCCCGCCGTCACGCGATTTCTGCGAAATCCCCCAAGATCTGGGGGCACGCTCTGGTCATTCGGCGTCATCTCGCCATAGAACCCACCATGTTGGAGTCACCAGTTCTCGCGCAACCAGCGGATGGCCTTCTTCAGCGACCGCGCCGGGTAACGTTCCGGCGGGATCTCGAAATCCCACCATTCGTCCTGCGGACTGGCCGCGAACAGGCACAGGCCCACGGTTGCTGCGAAGGCGGCGCCGGTGGCCAACTGCGGCAGGCCCTGGACGCGCAGCGGCCGGCCGAGACGCACCCGATGACCGAGGATGCGCGCCGCCAGCCCGTCGAGACCGGGGATCTGGCTGCCCCCGCCGGTCAGCACGATCTGCTGGGCCGGCATCTCGGCGAAGCCAGCCGCATCGAGGCGCAGACGCACCTCCTCGAGGATCTCTTCCACCCGCGGGCGGATGATGCCGATCAGCTCGGTCCGGCTGACCTGCCGGCGGTCCTTGTCCCAGTCGCCGGTGTCGGCGCCGATGCCGATCATCTCGCGGTCGTCCATGCCGGTGGCCTGCACGCCGCCGTTCAGGCACTTGATCCGCTCGGCCATCTCCACGGGCACCGCGAGGCCCTTGGCGATGTCGAGCGTCACATGATCGCCGCCCATGCGGACGCTGTCGGCATAGATCATGTGCTTCTTCATGAACACGCTGATGCCGGTGGCCCCGCCGCCCATGTCGATGCAGGCCGCGCCCAGTTCCTGCTCGTCCTCGACCAGCGCCGACAGGCCGGCCGTATAGGCCGAGGAGGCCAGCCCCGCCACCTCGAGATCGCAGCGCTTCAGGCAGGTCAGCAGGCTGCCGATGGCGCTGGCCTCGACGGTCAGCAGGTGCATGTCCACCGCCAGCCGCTGCCCGATCTGCCCGCGCGGATCGGCGAGGCCCGACCGGTGGTCCAGCGCGAAGTTCACCGGCTGGGCGTGCAGCACCTCGCGCCCCGCGCCGATCGGCGGCATGTCGCAGGCCGCCATCACGCGGGCGATGTCGGCCTCGGCCACCACGCGGTCAGCCAGTTCGTGCTCGCCGGCCAGGCCGTAGCTGCGGGGGCTCGCGCCGGCGAAGCAGGCGATGACATGATCCACCCGCTGCCCAGCCGCCTTCTGCGCCGTCTGCACGACGGTGCGGATCGCCCGTTCCGTCTCGGGCATGGCGTCGATCTCGCCGAAGCGCACGCCGCGCGACCGGGTGGTGGCGGCTCCGATCACCCGGAAGGACGACTGCCCGGCCATCGGGCCGACCCCGTCCTCGGCCCGCGCCCGCGGCCCGCCGTCGAAGCGCAGGATGAGGCAGGCGATCTTGGACGACCCCACGTCCAGCACCGCGATCACCCCGCGCTGCATCGCGGTCTTGCGCATCGCGCGCATCGCGCGCTGGCTCTGGTAGAGGCCGGTCACAGGCTGGCCCTCTCGGCTCGGGCGGCCCGGCGGGCGCGCATGGTTTCGGCGGCTTCGGGGGAAAGGCGGACGGTGGCGCGGTGCGGCAGGCGCAGGTCCACCTGGGTCACGTCGCGCGACAGAAGGCCCTCGGCGCTGTCGAGCACGATCACCCGCTCGAGGGCGGCGACGGGGTTCGCCTCGGGCAGCAGGATCCGCTGGCCGCGGTCGAGGATCGCGTCCCACCGCCGCTCGCCCACCCGCACGAGCGCCAGAAGCCGCGGCGCAAGCGGACCGGCGGCGGCCTCGATCGCCAGCGCCTCGGCCAGGGCGGCAGGCGCGCCTTCGCCCGCCACCAGCGGCAGATCGGCGCGCAGGGCGCGCGACGCAACGGCGGCGATCCGGTGCCCGGTCGCGTCGATCAGGAACAGCCCTTCGGGCGCGCGCCAGACCGCGGCCGGCGTGCGTTCCGTCACTCGCACGGTCAGGACGCCCCCGGGCGCCACCGCGATCTCGGCCGAGCGGACCGCGTCGAACGCCTCGACCGCAGCGCGCAGGGCGGCGAGGTCCAGCGCGAAGGATGACACCGGAAGATCGAGCCGCAGAGCGCCGCGGATCGCATCCGCGAGGGCGGGCGAGGCGCCCTCGATCGCCAGCAGCCCGACCATGAACTGCGGCCGCTCGGTGATCTGCGTCCGCAGCCCCTCGATCCCTGCGGTCAGCGCATCGCGGTTGCCCGCGTCCGACAGCCAAAGCCCGCCCCCGAAGGCCAGCGCGAAGCCCGGAAGGCCCACCCGCACGGTGGACCGGAACAGCGGCGTCAGCCACAGCCGGTGCAGCCGGTAGGCCAGCCGCGAGGGTGCCGGGTCGCGCCGGGCGACGGTGTCGGCGGCGGGGCGGCGAAGGATCAGCGGTCGCACGAGGCGTCCTCCACCATCCAGCGCACAAGGGCGGGAAAGCCGATTCCGCAATGCGCCGCCTGTTCGGGCGACAGCGAGGTGGGCGTCATGCCGGGCTGGGTGTTCAGCTCGAGCACGATCAGCCCGTCGCGTCCCCGGCCCTCGTCCCAGCGGAAATCGGTGCGGCTGAGCCCGCGACAGCCGAGCGCGCGATGCGCCGCCAGCGCCATGTCGAGGCAGGCCGCCGCGATGGCCCGCGGGATCTCGGCGGGGATGACGTGCCGCGAGCCGCCGGGGGAATATTTCGCGGCATAGTCGTACCAGCCGTCGGTCAGGATGTCGGTCACCGCGAGCGGCCGGTCGCCCATCACCGTGACGGTCAGTTCCCGCCCCGGCGCATAGGCCTCGACCATCAGGTGTTCTGGCAGGTCCTCGGTCAGGCGCGGCGGCGCATTGGCGCCTTCCGGCACGATCACCACGCCGACCGAACTGCCCTCGCTGTTCGGCTTGACCACATAGGGCGGCGGCATGACGTGACGGTCCGCGATCTCGGCCTTGGCGCGGATGACGCTGTCGGCCACCGGCAGGCCCGCGGCGCGGAAGGCCGCCTTGGCGCGGGTCTTGTCCATCGCCAGCGCCGAGGCGAGGACACCCGAATGCGTGTAGGGGATGCGCAGCCATTCGAGGATGCCCTGGACGCAGCCGTCCTCGCCCCAGCGGCCGTGCAGCGCGTTGAAGGCGACATCGGGGGCATCTGCGCGCAAGCGCTCGGCCAGGTCGGGGCCGGCATCGACCTCGACCACCGCAAATCCCGCCTCCCGCAGCGCGGCGGCGCACATGCGCCCGGACGACAGGCTGACCTCGCGCTCGGAGGACATCCCGCCCATCAGCACCGCAACCTCGGGGGCGATCCTGCTCGACCTGCCCGCCATCGACCTGCCTTCACCGGGGCTTGTCGGTCGCCCCTTCGTCCGGGATGGGTTCGCCCACCCGCATGATTTCCCATTCTAGCGAAATCCCGGTGCGTTGCAAAACCGTTTTTCGCACCGCTTCGCCCAGGGCTTCGAGGTCGGCGGCCGTCGCCCCGCCCGCGTTGATCAGGAAGTTCGCATGCTTCTCGCTGATCTGGGCGCCGCCGCGGCGCGCGCCGCGCAGGCCGGCGTCATCGATCAGCTTCCACGCCATCCGGTCCTGCCCGTGGTCGCCCCTCCCGGTGGAGCTGAAGCCGGCGGGGTTGCGAAAGGTCGATCCGGCGCTGCGCCGGTCGGTGGGTTGGGTGGCGTCACGCCGGGCGAGCTGGGCGGCCATCCGGGCGACAAGTTCTTCGCGGTCGGCCGGTGGCGGGGCGAAGGTTGCGGACAGGATCACCCAACCCGCCGGCAGGTCGGTGGCGCGGTAGCGCGGGGCAAGGTCGGCCTTCGGAACCGTCACGATCCGCCCCTCGCGCGTCGCCGCCTGCACCGACACAAGGGTGTCGGCCGTGTAGTGGCCGTAGCAGCCTGCGTTCATCCGCACCGCGCCGCCGATCGTGCCGGGGATCGTCCGCAGGAACGCCAGATCGAGACCCGCCTCGGCCGCCGCCTGCGCCACGCGGGCGTCCAGCGCAGCCGCACCTGCGGTCACGCGACCATCCGCGACCGCCACCCCCGCGAAGGCGCGGCCGAGCCGCACCACGACGCCGCGGATCCCCCCATCGCGCACGATCAGGTTCGATCCCACCCCCATTGGGAACACCGGCACCGCCGGGTCAAGCGCCGCAAGGAAACCGGCAAGGTCGTCGGCATCCGCAGGCAGGAACAACCAGTCGGCCGGCCCCCCGACGCGCAGCCATGTCAGGGCGGCCAGGTTGCGGCCGGGCGTCAGCGGCCCGCGCGGCGGCGCGGTCAGGCCGGCGGGCAGATCGTCAGCCATGCCGCCGCCGGTGCGCGCGAAGGCCCAGCCACCCGCCCAGACAGGCGCCGGCGAAGGCGGGCAGCGCGAACAAGAGGACGAACAGCAACCAGCCGAGGCCCGCCCAGCCATCGGCCGACTGCGACAGCGCGGTGCCTGCGGCCATGCCGGCCGCGGCCAGACCGGCAACCGCCAGAACACCGCGCCGCCAGCCCGCCCGGCCAAGCGCGTAGGCCAGCACCGCACCGCCCGCGAAACACGCCAGCACGACGATCAGCGCGCGATATTCGGTCATGCTACACCTGCCGCAGCGCCCGCGGGCCCGGGCCCGCCCCGCACAGCACCAGCCCGCCCGGTCCCCGTCCCCGCCTCGGGCGTGGCGCCCTCCATCCCCTGCCGCCCGCAGCCGCGGGCGCGCGGCGGCGCAGCGCCAGGTGCCGGCCGGCCGGCACCGTCAGGCCCCGAGCCGCGCGGGCAAGCCGTTTGCCCAGGCGCTGATGGTCCCCGCGCCCAGGCACACCACGATGTCGCCTGGCCGCGCCTGTTCGCGCACCAGACGCGCAAGGTCGTCCTCGCTCAGAATAGCGCGGGCGTGGCGGTGGCCGTGCGCGATGAGGCCCGCCACCAGCGAGTCGCGGTCGGCACCGGGGATCGGGTCCTCGCCCGCAGCATAGACCTCGGCGATCGCCACCACATCGGCGTCGTTGAAGCAGGTGCAGAAATCCTCGAAGAGGCTCGACAGACGGGTGTAGCGGTGCGGCTGGTGGACCGCGATCACGCGGGCGCGCGGGATATGCGCCACCGCCTGCCGGGCCGCCTTCAGCACCGCTGCGATCTCGACCGGGTGGTGGCCGTAGTCGTCGATCACGGTCACGCCGCCCATGACCTCGCCCACCTTCGTGAAGCGGCGGTTGACGCCGGCGAACCCCGCCAGCGCCGCGCGGATCGTGTCCCCGTCGACCCCGAGGTGCCGGGCCACCGCAACCGCGGCCAGCGCGTTCGACACGTTGTGGTCGCCCGGCATCGGCAGCGTGCAGTTTTCGATGATCGAACCTTCGCCCTCGTTCTGCAGCAGGATGTCGAAGTGCGCCTTGCCGTTTTCGAACTTCAGCCCCGTTGCGCGGACGTCCGCCTGCGCGTTGAAGCCGAAGGTGACGATGCGCCGGTCGGTGACGCGGCCGACCAGCGCCTGCACCTCGGGGTGGTCGGTGCAGCAGACGGCAAGCCCGTAGAAGGGGATGTTCGATACGAAGTCGTAGAACCCCTTCCGCAGCGCCTCGATGGTGCCCCAGTGCTCCATGTGCTCGCGGTCGATGTTCGTCACGATGGCGATGGTCGCGGGCAGGCGGTTGAAGCTGCCGTCGCTTTCGTCGGCCTCGACCACCATCCACTCGCCGGCACCCGCCCGCGCATTCGACCCGTAGGCGTGGATCACGCCGCCGTTGATCACCGTCGGATCGAGGCCCGCCCGGTCCAGCAGCGTGGCGACCAGCGTCGTGGTCGTTGTCTTGCCGTGCGTGCCGGCGATCGCGACGTTCGACTTCAGCCGCATCAGCTCGGCCAGCATCTCGGCCCGGCGCACCACCGGCAGCTTGCGCCGCCGCGCCTCTTCCAGTTCCGGGTTGCCGCGCTTGATGGCCGAGGACACCACGACCACGTCCGCGCCCGCGAGATTTTCCGCCGCCTGCCCCTCGAACACCCGCGCGCCGAGCGCTTCCAGCCGGTCGGTGATCTTCGACCGCTTTGCGTCCGATCCCTGCACCCGATAGCCGAGCGTCAGCAGCACCTCGGCGATGCCCGACATCCCGATGCCGCCGATGCCGACGAAGTGGATCGGGCCGAGCCGCGCGGGCAGTTTCGTGGCCGTGGTGTTCACGGGTCTTGCCTCGCCCCCGTGGGGCCAAACGGTCATGTTCATGCCTTGCCTCCTGCCACGTCCTCGATCAGCCCCGCAAGCCGTTCCGCCGCATCGGGGATCCCCTGCGCCAGCGCCGCCTCTGCCATTGCCAGCGCGCGGGCCGGATCGTCCAGCACCGTCGCCACCGCTGCCGCCAGCACGGCGGGCGTGAGGGCGGCTTCCGCGATCACCGTCGCCGCGCCCGCATCCGCCAGCGCACGGGCATTCGCCGTCTGGTGGTCATCGGCCGCCGCCGCATAGGGGATCAGCACCGCCGGGCGGCCGATCGTCGCGATCTCGGCCACGGTCGAGGCGCCGGCGCGCGCAATCACCAGCTGCGCCTCGGCCATGCGGCGGGGGATGTCGGGGAAGAAGGGCGCCACCTCGGCCGCGATCCCAGCCGCGGCATAGGCGGCAGCCGCGCGCCCCTCGTCCTCGGCGCGCGCCTGATGGGCAACCCGCAGGCGGGCACGCAGGGCCGCAGGCAGGCTCGCCAGCGCCGCTGGCACCGCGTCGGTCAGAATTCGCGCGCCCTGGCTGCCGCCGATGACGAGAACGGCCATCGGATAGTCGCCCGGCGGGATGTA
This sequence comes from uncultured Paracoccaceae bacterium, assembly GCA_937983405.1. Classification (GTDB taxonomy): domain Bacteria; phylum Pseudomonadota; class Alphaproteobacteria; order Rhodobacterales; family Rhodobacteraceae; genus JAHDXW01. The sequence continues at coordinate 11,569 of CALJZN010000095.1, forward strand.
GCCCGCCCCTGCCCGGTCGCGCACCGCGGCGCGGACGGGGTTGCCGGTGTGCACCGCCTTCGCCCCCGCCGGCAACGCCGTGGGCCAGGTGCCGCAGGCCACCGCCGCCACTCGCGGCGCGAAGGCGCGGTTAACCCGGCCGGGCACGCCGTTCTGTTCGTGGATCACCCGCGGCACCCGCGCCAGCTCCGCCGCCGCCAGCGCCGGGATGGCGGGATAGCCGCCGAAGCCCACGACGACCGCCGGCCGGTCGCGCCGCATCCGCAGGAAGGCCGCCACCGTGCCTGCCATCAGCCGCAGGGGAACCAGCGCGCGCGCCAGCGCGCCGCCGCGGGCGAAGGTCGCGGCCTGCACGACCTGCACGGTGACCGCGGCCGGGAAACCGCCCGCATAGCGCGCGCCCCGGTCGTCGGTCGACAGCGCGACCCGCCATCCGCGCGCCAGCAGCACCTCGGCCAGCGCCTGCGCGGGGAACATGTGCCCGCCCGTGCCGCCCGCCGCGATCAGCGCCAGCCGCGCCGTCACGCCCGGCCCCTGAGCAGGATGTCGCCGATCCCGCCCTGCGGCCGCGTGCGCGTCAGTGCCAGCAGCGCCCCCAGCGTCAGCCCCGCCGCAATCATCGACGACCCGCCGTAGCTGACGAAGGGCAGCGTCATCCCCTTGGCCGGCAGAAGGCGCACCGCCACGCCCATGTTGATCATCGCCTGCACGCCGAAGACGCAGGCAAGGCCCGCGCCCGCCAGCCGCGCAAAGGGATCGCGTTCCCGCAGGAGCCGCACCAGCGACCGCACCACGATCAGGCAGTAAAGCGCGATGATCGCCAGCACAAGGACCAGCCCGTATTCCTCGGCCGCCACGGCGATGATGAAGTCGGTATGCGCATCGGGCAGCTGCCACTTCACCTGCCCTTCGCCGACGCCGGTCCCGAAGAACCCCCCCTGCTGGATCGCGTTCGTGGCATAGCCGAGCTGCGTCCGCGGATCGACGTCCGGCGCAAGGAAGCCGTTGATCCGCCGAGCGAAATGCTCGGACGACGAATAGGCGGCAAAACCCGCCGCGGCGACGAGCCCGCCGATCGCCCCCAGAAGCGGCATCGGCGCCCCGGCGACGAAGTAGATCACCCCCCAGGCAAACAGGATCAGCGCCGCCTGCCCGAAATCGGGCTGCAGCGCCAGCAGCGCGACGATGGCCAGCGCCACCGCGAACGAGAGCGTCGTGCCCGGGGGGCCGCCCGGCTCTTGCCCCGCCGCCATCAGCCAGGCGGCCAGCACGACGAACAGCGGCTTGAGGAACTCGGACGGCTGGACCGAGGCGAAGCCGAGCGAGAACCAGCGCACCGCGCCCTTGCCGAAGTCGGTGCCGAAGGCGGGCAGCATGGCCAGCGCGGCGAAGGCCAGGAAGAAGCCCAGCACGCCCAGCCGGCGCAGCATCGCCGGCGACTGCATCGAGGCGATCAGGATCGTGGCGATCGCCAGCGCGCCGAACACCATCTGCCGGTGGACATAGTAGAACGGATCGAGCCCGTTGCGTGTGGCCAGCGGCGGCGAGGCGGCCAGGCCGAGCAGGATGCCGATGCCGAACAGCAGCAGCACGCAGGTCAGCGAGATCTTGTCGATGGTGCGCCACCACCGCGGCAGCACGGCGTCCCCGCCGCGCACCGGTTGGGTGCCGTAGACCATTTCCGTCATGGCTGCTGCCCTTGCTGCCCCGTCGGCCGCCCGTTTGCCGGGTCTGGCGAGCAGTGTAGCGGCTTGGCCCCGTCGGCGCCAGCGAAAACCGGACCGCGATGCCCGGCGCCCCGGCGCGGTCGGTCATCCGCGGTCGGTCATCCGCCGTGGGCCCACTCCCAGGGCAGCGCATAGTCCCCCGCCAGATGGGCGACCGCCTCGCGGCTGACCGCCCCCGTCGGGCGCAGCCGCACGACCAGGCCGCGCCTGCGGTCCTCGACCACCGCCTCGACCCGTGCCGCAAGCCCCGCCGCCGTCAGCGCCGCATCGTAGACGCGCGCGATGGCGCGCTTGCGCAGGTCGGGCTTGAACACCTTGCCCACCGCCGTCTTGGGCAGTTCGGGCAGGATCTCCACATGTTTCGGCACGGCCGCGCGCTCGGGGATGCGCGCCTCGGCATGGGCCAGAAGCGCCTCGGGGGTCGTCTGCGCGCCCTTGACCAGCTCGACATAGGCGCAGGGCAGCTCGCCGGCGAAGGCGTCGGGCTGGCCGATGGCGGCGGCCATCGCCACGGCCGGGTGGCTGGCCAGCGCCTCCTCGATGATCGCGGGGTCGATATTGTGGCCGCCGCGGATGATGAGGTCCTTCGCCCGCCCGGTGATCCAGAGATAGCCGTCGGCATCCAGCCGGCCGAGATCGCCGGTGCGCAGGAAACGGCCGTCCACGATCGTCCCGCGGTTCATCGCCGGGTCGGCATAGACGCCCTCGGGCCGCACCCCCGGATTGGCGACGCAGATCTCGCCCACCTCGTCCACGCCGCAGACATGCAGGATGCGCCCCTCGTCGTCGCAGTGCAGGATGCGCACCTCGGTGTGCGGAAAGGGGATGCCGACCGAGCCCACCTTCTTCGTCCCCCCGGGCGGGTTGCACGAGACAAGGCAGGTCGCCTCGGTCAGCCCGTAGCCCTCGGCGATCTCAAGCCCCGTCGCCGCCTTGAAGCGCCGGTAGAGCTCGACCGACAGCGGCGCCGACCCCGACAGGCCGATCCGCAGCGTCGAGACGTCGGCATTCACCGGGCGCTGCATCAGCGCGGCCAGCGCCGTGGGCACCGCGATCAGGAACGTGGCCCGCCAGCGCTCGACGAGCTTCCAGAAATTGTCGAACACGCCCTTGCCCCGATACCCCGCCGGGGTGGGGAACACCACATGCGCGCCCGAGGCGATGACCGACATCAACACCGGATAGGCGGCGAAGACGTGGAACAGCGGCAGCGGGCACATCAGCACGTCGGCCTCGGTGAACATCAGCCGGTGGCCCAGCCAGCCGTTGTAGACCATGCCCGAGGCGCGGTGCTCGGCGATCTTGGGCATCCCCGTGGTGCCCCCGGTGTGGAACCGCGCGGCGATGCGGTCCTGTCGGTCGCGTTCGAAGGTCAGCCGGTCGCCGGGCTGGCCGGCCAGGGCGGCGGCGAAGTCCAGCGCCCGGACCCCGGGGCGCCGCGCCACCCCTGGCCGCAGGAACGGCACGATCCAGCGCTTCGGCGGGGCAAGATAGCGGTTGAGGTCGACCTCGATCACCGTCTCGACCGCCGGGGCATGGGCCAGCGCCTCGGCGACCTTCTGCGCGATGTCGGTGCGGGGGAAGGCGCGAAGCGTGACCACGGCCTTCGCCCCCGTCTCGCGCAGGATCGCGCCGATCTGCTCGGGCGCGAGCAGGGGGTTGACCGGGCAGACGACGCCCGCCGTCATCCCGGCAACCAGCGTCACGGCGGTTTCGGTGCAGTTGGGCAGCACACAGGCCACCCCGTCGCCCTCGCCGACGCCGAGCGCGCGGAAGAGGTTCGCGGCCTGCGTGACGCGGGCGCGGAAGGTCCGCCAGTCCAGCGTCTCGGCCGGGGCGCCGGGGTCGGCCAGAAGCTGGAACGACAGCGCCGGCCGGTCAGGATGGCGCGCGGCCGTTCCCTCGAGCAAGGCATAGACATCCGGCGGCAGGCCGCGTTCGGCCCAGGGCGCCTCGGCCTCGACCCGATTGCGATCCTCCATCGAGTCGAAGTTGCCCATGTCCGCCCCCCGTCCATCCCCCCGTCCCGGCGGAAGAGTGCGAGGTTTCGCGCCCCCGGGCAACAGCGACGTGACGCACGGCGACGGGCGCCGGCCCGCCGTCAGGCGAGGATGATGTCGTTGACGAGCACGTTCTTGTCGGCGACGCCCTGGACCAGCACCGAGGTGCCGTCGGCGAAGCCGAACAGCACGCCCGCGGCGGTGTTGGCGGCGAACAGGTTGACGATGTCCGCGGCGGTGGAGCCAGGCGCGAGGGCGGCGGCGATCTGCAGGGTATCGATGTCGTCGGCGAAGTCGGTCACGCGGTTCGTCCCGCCGCCCGGGACGAAGACGAAGCGGTCCGCCCCCGCGCCCCCCGTCAGCGTGTCGCTGCCCGACCCGCCGTCGAGCGTGTCGTCGCCCGCGCCGCCCTCGAGGCTGTCGTTGCCGATGTTGCCGAACAGCCGGTCGTTGCCGTCGCCGCCGAACAGCCGGTCGTTGCCGCCGTCGCCGAAGGCCACGTCGTCGCCCGCATCGCCCGACAGCCGGTCGGCGTTCGCCCCGCCCCGGAGCGTGTCGTTGCCCGCGCCGCCCTGCAGCGTGTCGTTGCCGTTCTCGCCCCGCAGCCGGTCGTTGGCCGAGCCGCCGTCGAGATGGTCGTTGCCCGTGCCGCCCCAGAGCACGTCGTTGAACGACCCGCCCGCCAGGCTGTCGGCGCCGTCCCCGCCAAAAAGCGTGTCGCGGCCCGCACCGCCCTCGAGCGTGTCGTTGCCGCCCTCGCCGTCGAGCAGGTCGTCGCCCGCGCCGCCCGCGATCGAATCCACCCCGTCGCCGCCCAGGATCGTGTCGTTGCCGCCCCCACCGTCCAGCAGGTCGTCGCCCGTCCGGCCCTCGATCACGTCGTTGCCGTCGCCGCCGTAGACCGTATCGTCGCCGTCCCCGCCGCTGATCGCGTCGTCGCCCTCCGCGCCGTAGATGACGTCGTCGCCGGCGCCGCCCCCGAGCGTGTCGTTGCCCGCCCCGCCGTCGAGGCTGTCGTTGCCGAGGCCGGCGCCGATGATGTCGTCGCCGCTGCCCCCGATCAGCGCGTCGGCCCCGTCCCCGCCGAAGAGGGAGTCGTCGCCGAAATCGCCGAGCAGGGTGTCGTCCCCGGCCTCGCCCGAAATCGCATCGTTGTCGGCCCCGCCATAAATGATGTCCGACCCCGCCCCGCCGCGGAGCGTGTCGTTGCCGGCGTCGCCCTCGACAAGGTCGTCGCCGTCTCCGCCCTCGATGCTGTCGTCCCCGCCGCCGCCGTTGAGGACGTCGTTGCCCGCGCCGCCGAACAGGCCGTCGGGGCCGGCCCCCGGGAACGACCCGGCCGGGTCGCGGCCGACGCCCGAACTGACGAGGCCCGGCGTGATGGTGTCGTTGCCGGCCGTTCCGAGAAAGCTCGCCATACTCGCCCCCTGATGCGAATCGCACTCCTGTCGGCGGGCAGCCTAGGGCGCGCGGGTCGGGTTGCGAAGCCCCGCGCGGGCGCGACCGCCCGGCGGGCTGAGGGGTGCAGGCGGAGGTTCGCCGAGGCCGGGGTGGAGGGATGTCCGCCCCCGGGGCCGGCGTCCGCGGATGGCGAAGGCGTCGGTCAGCCGCGTCTGGGCGGCGATCCCCGGGACGGTCGCCGCGCTTCCGTCGGAGAGGGTGAAGACGGTGTTCCCCCCCCCGCGGCCCACCGCGGCACGGCCGGCGCCACCTGCGCTGCCGTCCTGGCGCGGGTCCGACGCGCCGACAACGACGGCTGCGGCGGTCGGTGTCGTCCGCGACATCGGCTGTCGCGCGGGCCCGCCCCCCGCGGCGACGGCGAAGTGGCCGGCGCCACCGCCGCCGTGGCCGCCTGCCGTGCCGCGTCCGCTGCGCGCTTTGGAAGGGGTGGTGCCCGGGGGCGGAATTGAACCACCGACACGCGGATTTTCAGTCCGCTGCTCTACCCCTGAGCTACCCGGGCACGGGGAAGGGGGCCACCCTTCGGGTGGCATGGTTCTAGGCGAGGGCGCCGGTGCTGTCCAGAGGTTCGAGGGCCGTTCTGCCGACCCTCCGACGCGGTCGCGGCGGGTGCCGGTCAGGGTGCCGGTCAGGGTGCCGGGGCGATATCGACGCGCTGGCGCAGCGCGCCGGTGATGGCGTCGAAGATCAGGATCTCGTCGGTCGCGGTCACCACCGCCACCCAGTCGCGGCCGCGGGTGAAGGCGAAGGGCTCGGCCCCCGCCGGCAGGGCAAGGCCGGGCGGGAGCGGCAGCGCGGGGCTGACCGCGGCCGGCAGGCGCAGCGCGAGAATCCAGACCACCGCCGCAAGCCCCGCGATCATCGTTGCGGTCAGCGCGAGGACAAGCCATTTGAGAAGGCGAAGCTCGGGCGGCAGGGGGCCGTCCGGCGGGGACGGCGGCGCAGAGGGGGCGGAGCCTGCGGCCATGACGGACCCTTCGGAAACCGTGATCGAGGTGCGGATCGGCGCGTCGCCGCCCGAGCGCCTTGATAGGGCGCTGGTGCGCGACCTGCCAGAGGCGGCGGGCCTGAGCCGCACGCGCATCGCCCGGCTGATCGCGGCCGGCGCGGTGCGACGGGGCGGCACCCCCGTCACCGACCCCGCCGCGCCGGTCGCCGCGGGCGAGGTGCTGACGCTCGCGCTTGCCCCGCCGGCCGATCCGGCGACTCCCGCCCAGGCCATCGCGCTTCGGGTGCTGTGGGAGGATGCCGACCTCATCGTCATCGACAAGCCCGCGGGGATGGTCGTGCACCCCGCCCCGGGGGCAGCCGACGGCACGCTCGTCAACGCGCTCTTGCACCATTGCGGCGACAGCCTGTCGGGCATCGGCGGCGCCCGGCGGCCCGGGATCGTGCACCGCATCGACAAGGAGACCTCGGGCCTGCTGGTCGCGGCCAAGTCCGACCGCGCCCATGCCGGGCTTGCGGCGCAGTTCGCCGCGCATTCGGTCGAGCGCGCGTATCTCGCGGTCGTCCACGGCGTTCCCGACGCCGCCGATCCGCGGCTGGCCGGGCTGGCCGGCGTGGGGTTCGAGCCCGGGGGCGTGCTGCGCATCGCCGCCCCGCTCGGCCGGCACCGGACCGACCGGCAGCGCCAGGCGGTCGTGGGCGCGGGGGGGCGGCATGCAGTCACGCGCGCGCGGGTGCTGGAGCGGTTCGGCACGCCCCCCGCGGCCGCGCTGCTGGAATGCCGGCTGGAAACCGGGCGGACGCATCAGATCCGCGTCCATCTGGCGCATGTCGGCCACGGGCTGATCGGCGATCCGGTCTATGGCGGGCGCCGCCGCCTGCCCGCGCGCGCCCTGCCCCCCGGCGCAGCCGAGGCGGCGGCGGCCTTCCCGCGCCAGGCGCTGCACGCCGCGACGCTGGGCTTCGTGCATCCGGTGACGGGCGAGCGCATGGCCTTTGCGTCGCCGCTGCCGGCGGACATCGCGCGCCTCGCGGCGGCGCTTCGCGGCAGCGCAGAAGTGTTACACCCATTAACATCCGCGTGAGCCGCCGCGGTTTCGCTGGTGCCGGCGCGCGCCGGGGTTAAGCTGATGTTCAACCGCCCGTGGAAACCTGTCGCCCGGCGCGACTGTCCCCGGGCGCGCGCGGCCCTCCGCCGTGGCGGGCCGGCGGAGCGACGAAAGGCAGGTCATGGCCACACCGACCTATGCGAACCTTCCCGCCCCCTCGCCCGAGCAGGGGCTGAACCGCTACCTCCAGGAGATCCGCCGCTTTCCGATGCTGGAGCCGGAGGAGGAATACATGCTGGCCAAGCGCTGGGTCGATCACCAGGATACCGATGCGGCGCACAGGCTTGTCACCAGCCATCTGCGGCTGGCAGCCAAGATCGCCATGGGCTACCGCGGCTACGGCCTGCCCCAGGCCGAGGTGATCTCGGAGGCCAACGTCGGCCTGATGCAGGCGGTCAAGCGCTTCGACCCCGAGAAGGGCTTTCGTCTTGCGACCTACGCGATGTGGTGGATCCGCGCCTCGATCCAGGAATACATCCTGCGGTCCTGGAGCCTCGTGAAGCTCGGCACCACCTCGGCGCAGAAGAAGCTGTTCTTCAACCTGCGCAAGGCCAAGGCCAAGCTCGGCGCGCTCGAAGACGGCGACCTGCGCCCCGAGAACGTGCGCCAGATCGCCCAGGATCTGAGCGTGACCGAGGAAGAGGTGGTCTCGATGAACCGCCGCCTGTCGGGCGGCGATGCCTCGCTCAACGCGATGGTGGGGTCGGACGGCGACAGCGCGACCCAGTGGCAGGACTGGCTCGAGGACGAGGATGCCGACCAGGCCGAAAGCTATGCCGAGCGCGACGAGCTCGAGATGCGGCGCGGCCTGCTGGCCCGCGCGATGGACGTGCTCAACGAGCGCGAGCGCGACATCCTGATGCAGCGCCGGCTGCAGGACGAGCCGGTGACGCTCGAGGATCTCTCGGCGAAATACGGCGTCAGCCGCGAGCGCATCCGCCAGATCGAGGTGCGCGCCTTCGAAAAGCTCCAGCGCCGGATGCAGGAGCTTGCGCGCGAGAAGGGGATGCTGGAGACCGCCTGACGCCGCGCGACCGCGCCGGCCGGACCCGCCCGGCAGCGCGCCTCAGACCAGCCGCGACACCTCCACCGCCGCCCGCACGAAATCGGCGAACAGCGGGTGCGGGGCGAAGGGCTTGGACTTCAGCTCGGGGTGGAACTGGACGCCGATGAACCAGGGGTGGTCCTTCAGCTCGACGATCTCGGGCAGGCGGCCGTCGGGCGACATGCCCGAGAACACCATCCCGCAGCGCTCCAGCCGGTCGCGATAGCGGATGTCCACCTCGTAGCGGTGGCGGTGGCGTTCCTCCACGGTCGTGGTGCCGTAGGCGGCCGCCGCGCGGCTGCCGGGGGCGAGCACGGCGGTGTAGGCCCCCAGCCGCATCGTGCCGCCCTTGGCGTCGCTGGGCTTGCGCTCGATGGTGCGATTGCCCTGAACCCATTCCTTCAGATGGTAGACCACCGGCTCGAACCGCTTCTGTCCGGTCTCGACGTCGAACTCCTCGGACCCCGCATTGGCGAGGCCCACGCAATCGCGCGCCACCTCGATCACCGCCATCTGCATGCCGAGGCAGATGCCGAGGTAAGGGATCCTGCGCCTGCGGGCGAACCGGGCGGCCTTGATCTTGCCTTCCGTCCCGCGCTCGCCGAAGCCGCCGGGCACGAGGATGGCGTGGAAGCCCTCGAGCCAGGGCGAGGGATCCTCGCGCTCAAAGATCTCGGCGTCGATCCATTCGGCGCGCACCCGCACGCGGTTGGCCATCCCGCCATGGGTCAGCGCCTCGGCGATCGACTTGTAGGCGTCCTCGAGCCGGGTGTATTTGCCCACGATCGCCACCCGCACCTCGCCCTCGGCGTTGTGCAGCCGGTCCAGCACGTCCTCCCACCGCCGCAGGTCGGGGCGCGGGGCGGGCGAGATGGCGAAGGCGTCCAGCACGGCGCGGTCGAGCCCCGCGCGGTGATAGGCCAGCGGCGCCTCGTAGATCGAGCTCAGGTCGTAGGCCGGGATCACCGCATCGGGGCGCACGTTGCAGAACAGCGCGATCTTCTCGCGCTCCTTCTCGGGGATCGGGTGTTCGGAGCGGCAGAGCAGGATGTCGGGCGCGATGCCGATGGCGCGCAGCTCCTTCACCGAATGCTGGGTCGGCTTGGTCTTGAGCTCGCCCGACGCGGCAAGGAAGGGCAGCAGCGTGACATGGACGAAGATGCAGGCGTTGCGCGGGCGCTCGTGGGCGAACTGGCGGATCGCCTCGAAGAAGGGCAGCCCCTCGATGTCGCCCACCGTGCCGCCGATCTCGCACAGCATGAAATCGACCTCATCCTCGCCGATCCGGAGGAAATCCTTGATCTCGTTGGTCACATGGGGAACCACCTGGATCGTCTTGCCGAGGTAGTCGCCGCGCCGCTCGCGCTCGAGCACGTTGGAGTAGATGCGGCCTGCGCTGATCGAGTCGGTCGCCCGCGCCGAGACCCCGGTGAAGCGTTCGTAATGCCCGAGGTCGAGGTCGGTTTCGGCGCCGTCGTCGGTGACGAAGACCTCGCCATGCTCGAAGGGCGACATCGTGCCCGGATCGACGTTGAGATAGGGGTCGAGCTTGCGCAGCCGCACGGTGAAACCGCGGGCCTGCAGGAGTGCGCCCAGCGCGGCCGAGGCCAGCCCCTTGCCCAGCGAGGACACGACCCCGCCGGTGATGAAGACGTATCGAGCCATGGCGCGGGGTCCCCCGTGAAACGTTCGGTCAGGCTGCGCGCCGAAGCCGGGCCGGCCAGCGGGCCTCACGGGCCTTCGTTCTACCCGATCCCCGCGTCCCGTGCAACGCCGACGCAACATGCTGCGGCAGCGCCGGCCGCGCTATCCCACGGCTGGTAGGCGGATCAGTCGGCGCGCGGCGGGGTGGCCGGTGCGGCCGCGCCGGCCGGCGGCGGCGGAAGCAGATCGTCGATCGCAGGCGGCGCGGCCACGCCCGCCGGGGCCGGCGCCGGCACGCCGAGCCGGTCGACCACCGAGGTGCCGGCGCTCTTTCGCGCGGCGAGCACGGTCAGCCCAAGCGAGGTGACGATGAAGGCGACGGCGAAGATCCAGGTGAGCTTGCCCAGCGCGGTCGCCGCCGCGCGCCCGCTCACCACCCCGCCGCCGCCGCCCATGCCAAGCCCGCCGCCCTCGGACCGCTGCAGCAGCACGACGCCGATCAGGCAGAGCGCAAGGATGAGATGGACGACGAGGACGACGTTTTCCATGCCGCGGCTTTCCTGGACCACGCCGCTATCTAGGCTGCCGGAAGCCGCCCCGCAACCCCGTCCGCCGCGCGCCGGCGCAGAGCGCGCCGCCGCCGGCTGCCGCAAGCGGCGATTCCGCCTTTCGCCCGGCTCCCGTCCGCGGCTAGAAGGGGCCGCACAGGCGCGGTGGGGAGGGCGGAATGGCCAATGTCGTTGTCGTCGGCGCCCAGTGGGGCGACGAGGGGAAGGGCAAGATCGTCGACTGGCTGTCCGAGCGGGCCGACGTGATCGCCCGCTTCCAGGGCGGGCACAATGCGGGCCACACGCTGGTGATCGACGGGGTGACGTTCAAGCTCTCGCTGCTGCCCTCGGGGATCGTGCGGCCGGGCAAGCTTTCGGTCATCGGCAACGGCGTGGTGCTCGACCCCTGGGCGCTGCTGGCCGAGATCGACCGGCTGGCCGCGCAGGGCGTGGCGGTGACGCCCGCGAACCTGACCATCGCCGAGAACGCCCCCCTCATCCTGCCGGTGCATGGCGAGCTCGACCGCGCGCGCGAGGCGCAGGCGGGCAGCGCCCGCATCGGCACCACCGGCCGCGGCATCGGCCCGGCCTACGAGGACAAGGTGGGCCGCCGGTCCGTGCGTGTGGCCGACCTTGCCGACCCCGCGACGCTGGCGCTGCGGCTCGACCGGCTGCTCGTGCATCACGACGCGCTGCGCCGGGGCCTCGGCCTGCCGGCGGTGGACCGGCCCGCGCTCGAGGCCGCGCTGGCCGAGGTGGCGCCGCGCATCCTGCCCTTCGCGGGCCCCGTCTGGCAGATCCTGGGCGAGGCGCGGCGGGCGGGCAGGCGCATCCTGTTCGAGGGGGCGCAGGGCGCGCTGCTCGACATCGACTTCGGCACCTACCCCTTCGTCACCTCGTCCAACACGCTGGCGGGGATGGCCGCCACCGGCACCGGCCTCGGCCCCGGGGCGATCGGCTATGTCCTCGGCATCGTCAAGGCCTACACCACGCGGGTGGGCGAGGGCCCGTTCCCGACCGAGCTGACCGACGCGGTGGGCGAGCGGTTGGGCGCGCGCGGGCACGAGTTCGGGACGGTGACGGGCCGCAAGCGGCGCTGCGGCTGGTTCGATGCGGTGCTAGTGCGGCAGACCTGCGCCCAGTCCGGCGTCTCGGGGATCGCGCTGACCAAGCTCGACGTGCTGGACGGCTTCGAGACCTTGCGCATCTGCACGGGCTACACGCTCGACGGCGCGACGCTCGACCATCTGCCCACCGCGGCCGACCTGCAGGCCCGGGTGCGCCCGGTCTACGAGACGGTGGAGGGCTGGGCGGGCAGCACCGCCGGCGCGCGGTCGTGGGCCGACCTGCCGGCGGCGGCGGTGAAGTATGTCCGGCGGATCGAGGAGTTGATCCGCTGCCCGGTCGCCCTAGTTTCCACCTCGCCCGAGCGCGACGACACCATCCTTGTCACGGACCCCTTCGCCGACTGATGCCGCTGCCCTACCGCACCCGCAAGCGTCTCGCGCTCCTCATCCTCGCGGTGGGCATGCCGGTCTACGTCGTCGTCGCGGTCAACCTGATCGAGCTGTTCGAGCGCCCGTCCTTCCTCGTCGAGCTCGCGGTGTTCGCCGGGCTGGGCATCCTCTGGGCGCTGCCGTTCCGGTTCGTCTTTCGCGGGGTGGGCCAGCCCGACCCCGACGCGCGGTCGCCCGACCGGCGCTGACCCCGGCCGCAGCCCGGCTGCCCGCGACCCGTCTGCCCGAAGCCGGTCTGCCCGCGGCCGGATGGGGCGCCCCCGCTACCGCCGGGCAGGGCGGCGTCACCCGCGGGCCTGGCGCGCCTCGGCGGTGTAGCGCGCTTCGGGCGAGACCTCGAACAGGCCGCGGCGCGACCGCACGACGCTGCCCTCGCGCAGCAGCCGGCCGAAGGCGACCAGCGCCTCCTCGCGGCTGACGCGCTCGCCGGCGAGCGCCATGGCGCGGCGCATCACCTGCGGGCGGGCGAAGGGGTTCACGCCCTCGACATGCACCGTGTAGACGGCGGCCGCCTCGATCAGCTCCTCGACATCGGTCGCGCCCACGCGCCGGGCAAACTCGGCAAACCCGTCGGCGTCGCGCCCGACGCCGGGCTGGGCGCGCGGCTGCTCGTCCCCCTCGGGCTGGGACAGCGCGAGGTTGCCGGTGCTGACGCGGCGCGGGCGGATGGTCGGCGCCACGGTGGCGCCAAGGTCGGGGCGCGGGCGGTCGATGCGCTGCTCGGACACCAGCACCAGCGGCGCCGGGCGGTCGGGG
>CALJZN010000096.1 GCA_937983405.1 uncultured Paracoccaceae bacterium
GGCCGGGGCGACATCCGCGATGTCCGGGTGGCCGGGCGGCGGGTCGCAGGCGCGGTCAGTCGCGCCGCGCCGGCCGCGCCGTGACGGCCCAGGCCGCCGCCAGCACGCCAAGGCTGCGCATCAGCGTCATCGTCAGCGTGACGACCGCCGCCCCGATCACCCCATGGGCCGGGATCGCCGGCAGCCATCCCGCCGCGGCCGGCGGCGCGACGACCAGGTCCAGCCGCAGAAGGAAGGTCCTGCGGGCGACCACGACGAGCGGCAGCGCCATCGCCGAAGTCGTTATGGCGACCAGCATCCCCTGCAGCAGGATGGCGAAGATCTGAGGCACCCCGGCATGGTCGGCCGGGACCGCTGCCGCGGTGGGTGACATCAGCAGCGCCGCCGCCCCCGCGCCGAGCGCCAGCGCGCCCGCGGGATCGGCGGCGATCCGCGCCTGCGAAAGCCGGATCACCGCAAGGTCGAAGGGCGTCCCGATCACCGCATCGGCCAGCAGGATTTGCGAGACCGCGAAGACATGGCGGCCGTCTTCCGCGGCATCGAGGTGCGCGATCAGCGCAAGGCCCAGCACCAGCGTCAGAACCCCGCCCGCCACCTTCGGCGCGACGGTCAGGACATCATCGGCAGGAAGGCGCGGGGTTGGCATGTCGCCGCTTCAGCGGCTCGGTCGGTTGCGGCTTTCCGTGGCATCGCGGCCCGGTTCTCAACAGCCGCGACGCGGCTGGCCCGTGACGTGCCGGAGGATGGATTGGCGGCATCCGTTCTGGTGACTGGGGCCGCGGGGTTCATCGGCGGGGCCGTCGCGCGCGACGCGCTGGCGCGCAGCGACCGGGTTGCGATCATCGGGCCCGGCCTTGAACGGCCGCCTGCCGGGGATCCCCAGGGGGCGCCGGGCGCATTCCGGGCGCGGTCGGCGCGGCGTCGCTCGACCGGTTGCCGGGGCCGGCCGATCTGGTCGTGTACGGCGCGGGCGTGGCCAATGTGCAGGCGTCGATCGCCGACCCCGGGGGCGACCGGCGGCGCACCGTCGCCTCGAGGGTGGCGCTGGCCGACCGGCTGTGCGCGAAGGCGCCTTGGGCCCGCTGCGTCTGTCCGTCGAGCCGCGCGGTTTACGGGCAGGGGGCGGGACGACCCGAGGGGCGCAGCACGGCCTGCACGCCCATCTCGCCCTACGGTCTGCACAAGGCCGCGGCGGAGGCCACGTCGGCCGCCGCGGCGGCGCGGGGCCTGGCCGTGACGATCGTGCGCCTCTTCTCGGTCTGTTGACCGGGCCTGCGCAAGTAGCTTCCGTGGGGCGCCTCCGGCAAAACGCGGGCAGGGCGCGCCGAGTTCTTCGGTGCCGGGACCGGGCTGCGCGACTTCATGCATGTGGACGAGGCGGTGGCGCTCCTGCGGCTGGCGGGCGATGGCGTGCAGCCGGGCACGCCGATGATCGTCGACGGCGGCACGGGCAGGGGCGTGGCGGTGCGCAAGATCCTTGCGCTTCTAGCGCAAGCGTTCGATCCAGCGCCGGCGGTCGGGCTCCTCGGCACAGCGCGCAACGGCGATCCGACCGACATGATCGCCGACCTGTCAGGGGCGGCGGCGCTCGGCTGGCCGCGGGTATCGCCGGAGGCGGGCCTGCGCGGCTATCTCCGCCGTTATGCGGCGGACCGGGCCTCGGCGCCGTGACGGCGGATATCCGCGCAGCGGCGGGTTTGGGTATACCCGACCTGTCGGCGGGTCGTTTTCGGTCGCCGCGCTGGATCGAATCGGTCAGCTTGCCCTGGGTCAGGTTGCGATGACAGTCGCGCGGCTGCGTCGCTGCCGGGGTTCGTGTCTCTTGGGCAGGATGGTGTCCGTGTTTCCCGCCGGCGTTGACCAAATCGAGCCGCAGGCCGGCGAGCCCGCCCGAGCTCTTGCGCCTGCGGTCGATGATGTGGCCGTCCATGACCCGCCGCTGTGGTGTTCGGTGGCCGAACGGGTGATATGCGCGTTCCGTCTGGCGGCTGTCGTTCCCGTCATTCTTGTGCTTGCCGCGCTGATCCGGCCGGAGTCGCCCGGCGCGCCCCTGTTCTTCCAGAACCGGATCGCGCACGGGGGGCGGCGTCCGTTTCGCTTCGTCAAGCTGCGCACGATCTATGCCGCTTGCCGCGGGTGGTTCCCGGCTTTCTAAGAGTCCGACTCGAAACTCGCTCAAGCATAGCAATACCTTGCGATGCGTCTGGTGAGCAGGCGGATGTGGGCGATGAAGGCCATGGCGGTGGCGGATGCGATGGTTTTTTCCCAGTCTTTGGCGAGCCTGCGGCAACGCCCGAGCCACGCGAAGGTCCGCTCCACGACCCAGCGGCGCGGCAGAACCTCGAAGCCCTTTGCGGTGTCGGATCGCTTGATGATCTCGATGGTCCACGAACCGTGACCGGCCATGGCGGCCTTGAGTTTCGGCCCGGCGTAGCCGCCGTCGGCGAAGATGTGACGCAGCCAGGGCCACCGGTTGCGGATGGACTTCAGCACGACCGGCGCGCCGTCGCGGTCCTGGATGTCGGCGGTGTGGATGACGAGGCCGACGAGAAAGCCGAGCGTGTCGGTGACGGAATGGCGCTTGCGGCCCTTGATCTTCTTGCCCCCGTCATAGCCGCAAGGCCCTCCGCTTTCGGTGGTTTTCACGCTCTGGCTGTCGATCACGCCCGCCGTGGGGCTGGCCTCGCGCCCCTCCATCTCGCGCGCCCGCATGACGAGCATGTTGCTGATCCGCACGAACAGGCCGTCGTCACGCCAGGCGTAGAAGTAGCGCTGCACCGTGGAGGCAGGCGGGAAGTCCTTCGGCAGCATGCGCCACTGGCAGCCGGTCGAGACCAGATACAAAATCGCATTCGTGACCTCGCGCAAGTCGGCCCTGCGCGGTCTGCCGAGCCGCTGTGGCGGTGGCAGGAACGGCGCCAACAGCGCCCACTCGCGATCCGTCATGTCGCTTGCATAGCGCTTACTCGGCCGTGCATGCTCACGCCGAGCGGTATCAGTCCAAGGCATCGTGACCCCGTCAGTCTTCGCAAACCGACGTGAATCACAACCTTCTGATATCGCTCAACCCTTTTCGGGTCAGGCTCTCAGAAACGCCTTGCGTCGGGTCTCCACCTCGGCGGCGGTCTCGGCGTAGATCATGTCGCGGTAATCCTCGGTCAGCTCGTCGTGCAGGTGCTTGGGCGCGTGGGCCAGCAGGTTGCGGTGCTTGTGCACGGTGCAGCGC
>CALJZN010000097.1 GCA_937983405.1 uncultured Paracoccaceae bacterium
TGATCGTCGGGGATCAGACCCCGCAACGACCCGGTGATGAAGAGCCCCAGTTGCCCGCGCTCCTTCCAACCCGGCATCGCAGCCTCCAATCCACCGATAAACAAGGCGAATCACAGGCACGGGGCATTTTCAACAGCCCCCACAGGACAGAATTCCCGACGAACGCCGATGACATCGGCCCTGCGCTTCACCTCCCGGTTCGCCCGTTCGAGCGGGTTGGTCGAGGCGATCTGGGTCCAATGTTCGCGGGGGAAGGACATGCAGGCCAGCACGTCGTCGCGGGAGCTGTCCAACAGGGCGCCGAGCTTGGGCTGCGTCTCGCGGAGCGCGTCGGCCACGATGCCCCACTGCTGCCCGGCCTCAACGTTGGTCTCCTGCGCGAAGATCGTCCTGGGCATCGCCGCCACGGCGGTCCGCTGTCTCGCCGGGCGTGGGCGAGAGCGTTTCTGAGCCAGTGAACGCGACGGCACTGGTGCGTGGCGTTGAATACCCGCCGCGCGGCGGCGCCCAGGCCCTTGTGATCGTCGGCGATCACCAGCTTTGTAACTTCGCCACTCATCGGACGTCACCCTTGCTATGGTGGGGTTTCGGTAGCCGGGAGAGGGTCGCCGTTTTAGTTTCGGGGCGCTGTCCTCTTGCGTGAGGTTGGCGCCCTCGACCGGTGTTCCGGGCTCGAACGGTTAGCTGGGGCTGGCGCGCTTTGCCTGTCCCCGCTTGTACAAGGCTGAGCGTGGACGTCGGTTTCGAGGCTCCCCGGCCCACAGGGAGGAGGGAAGAATGTTTGCCGGGATCGATGTTGCCTCTGAACGCCATGTGCTGGCGCGGCTGGACGAGACGGGACAGCCGCTGGGCCGACCGATCGCAGTTGATGAGGATGCGGGCGGCTACCGCAGGATGCTTGAGGTGCTGGGACCGCCCCCGGCGCTTGTCGTGATGGAGGCGACCGGCCACTATTGGAAGAACCTCTATGCGACGCTTGTTGCCGCGGGCCATGACGTGGTGCTCCTCAATCCGATCGTGGCGCGCCGGTTCCAGCAGGCCCAGTCGGAGCGCACCAAGACCGACGCCGTCGACGCTGCGGCGCTCGCGCGCTTCGCTTTCGAGAAGCGTCCGGCCCCGAGCTACATCCACGACGCCGCCGCTGAAGCGTTTCGGGAACTGGTGCGTCACCGCGACCGGCTGCAGCAGGATTTCGAGGATCGTGTCCTGCAGCTGCACCGCCTGGTCGATCTCGGGTTTCCGGAATTCACACGTTACGTCAAGGGCATGCACCCGATGCTCGTAACTGCTCCGCTCTCCGAATGCCCGACTGCGGCGGCCTTCGCCCACACCCCGCCGCGCCGCCTGGCCAAGGTGCGCTATGACGGGCGTCACAGGGTCGGCGAAGATCTGGCCGGGCGGCTGGTCGAGGCGGCGAAACGGTCCGCGGCCAGCATCACGGTCCGGTCCATGATCTTCAGGTCCGCCATATCTGCCAGGATCTCGACCTCTGGCGCCGCCGCCTGAAAGAGCTCGAAAACGATATCGGCGGATTGCTCGATGCCCACGAGGTCGGCCGCCTGCTGACCAGCATCGACGGCATCGGCCCCAATTCGGCCGCGCGCATCATCGCCATCGTCGGGGACCCGGCCCGCTTCCGGTCCGCCGGGGCCTTTGCCGCCTATGTCGGCGTCGTGCCCTCGCTGCGGCAGTCGGGCAAGCGGACGGGGAGCCGGGCGGCAACCGGGTTCGGCAATGCCAAGCTGCGCAGCGCGCTGTGGATGACCACGCTTGCGGCCGTCCGGCTGAACGACTGGCTGCGCCCGTTCTACGAACGCCTGCGCGCCGCCGGAAAGCCGCCGAAGCTTGCCCTGATCTCCGCCCTGCGAAAGCGCCTGCACGCCGTCTACAGCGTCGCAAAGAACCGCAAACCCTTCGTCCCCATCACGGAGCAGGCGCGAGCGGCATAGACACCAAAGATCGCAGCCGATCGCGCCTGCGGTACAAAAACCTCTTGATCGGGCAGACGGTATTTCACGGCGTCTCGACCCGCTCGGTCGACGATCTGGTGAAGGCCATGGGCGCAGGCGGCATGTCCAAGAGCGCCGTCAGCCGGCTCTGCGCCGAGATCGACGAGCGGGTGAACGCGTTCCTGCAGCGCCCGCTGGAAGGCTCATGGCCCTACCTCTGGCTCGACGCCACCCACATCAAGGTGCGCGAGGGCGGCAGGATCATCAGCCGTGCGGTGATAGTGGCCGTCGCCGTCAACGAGGACGGCAAGCGCGAGGTGCTGGGCGTGCACGCCGGCCATTCCGAGGCCGAGGTGTTCTGGACCGAGTTCCTCCGCAGCCTCGCCGTCCGCGGCCTGCGCGGCGTGAAGCTGGTGATCGCCGATAACCACAAGGGCCTGCGCGCCGCCGCGCGCCGCGTCTTCAACGCCACGCACCAGCGCTGCCGCGTGCACTGTCTCAGGAATGCGCTTGCCCATGCCCCGGCGAAGCAGCGCACCGCCGTGGCGGCGATGCTGAAAACCATCTTCGCCCAGGAGACCAAGGCCGACGCCGAGGCCCAGTGGGGCATCGTCGCCGACGCCCGGCGCGAGAAGCAGCCAAAGCTCGGCGCGCTCATGGACGCTTCGTGCGATGACGTGCCGGCCTACACGGACTTTTCCCGCGAGCACTGGCCCCAGATCGCGTCTACGCCCCCCCTGGAGCGCGTCAACCGCGAGAGCTAGCGCCGGGCCGACGTCATCGGGATCTTCCCCAACGACGAGGCCATCATCATTCGCGCGATGGCGCTCGCCGTCGGCGCGCTCATGCTCGAGACCAACGACGAACGGGCCGTCGCCCGGCGGTACATGAGCCTTGAGACGCTCGCCCGCGTCACCAATACTGCAAACGTCAGGTTGCCCGCCGTGGCCGCCTGAACCGAGACCGAGCCTCTCCCAGGACCGGCGCTCATACACCACATAACGGGACATGACCCGGGCGGGGGATGTGGGTCTGCTCGTGCAATCCAGCTTCCACGCTGGAGTCACGAGTTGCATCCCTCACGGGATGTGTGCACCTGCGCCCCCTGCGCGTCGCCCCGACGAGGTGCCGTTCCGCTCCGTGCGGGGGGTGAAATAAATTGCAGGAATTGGTAGGTTCTCCGATCTCGATTGACGCTGTGCACAGCGTCGCCGCAACCTGCTGCCCGCATCGCCTGCTGCAGGCGAAGGGACCCGCCAACGAGCGGCGGGTCGCCGGCAACCGGAGGAGAGGACATGCGCAGCATCAGCAAGACGATACGGAACGGTGTGGCGGCGGCAGCCCTGCTCGGGGCATCCGCGTCGATGAGCGGGGCGGCAGGGCTCGCCTGCGCGCCGGGCGAAACCTATGTGATGAACGTGATGGTCAGCGCGCATCCCTATTGGGTGCCGGTGTTCGAGGGGTTCAAGCAGGCCGCCCGGGCGCTGGGCTGCGAGGCGGTCTTTTCCGGCACGCCGGACTACGACATCACCAAGCAGATCGCCTCGTTCGAGCAGGTTCTCGTGAAGCAGCCGGCCGGCATTCTGCTGCACCCGATGCAGGCCGATCCCTTCATCGAGCCGATCAACCGGGCGATCGAGGCCGGGGTCTCGGTGACAACCTTCGCTGCGGATTCGCCGAGGTCGAAGCGCACCGCCTACATCACCTCGGACAACGTCGCCGAAGCGCGATTCGCCGCCGAGGAGATCGTGAAGGCGGTGGGCGACAGCGCCGAATACGGGGTGCTCGAAAACCCCGGCCAGTCGAACCACGACCTGCGCGTGACGGCGCTGATCGACTACATGCAGGCCAGCTATCCGAAGATGAAGCTGGTCGGCCGGCAGGCCACCAACCAGGATCCGAACGCGGCCTTCATCGCGGTCTCGGCCATGCTGCAGGCCAACCCGAACCTCGCCGCGCTGTGGATCCCCGAGTCGGGCTCGGCCGAGGGCGCCGTCGCCGCCGCCAAGGCCGCCGGCAGGCGGCTGGTGATCATCCACGCCGACATCTCGCCGACGACGCTGGCCGAGATCCGGGCGGGCAACATCCACATGGCGCTGAACCCCAACCAGGGGATCCAGGGCTTCATCGGCTTCATGAACACCTTCCTCGGCGCGCATTCCGACCTGATCGACCCGTTCAACGACTGGAAGATCTCGGGCTTCAACCCGATGCAGATCCCCTTCGTCGACAACGGCTTCGCGGTTATCACCAAGGCCAACGCCGATGCCTTCGTGCTCGAGGACTACATGAAGGGCCGCAACTGAGGCCCGCGCCGTCCGCCCCGCCGCGACGGCGGCGGGGCCTTCCGCGCCCCGACGTGAACCGACCGGACATGACTGCACCGCCCCTGCTCGAGATCACTGATGTGCGCAAGTCCTTCGGCGCGATCCGGGCGCTGGACGGCGCGAAGTTCGAACTGCGCCCGGGCGAGATTCACGCCCTGGCCGGCGAGAACGGCGCGGGCAAGTCCACCCTGATGAATATCATCGACGGCATCCTGCAGCCCGATGCGGGCGAGATCCGCATCGACGGCCGACCGGTGCGGATCGACAGCCCGGCGACGGCGCAGCGGCTGGGCATCGGCTTCGTGCATCAGGAAATCGCGCTCTGCGCCGAGATCCCGGTGGCCGAGAACATCTTCATGGCGCGCACCGCGCAAAGCCGCCGCCCCTTCGTCGATGCGGCGGCGATGGCGGCCGAGGCGCGCATGGTGCTTGCCCCGCTGGCGGACATCGACCCGCGGTTGCCGGCCGGGCGGCTGTCGATCGGCCAGCAGCAGCTTGTCGAGATCGCCCGGGCGCTGACGCTCGACTGCCGCATCCTGATCCTCGACGAGCCGACCGCGGCGCTGACCGAGCACGAGGCGGGGAAGTTGTTCGCCATCATGCGCGACCTCGCGCGGCGCGGCATCGGGATCATCTTCATCTCGCACCGGATGGTCGAGATCTTCGGCGTCTGCGACCGCGTGACGGTGATGCGGGACGGCCGGCACATCCTGACTTCGCCGACCGACGCGATCAGCCCGGAGGGCATCGTCAATGCCATGGTCGGGCGCCGGATCGACAGCTTCTTTCCGCCCAGGATGCAGGGCGCTGCCGGGCCCGAGATCCTGCGCGTCGAGGGGCTGAGCGACCGACGCTTCCGCGACGTGTCCTTCGCCCTGCGGGCAGGCGAGATCCTCGGGTTCGGCGGGCTGATCGGGGCCGGGCGCAGCGAGATCGCGCGGGGCCTGACCCGGCTCGAGGGGGCCGCGCGGGGGCGCGTCTGGCTGGAGGGGCGGGAGGTCGTGCTGCGCGACTACGCCGACAGCATCGCGCGCGGCATCGTCTATCTGTCCGAGGACCGCAAGGGCGACGGGGTCTTTCTCGACCTCTCCATCGCCGCCAACGTCTCGGCGCTGAACCTGCGGCTGGTTTCGGGGCGCCTCGGCCTGATCGACGTGCAGGCGGAGGCGGCGCAGGCCGAGCGGATCGGCCGGACCCTGAAGCTCAAAGCCGCAAGCATGGCGCAGCGCGTCGTCGCGCTGTCGGGCGGCAACCAGCAGAAGGTGGCGCTGGCACGGCTCCTGGCGGTGCGCCCGAAGGTCATCTTCCTCGACGAACCCACCCGCGGCGTCGATGTCGGCGCCAAGGCCGAAATCCATGCAATCCTGCGCCGGCTGGCCGAGGACGGTGTGGGGATCGTCGTCATCTCGTCGGAGCTGCCCGAGCTGATCGGGCTGTGCGACCGGGTGCTCGTGGTCTGCGAGGGGCGCATCGCGGGCGAACTTGCCGGCGAGGCACTGTCCGAGGCCGCGATCATGACGCTGGCCGCACCGGGCGCGCGCGCCGCGGCAGGGGCGGGGCGATGACTGCGGGACCGCAGCGCCCCACACTCCTGTCGCGGCTTCTCGGCGCGCGCGAGACCGGGCTGGTGCTGATCATTCTCGTCCTGTTCGTTCTGATGTCGTTCGCCTCGCCGCATTTCCTGACCTGGTCGAACATGCGGGCGATGACCATGGCCTTCTCGGTCGAGGCGATCGTGGTCGTGGGCATGACCATCCTTTTGATCTCGGGTGGCATCGACCTGTCGGTCGGCTCGGTCACCGCGCTTTCCATGGTCATTGCAGGTCTGCTGTTCCTCAGCGGTGTCAACCCGTGGCTTGCCGCGCTGATCGCGATTGCCGCCTGCGCCGGGATCGGGGCGGTCATCGGCTTTTTCGTCACCGTCGTCGGGCTGCATCACTTCATCGTCACGCTGGCGGCGATGGTGATCGCCCGCGGCCTGTGCCTGCTTGGCACCGGCGGCCGGCCTCTCGGGCTCTACGACCTGCCGGCGAGCGTCAAGTGGATCGGGATCGGATCGCTCGGCCCGCTTCCGGTGGCGGTGGCCATCTTCGCGGTGGTCGTGGTGGTCTTCGATCTCCTGCTGCGGCGCGCCACGGCCTTCCGCCTGGTCTATTACACCGGCAGCAACCCCCGGGCCGCGGCCTATGCGGGCATCCGCACCCGTCGCGTGGTGCTGATGACGACGGTGCTCTGCTCGACGCTCTGCGGGGTTGCCGGCATCATCTACATGGCGCGGTTCGGTTCGGCCCAGCCGACCTTCGGGGTCGGCATGGAGCTCAACGTGATCGCAGCGGCGGTGATCGGCGGGGCGAGCCTGTCGGGCGGCAAGGGCACGATCCTCGGCGCGGTCCTCGGCGCGGTGCTGCTGTCGCTGGTGTCCTCGTCGCTCGCGCTGCTCAACGTGTCGGTCTACTGGCAGGACATCATCCGCGGCTCGATCCTGCTTGCCGCGGTCACCTTCGACCACTTCCTTGTCAGTCGGCAGGCGGCGGGGGGCCGGGGATGAACGAGATCAGCGACGACTTCGCCTCGCTGCGGCAGCTGCATACGGTGCTCGTGCGGCATTTCCTCGAGGGGCAGAGGCAGGCCGAGATTGCTGCCGCGATGAACCTGTCCACCTCGAAGGTGAACCGGATCATCGCCCAGGCGCGGCGGTCCGGGATGGTCAAGATCAGCATCGAGACCCCTTTCCAGCGCCTGCTGGAAACCGAGCGGCAGCTCTGCGCCTCGGGTCTTGTGCCGGCGGCGATCGTCGCGCCGACGGTGTCGGACAACGACGCCACGCGCCTTGCCCAGATCGGGCAGGCTGCCGCCGCCCATCTCGCCGAGACGCTGCGCGATGGCGACATCCTCGGCATCTCGGGCGGCAAGGCGGTGGCGGCGGTGGCCGACGCCCTGGCGGCGAGCCGGCCCGTCGATGTTCGGGTGGTCCCGCTGACGGGCGGCGTGCAGGGCAAGTATCACACCGATGTCAACCACCTCGCCTCACGCATCGCCGAGCGGCTGGGCGGGCGGTCGCTGATGCTGCATGCGCCGCTGTTCGCCGAACGGGCGGACCAGCGCGAGACGGTGATGACCATGGCCGCGGTGCGCGAGGTGCTGGACCTCGCCCGGAAGGCGACGGTGTGCCTGGTCGGCATCGGGTCGATCGATGCACCCGGGTCGTCCTATTTCGACCTGCACCCCTTGTCGCCGGCCGACCGCGCGATGCTGCCCGCCCTGGGTGTGACGGCCGAGTTCCTCGGGCATCTGGTGCTCGATCGCGGCGAGGTGGCGAACTGCACGCCGAACCGCCGGCTGATCGCGCTGCGCCCCGACCAGCTCCGGCGCTGCGGCCGGGTCATCGCGGTGGCGGCGGGCCGCGGCAAGGTCGGGCCGATCCGGGCGGTGCTGCGCGGCGGCTATGTCTCGACGCTCGTCACCGACGAGGAGACGGCAACGATGCTTCTGCATGACGAGAGAGGTGCACAATGACGGAGATGCTCGTGCGACCGCTGGGGGCCTCGGGCCCTGCCGCCTCGGCCGTCGGCCTCGGCACCTGGGCCATCGGCGGCTGGATGTGGGGCGGCGCCGACGATGCCGCCTCCGAGGCCGCGATCCGCGCCGGGCTCGACGCGGGGATCACGCTGATCGACACCGCGCCGGCCTACGGGCTGGGCCGCGCCGAAGAGGTGGTAGGCCGGGCGATCCGCGGGCGGCGCGACGCGGTGGTGCTGGCGACAAAATGCGGCCTGGTCTGGCACGCGCAACGCGGCCCCTGGTTCTTCGACGAGGACGGCCGGCCGGTGCACCGCGACCTCAGCCAGGCCTCGATCCGCCACGAGATCGAGCAGAGCCTGCGGCGGCTGGGGACCGACCGTATCGACCTCTACATCACCCACTGGCAGGACCCGACCACCCCGATCGCCGAGACGGTCGAGGCGCTGAAGGCCCTGCAGGCCGAGGGCAAGATCCTCGCCTTCGCCGCCTCGAACACCAGCCCCGCGGATCTGGCCGCCTACCGCGCCGCGGGCGGGATCGCGGCGGTGCAGGAGGAATACTCGATGCTGGCGCGGCGGATCGAGGCCACGCATCTGCCCGTCTGCCGCGAGGCGGGGATCGCGGTGATGGGCTATTCGGTGCTGGCGCTCGGCCTTCTGTCGGGCCGGATCGCCGCCGACCGGGTCTTTTCCGGCGACGACCAGCGCCGCGACGATCCGCGCTTCTCGGCCGCGAACCTCGCCCGGGTCGCGCGCCTGATGGAGACGCTGCGCCCGATCGCCGAGGGCCACGGGGCAAGCCCCGCGCAGGTCGTGATCGCCTGGACGCTGGCGCAACCCGGCCTGACCCATGCGCTGGTGGGCGCGCGCACCCCCGCCCAGGCGCGGGAGAACGCCGCAGCGGGCCGGCTGCGCCTGACCGCGGGCGAGATCGGCGCGATCTCGGCCGCCGTCGCGGCGCATCTCGATCCGCCCGCTGCCTGAGCCGGGCCGCACCGCCGGACGCCATGATGCCCGCCGACCGAACCGACAGGCTGGACCGTATCGCCGCGAACGGCGCCTTCGACGTCATCGTCGTCGGCGGCGGGATCAACGGCATCGGCGTCTTTCACGACCTCGCGCACCAGGGCCTGCGCGTGCTTCTGGTCGAGATGAACGACTTCTGCTCGGGCTGTTCGGCAGCGCCGTCGCGGATGATCCACGGCGGCCTGCGCTATCTCGAGAACGGCGAACTCGGGCTCGTGCGCGAGAGCCTGATCGAGCGCGACCGGCTGTTGCGCAACGCGCCCCATCTGGTGCGCCCGCTGCCGACGACGATCCCGATCGACCGCCTCTTTTCGGGGCTCGCGAACGCCGCCCTGGGCCTGCTCGGCGCCACCGGCCGGCCGCGGCCGCGCGGGGCGCTGCCGATCAAGCTCGGCCTGATGCTCTACGACATCCTGTCGCGGCATGGGCGCAGGCTGCCGCGGCACCGCTTCCGCGGCCGGGCCGCGACCTTCGCCGCGTGGCCGGCGCTGCGCGGCGACATCCGCTGCTCGGCGACCTATCACGACGCCTGGATCTCGCATCCCGAACGGCTGGGGATCGAGCTCATCGGCGACGCCGCCCGTCGCAACCCCGATGCGGTGGCGCTGAACTATGCGCGCCTTTCCCGCACCGCCGGGGGGTTCGTGCTGACCGACGCCGAGACGGGGCGACAGATGCCGGTTGCGGCGCGCGCCATCGTCCATGCCACCGGCGCCTGGATCGACGAAAGCGCGGCCGCGCTCGGGGCGCCGCCGCGCGCGCGGCTGGTCGCGGGCACCAAGGGATCGCACCTGATCCTCGACAACCCGGCGCTCATGGCCGCGCTGAACCGGCACATGATCTATTTCGAGCACCGCGACGGCCGCGTCTGCATCGTGTTCCCCTATCTCGGTCGGGTTCTGGCCGGATCGACCGACCTGCGGGTGGACGCGGCCGGCCGCACCGCCTGCAGCGAGGCCGAGCGCGACTACATCATCGGCGCGCTGCGCGACCTGTTCCCCGGCATCCCGGTCCTGCCACGACAGATCGTCTACAGCTATTCCGGCATCCGCCCCCTGCCGGCCAGCGAGGCCGATTTCACCGGGCGGATCTCGCGCGGTCACTCCGTGCGCCGGCTCGGCGGGACGCCGCCGCAGTTCGGCATGGTGGGGGGGAAGTGGACGACCTACCGCGCCTTCGCCGAGGACACCGCCGATGCGGTGCTGGCCGAGCTGGGCCTGGCCCGCAAGGTCAGCACCCGCGACCTGCCGATCGGCGGGGGGGCCGGCTTTTCGCCGCATCTCGCGGCCGATCTGGCCGCCGCGCAGGGGCTCGGCGCGGAACGGGCGGCGCATCTGGTCGATCTTTACGGCGCCGCCGCCCCGGCGGTGGCCGCCTTCTGCGGCCCCGAGGACCGCCCCCTGCCGGGCGTGGCGATGACCGAGGGCGAGGTGGTCTGGGCCGTCCGGCACGAACAGGCGCTGCACCTTGCCGATGTGCTCCAGCGCCGCAGCCCGCTGGCGATCCGTGGGCTTCTGTCCATGCCGCTTCTCGCCGCGGCCGCCCGGAAGATGGCGGGCGAACTGGGCTGGTCCGAAGCCCGGAGAGAGGACGAAATCGCCCGCTTCCGCACCGAACTCGCAACCTGGCACGGGGTCGATCTTGCCCCGGAAGGAGCCCGACCATGAAGATCTCGCCCAAGCCCCGCATGAACCGGCTGTTCCGAGGGGGCGGCTGCCTCGATGTCGCCGTCGATCACGGCGTCTGCAACGAACCCTCCTTCCTCGAGGGGCTCGAGGACATGGGCCGCGTGGTGGACATGCTGGTCGCCGCCCGCCCCGACGCGATCCAGATGGCCTGGGGCCAGGCCGACCTGCTGCAGGTGCGGCCCGAGCGCGACAAGCCTGCGCTCGTGCTGCGCCTCGACATGGGCAATCCCTACAACGCCACCCGCCACCGGGTGATGTGGGCCGAGCTGCAGCAGGCCGACGACCCGGTCCTGCCCGCGGTCGCGATGGATGCCGCCTGCGTCGTGGTCAACCTCTTCATGCTGCCCGACGAGCCCGACCTGTTCCGGCAATGCGTGAAGAACATCGCCCGCGTGCGCGACGGCTGCACCCGCTACGGCATGCCGCTGATGATCGAGCCGCTGGTGATGCTGCCCAATGCGGTGCGCGGCGGCTACCAGGTGGACGGGGATGCCGAGAAGATCGTGACGCTCGTCCGCGTGGCGGCCGAGATGGGGGCCGACATCATCAAGGCCGACCCGACCGACGACCCGGCCGACTTCCACCGCGTCGTCGAGGCGGCGCGCGTGCCGGTGCTGGCGCGCGGCGGCGGCAAGGAAGACCTGCGCAAGGTGCTCGAGAAGTCGGCCGCGCTGGTGGCCCAGGGCGCGCGGGGCCTCGTCTACGGCCGCAACATCTATCAGCACGCGAACCCGAAGGCGGTGGTCGCGGCCCTGATGGCGATCATCCACCAGGGCGCCGACGGCGCTGCCGCCTGGGAGATCTATGCCCATGGCGCCTGACCTATTGCTGGGCATCGATGTCGGCAACACCGTGGTCAAGGCGGTGCTGTTCGACCGTTCGGGCCGCCAGATCGCCCGCCATGGGGTGGACGGCACCACGATGAAGCCCGCGCCGGGGTGGGTCGAGCGGCCGGCAGCGGACCTCTGGGCCGACGCGCGGGCGGCGATCGCGGGCTGCATCGCCGGGGTCGATCCCGGGCGCATCGCGGCCGTGGGCCTCGCCGGGCACGGCAACGGGCTCTACCTGCTCGAGCGCGCGGGCGCGCCGCTGATCGGCATCCAGTCGCTCGACAGCCGCGCCGCGGTGCTGGCGGGCGCGCTGGACCGGACGGCAGGCACCGCATTGCAGGCGATCTGCGGGCAGCGCCCCTGGCCCGCGCAGACGCCGACGCTGCTGGCCTGGGTCCGGGCCAACCGGCCCGATCTCTATGCCCGGGCCGGCACGCTCTGCTTTGCCAAGGATATCGTCGGCCGTGCGCTGACCGGCGCGCGCTATGCCGAGATCTCGGACATGTCGGGGGCCGGCCTCCTGCGGCTGCCGGAGGCGCGCTACGACGCGGGGCTGCTCGCGCTCTACGGCCTTGAGGACGCGCTGCCGCTCCTGCCGCCGCTGGTGCAGCCGACCGACATCGTGGGCCATGTCACGCCCGAGGCCGCCACGGCGACCGGGCTTGCCGCCGGCACGCCGGTCGCCGCGGGCTATTTCGACGTCGTGGCTGCGGCGCTGGGGTCGGGCGCCGCGGGCGCAGGGGCGGTGTCGGTCGTGCTGGGCAGCTGGTCGATCAACCAGATCCTGGCCGACCGCCCGGCGCAGGATCCGGACATCTTCATGGTCGCGGCCTTCGGCCCGGGCCGCTTCGCCAGCATGGACAACAGCGCCACCTCGGCGGCCAACCTCGAATGGTATGTCCGCACCCTGGTCGAGCGCGACGGCCACGGCGGCGACGCCTTCGCGCTGGTCAACGACCGCGTCGGCCGCGCGGCGATGGCCCCGGGCGACCCGATGTTCCATCCCTTCCTCTACGGCGGCCGGCAGGGCGCGCATCAGCGCGGCGGTTTCTACGGCCTCGCCGGATGGCACGACGAGGGCCACCTGGTGCGCGCGCTGTTCGAGGGCGTGGCCTTCGAGCATCGCCGGCATGTCGCGGTGCTGGCGAAGGCGGGCGGCGCCCCGGCCGAGGTGGTCCTGTCGGGCGGGGGCACGCGGTCGCCGCACTGGCCGCAGATGATGGCCGACGTGCTCGGCCTTCCGGTCCGGCTGGGCGAGGCCGAGGAGACCGGGGCGCTGGGCGCCGCCATCGCCGCGGCCGTGGCCGTGGGCCTTGTCGCCGACGAGGCAGCGGGCGTCGCCGCGATGACGCGGCCGCGGGCGGTTCTGGCCCCCGACCCCGCGCGCGCGGCCCTGCACGACCGGCGCTTCGCCCTCTGGCAGCGGCTGGTCGCGGCGATGGAGCTGTTCTGGACCGATCTTGCCGCGCTGGACGGGCCATGACCGACGCGGGGCTTTACGACTACATCATCGTCGGCGCGGGCACCGCGGGTTGCGTGCTGGCCAACCGGCTGACCGCCGACGGGCGCACGCGCGTCCTGGTGCTCGAGGCCGGGGGATCGGACCACTACCACTGGGTGGCGATCCCGGTGGGCTATCTCTACTGCATCGGCAACCCGCGCACCGACTGGATGATGACGACCGCGCCCGAGCCGGGGCTGAACGGCCGCAGCCTGCCCTATCCGCGCGGCAAGGTGCTGGGCGGCTGCAGCTCGGTCAACGGCATGATCTACATGCGCGGGCAGGCGGCCGATTACGACGGCTGGCGGCAGATGGGCTGCACCGGCTGGGGCTGGGACGACGTGCTGCCCTACTTCCGCCGCTCCGAGGACCACCACGCCGGCGCAAGCCCGCTGCACGGCGCGGGCGGCGAATGGCGGGTGGAACGCCAGCGGCTGGACTGGGAGATCCTGCGCGCGGTGCAGGAGGGGGCGAAGGAGTTCGGCATCCTGCCGCGGCAGGACTTCAACGACGGCGACAACGAGGGGTCGGGCTTCTTCGAGGTCAACCAGCGCCGCGGCGTCCGCTGGAACACCGCGCGCGGTTTCCTGCGCCCGGCGATGCGCCGGGCCAACCTGCGGGTGGTGACGGGGGCGCTCGTCACCCGCATCGCGGTCGAGGGCCGCCGCGCCGCGGGCGTCGAATGGCTGGCCGACAACGCGCCCTTCCGCGCCCGCGCCGCGGCCGAGGTGATCCTGGCCGCCGGCGCGATCAACAGCCCGAAGCTCCTCGAGCTGTCGGGGATCGGCGCGGTCGCGCGGCTGGCCGCGCTCGGGATCCCGGTGCTGCACGACCTGCCCGGGGTGGGCGAGAACCTGCAGGATCACCTGCAGATCCGCACCGTGTTCAAGGTGCGCGGCGCTGCGACGCTGAACACGCTGGCGGGCAGCGTGCTGGGCCGGGCGCGCATCGCGCTGCGCTACGCCCTGACCCGCAGCGGGCCGATGGCGATGGCGCCGAGCCAGTTCGGCATGTTCACCCGCTCGGGCCCTGACCGCGCGACGCCCGACCTCGAATACCATGTCCAGCCGCTTTCGACCGACCGGCTGGGCGACCCGCTGCATCCCTTTCCGGCGATCACCGTCTCGGTCTGCAACCTGCGGCCGACCTCGGTGGGCAGCGTGCACGCCACGTCGCCGCGCCCCGAGGTGCAGCCCGATATCCGGCCGAACTACCTGTCCACCGCCGAGGACCGCCGCGTGGCCGTGGCCGCGATCCGGCAGGCGCGGCAAATCATGACCGCCCGCGCCCTGCGCCCCTATGCGCCCGAGGAATGGCTGCCAGGCCCGCAGGTCACGGCCGACGACGAGCTTGCCCGGAAGGCCGGCGACATCGCCACGACGATCTTCCATCCCGTGGGCACCTGCCGCATGGGCAGCGATCCCGGTGCGGTGGTGGACCCGGCGCTGCGGCTGAACGGGATCGAGGGGCTGCGCGTCGTCGATGCCTCGGTGATGCCGCGGATCGTGTCGGGCAACACCGCCTCGCCGGTCGTCATGATCGCCGAGCGCGCCGCCGACCTGATCCGCGGGCGGCTGTGACCTGCGGCAGCGCGCTCATCGGGGGGCTCGGCCCTGCGGTCCGGCCCCGCGGCCGGCCGGGCCGACCGGCGCGGGGTATCAGCCGACGACCTCGAACCGGGCGAGGTGCCGATCGGAGACCGAAATCCCCAGACCCGGCAGGTCGTCGTCGAGCTGCAGCTGTCCGCGCACGGGCGCGGGCTCGCCCGCGAAGATGTAATGGAACAGCTCGTTGCCCACCTCGACCGCGTGCACGGGGAAGTATTCAGCCATCGGGCAGTTCAGGCTGGCCATCACCAGATGGTAGTTGTGCATCTGGCCCGCATGGGGCACTACCGGGATCTGGTGCGCCTCGGCCAGCGCGTTGATCTTCTGGGCCGCTGTGATGCCGCCGACCCGGTTGGTGTCGTACTGGATCACCCCAAGCGCGCCGGCGTCGAGAAGCTGGCGGAACCCGAGCAGGGTGAACTCGTGCTCGCCCCCGGCGATCGGGATCGGGCTGCGCCGCCGCAGTTCGGCGTAGCCCGCGATGTCGTCGGGGATCAGCGGTTCCTCGATCCAGCGCAGGTTGAACGGCGCGAGCAGGGGCAGCATGCGCAGGGCGTAGTCGAGCGTCCAGCCCATGTAGCAATCCACCATCACGTCCACGCCGTCGCCCACGACCTCGCGCACGGTGCGCACCAGCGCGAGGTTGCGCTGCATCCCGGCAGCGCCGTCGCGCGGCCCCCAGCCCAGGCGCAGCTTCATCATCGTATAGCCCTGGTCGAGGTAGGACTGCGCCTCGGCCGCGAGGCTGTCGAGCGGCTGGCTGTAGAGCTTGGAGGCATAGACCGGGATCGCGGGTTTCGTCCGGCCGCCGAGCAGCCGGAACACGGGCTTGCCGACCGACTTGCCCATCGCATCCCAGAGCGCGATGTCGATGGCCGAGATCGCCGCCATGCCGATCCCCTTGCGCCCCCAGGCCATGGTCGAGCGATACATCCGCTGCCAGATATGCTCGACGTCGAAGGCCTCCTCGCCGAGGACGAGAGGCGCGAGCATCTCGTCCACGATGACCTTGGCCACCGAGGGCGCGAGCGCGCAGTTGCCCAGCCCCACCGTGCCGTCGGCGAGCCCGACCTCGACGATGAGCCAGGAGTGGAACCGGAAACTGTCGAACTCCGCGCCGGCCCCTGCGCCGGGGGCCACCAGGTCGAGCGGGCTGGCGGCGAGATTCGGGCCGAGGTCCACGGTCGGCCCGGTCCAGCGGAACAATCGCGTCCGCACCTGCGTGACACGCGGCATCTGGCCCCCCGTCGCTCACGTCGCGCTCCGCCGGAGGGCGACTTCGTCCTGCCATGTTGGATAACGTTACCGATCCGACAATGTCAAGTTGACATCCCGGCCGCCTTGGTGATGTCTCGGCAACCGAGAGGTCCGTGGATGCGCCATCGCCGTCGCACCGGGCCGTCCGGAGAAAGGGAACTCCCGCCCATGAACCGCAGCAGACCGACAGTCCTGGACGTGGCACGGCTTGCCGGGGTCTCGCCAATGACGGTGTCGCGGGTGGCAAGGGGCAAGCCGGGCGTCAGCCCCGCCAGCGTCGAAGCCGTCAACCGGGCGATGGAGGCGCTGCAGTATCAACCCAACCTCGCCGCGCGCAGCATGCGCACCGGGCGCACCGGTCGTGTCGGGCTGATCGTTCCCGACATCACCAACAGCAACAACGCAACCATGGCGCAGGCTGTCGAACGGCGGCTGGCGCGCGAGGACATGCACCTCATGCTGTGGTTCACCGACTTCGATCCCGCGATGGAGCTCAACATTCTCAAGCGGCTCAGCACGGATCTGGTGGATGCGGCGCTGCTGGCCCTGACCGACGAGACGGCCGAGGGTCTGCTGGCGGTGTTGCAGGCGCTGCCTGTCCCGGCGGTGCTGATCGACCGGGAAACCGCGCACCCGATGGATGCGGTCATCAGCGATCATGCCGTCGCCATGCGGCAGATCGTGACGCAGCTGGTCGCGCTCGGCCATCGCACCATCGCGCTGATCGCGCCGCCGCCCGGGATCCGCCCGGCGCGGGAGCGCATTCGCGCCTTCCGGGAGTGTCTGCGCGATCTCGGCAATCCCGAGCCCCAGGGCATCGTGGTTGCCGAGGGGCAGTCGATCGACTGCGGCTATCAGGCGACGGTCCGCTTGATGGCACTTTCGCCGCGGCCGACCGCCATCATCGCCGCCGCCAACCAGATCATGCTCGGCGCCTACAAGGCCCTGATCGATCTGAAGCTCCAACCCCCGGAGGATCTGTCCTTCGTCGGCACCGACGATGCCTTCGCCGCCTCGATCATGACGCCGGCCGCCACGGTCATCTGGCGCGACATGGCCGAGGTCGGCACTGCGGCTGCGGAGATCGTCCTGGAGCGGCTTGCGGGGCGAGGCGGCGACGGGCCCGTTCGCCGGACCCTGCCTTCGAAGATCGAGATCAGATCGTCGATCGGCCCCGTGCGGCCGGCCTGACCGGTCACTTTCCCTGACCTGCCTTCGAGATCGCGTCTTGATCGGTTCGCCGGTGTATGGTAACGTTACCCAATCGGTCGTCCGATGCCGGCGCGACGGTTGGGAGGAGGAAACAATGATGCCTCGTTTGTCGAGTCGACTGGTTGCGGGCGTGGCGGCAGCCATGGTGGGCGGATGGCTGGGCGTCGGTCAGGCAGCGGCGCAGCAGAATGTCGTCTGGTGGGATTATTCGGGCGGCGGCGACGGCGTGCGGCTGAAGGCGCTGCTCGCCCGCTTCAACGAGGAGAACGCGGGCAGGATCGCGATCACCAACACCACGCTGGAATGGGGGACGCCCTACTCTTCCAAGATCCAGACCTCGGCCGCGATCGGTACGGCGTCGGACATCGCGCTCTATCACCTCGCGCGCAGCTCGACCGGCGTCTCGACCGGCGTGCTGACCGAGATCACGGACACGGAGCTTGCCAGCGTCGGCCTCAGCAAGGACGATTTCGATCCGGCCCAGGTCGCCGCCGCCTCGGTGGACGGCAAGCTCTATGCCATTCCCTTCGACCTGCACCCGGTCGTCGTCTATCACAACGCCGAAAGGCTGTGCGCGGCGGGACTTCTGGGCGAGGACGGGCGGACCGCGGGCATGGACGGCAAGGAGGCGTTCTCGGCCGCCCTGCAGACGCTCGTGGACAACGGCGCGCGCTGCGGCGTGACCACGGCCACCGCGGACGGCGGCACGCTGTGGCGGATCTACTACTCGATCTTCAGCCAGACCGGCGGCAGCTTCTTCGAGGATGGCAAGTTCCTGCCGGGCGACAACTTCCAGAAGGCGGTCGATGCGGCCGAGGTGCTGCGCGGGCTGATCGACTCCGGCCTGATGCCGGCGCAGACCGAATACGTGACCTCGATCGCGCTGTTCACCTCCGGCGCCTTTGCGATGCACATCAACGGCCTGTGGGAGCTGCCGACGATGGTGGACCTGCAGCGCAAGGGCCACCTCTTCGAGTTCGGCGCCATGCTGATCCCCGACGTCTTCGGCAACGGCCACGCGCACTGGTGCGACGGCACCTCCTTCGTGATTCCGGCCAATGCCGGAAATCCGATGACGCCCGAGAAGCGCAAGGCGGTGCTCGAGGTGATCGCCTGGTTTGTGCGGCATTCGCTCGACTGGGCGGATGCGGGCTACATCCTCCCCTGCCGGCAGGTGGCCGACCAGGTGCAGCACCTCGAGCCGCAATCCTTCTACGGCATCTTCCCCGAACTGGTCGCGGCGGCGCATTTCGATCCGCAGACGCCGCTGGCAGGCCCGGCCTACCCCATCTACGATGCGGTGGGCGATTTCATCCTGCCCGCCGTCAACGGCGAGATGGACACGGTCGCGGCCTTCACGGCCCTGCGCGACCGCCTGCAGGCACTTCAGGACGCGCTGAAATAGCGGGCACCCTCGGATTGCGGCCGGCCGCCGCGCCCCTTGGCGCAGCTGCCGGCGCGATCCGAAGGCGCATCCGGCGGACCGCTCCGCGATCCGGTCGAGGGGGAGGGATGATGACCCGCAGACGCGACATGGCTGTCGCCTTCATTCTGCTTCTGCCGTTCCTCGCGATCTACGGCGTGGCCTTCGTCTATCCGACGATCGACATGGTTGTGCTGAGCCTGCGGAAGGCGCCGCTGATCGGGGCGGGCGAATGGGCCGGGCTCGACAACTACGTCCGTCTGGCCGGAGACCGCCTGTTCCGCATCGCGACCCGCAACACGCTGTGGTTCGTGGCGCTGACCGCGCCGGCCTCGACGGTGCTGGCGCTGCTGCTCGCCATGGGCGTCGCGCGGCTGCGGGGCTGGCTGCAGGCGGCGGTGCTGGCCTGTTTCTTTTTGCCCTTCATGCTGCCGGTCTCGGTCGTCTACCTGATCTGGCACTGGATCCTCGACACCCATTTCGGCATCGCCCAGCCGATCGTCGCGGCCGTCGCGGGCCGGTCCGTGTCGATCTTCCGCACTGTCTCGACCTTCATGCCGGGCGTCGCCTTTGTCACCGTCTGGGCCACGGTCGGCTTCAGCGTGCTGCTGTTCCTCGCCGGGCTGCGCAGCATCCCGCAAGAGACCTCCGAGGCCGCGCGGCTCGACGGCGCCGGGCGCATCGCGCTGTTCCGGCACGTCACCTGGCCGCTGATCTGGCCGGTGACCGCGCTGGTCCTGACGATCCAGCTGATCTCGCATCTGAAGGTGTTCGACATCGTCTACCTGTTCAACCTGCGCGGCCGGGTGGACGAGACGATGTCGCTCGTGCAATACGTCTTCCGCCTCGCCTTCCAGCAGAACGACGGCGGCTATGCCGCGACCGTCGCGGTGGCGATCCTCGTCCTGGTCGCCGTGCTCTCGGTGCTGCAGTTTCAGCTTCTGCGGAGCCGCGGGCAATGACGGGGGCCACGGCAACGCAGGCGGCGCGCCTGCTGGCGGCTGCGGCCCGGCGCCGGCGGCTGCGCGTCGATCCGATGGGCGCAGCGCTGACGGCCCTGACGCTTGTCGCGGCGCTGGCCTTCTTCTTTCCGCTCTACTGGGCGCTGGTGACCACGGTGAAGCCCGAGGTCGAGGTCGTGCGGCCGGGCCTGCGGCTCTGGCCCGAGACCTTCACGCTCGAGGCCTGTGCCTTCGTGCTGACCAATTCGCGCATCCTCGTCTGGTATCTCAACTCGGTGGTGACCTCGGTCGCGGTCACCCTCCTCGTGATCCTGAGCAGCCTGCTCGCCGGCTATGCGCTCAGCCAGATCGCCTTTCCGGGGCGGCGGCTGCTCTACGGCATGATCCTCGCGAGCTTCATAGTGCCGATCTCGGCGCTGATCGTGAACCATTTCCTGCTGGTCCACCGGCTGGGCCTGCTCGACAGCTGGGCCGGGATCGTGCTGCCCCAGCTCATCCACCCCGTGGTCATCATCGTCTACAAGCAGTTCTTCGACGCGATCCCCAAGGAATACCGCGAGGCGGCCGTCGTCGATGGTGCGGGGCACTTCCAGCTTCTGTTCCGCATCTTCCTGCCGATGACGACGAGCGTCACCGCGGCGCTGGCGATCATCACCCTCATCAGTGCCTGGAACAACTTCCTCTGGCCGTTCCTGGCGCAGAACTCGCAGGAGATGATGAACGTCACCGTGGGCATCACCCAGGTGCGCGAGGCCTACGGCATCCGCTATGCGCGCGAGACGGCCTCGGCCGTCATCGCCGGCCTGCCGATGGTGATGCTGAATCTCGTGTTCCAGCGCCAGATCACCCGGGCCATCGTGCTGTCGGGCGGGATCAAGGCCTGAGGGCTGAAAGGGAGTTGCCACCATGCCGCAGGTCGAGTTCGAGAAGGTCGGCAAGTCCTTCGGGGCGCTGGCTGTGATGCGCGAGCTGAGCTTCCGCATCGAGGACGGCGAGTTCGCCGTGCTGGTCGGGCCGTCGGGCTGCGGCAAGTCCACGCTGCTGCGGATGCTGGCCGGGCTGGAGGAGATCACGGCGGGCGAGATCCGGATCGCGGGCCGGGCGGTCAACGACCTGCCGGCGAAGGACCGCGACATCGCCATGGTGTTCCAGAGTTATGCGCTCTATCCGCACATGCGCGTGGTCGAGAACATGGGCTTCTCGCTGCGGCTGCGCAGGGCGCCGAAGGCGGCGATCGCCGAGCGGGTCGGCGCGGCGGCGCGGACGCTGGGCCTCGACCGGCTGCTCGAGCGCTATCCGCGCGAGTTGTCGGGCGGCCAGCGTCAGCGGGTGGCGATGGGGCGGGCGCTGGTGCGCAGCCCCAGCGTCTTTCTCTTCGACGAGCCCTTGTCGAACCTCGACGCCAAGCTGCGCGTGCAGATGCGTACCGAACTGCGCCACCTGCACCAGAAGCTGGGGGCGACGACGATCTATGTGACCCACGACCAGGTCGAGGCGATGACCATGGCCGACCGGATCGTGATGATGCGCGACGGCGCCATCGAGCAGGTCGGCCGGCCGCTCGAGATCTACGACCGCCCCGCCAACCACTTCGTCGCGGGCTTCATCGGCTCGCCTGCCATGAACGTGCTGCCCGGTCGCATCCGGGCCGGGGCAGACCCCGCGGTGGCGCTCGACGGCGGCGGCGTCCTGCCGCTCGGTCACGTCCCGTCGCTCGCACCCGGTCGCGCCGTGGCCGTCGGCATCCGGCCCGAGCACCTGCGGCCCGATCCCGACGGCCCGCTCTTGGCCGAGGTGGAGGTGATCGAGCCGACCGGCGCGGAAACCGACCTGTCCTGCCGCTGCGGCGGGCAGCCGCTGATGGTCGCGCTGCGCGACCGCGGCAGCTACCGCCCGGGCCAGACCCTCCGCCTCGCGCCGCACGCGGGGCCGGTGCACCTGTTCGACGCCGAGACCAGCGCGCGCCTAACCCATCCCGAGTCCATGATCCAGGAGTATGACGATGACCGACACGAAACCCGGAACGGCTGATTTGCTGCGCATGCTGACGCCGCAGGCGCCGCGGCTGCGCCTGGTGCTCGACACCGACACCTACAACGAGGTGGACGACCAGTTCGCCATCGCCCATCTGATGCTCGCCTCCGACCGCTTCGATCTCGAGGCGATCTGCGCCGCGCCCTTCCACAACGAGCGGTCCTCGGGCCCCGCCGAGGGGATGGAGCTGAGCTACAACGAGATCATTGCCGTGCTCGACGCCATCGGCATGGAGCGGCGGCCGGCGGTCCTGCGAGGCTCGACCGCCTGGATGGGGGCCGCCAAGCAGCCGGTGCCCTCGGCGGCGGCCGAGGACATCGTGGCGCGCGCCCGCAGCGCCACACCCGAGGCGCCGCTGCATGTCGTGGCCATCGGCGCGGTCACCAACGTCAGCAGCGCGCTCCTGATGGCGCCCGACATCCTCGACCGGATCGTCGTCACCTGGATCGCGGGGCATGTGCTCGACTGGCCGAGCTGCGCCGACTTCAACCTCAAGCAGGACATCGGCGCGGCGCAGGTGCTTTTCGACAGCGGCTGCGCGCTGGCGCTCGTGCCGGCGATGGGCGTGTCCTCGCACATGCTCTGCACCGTTCCCGAGATCGAGCGCTTCGTGGCCCCGCACGGGGCGATCGGCGCGCTGCTCGCGCAGCGCTTCGCCAGCTACCGGCCGGGCATCCTGTGGTCCAAGGAAATCTGGGATCTGGCCGCCGCCGCCTGGCTGTTCGATGCCGCCTGGGTGCGCTCGGAACTGATCCCGCGGCCGATCGTGACCGACAACGGCACCTGGAGCTTCGACCGCCGGCGGCCGCCGATGCGCTACGTCTCGATGGTCAACCGCGACCGCATCATGATCGACTTCTACAACCGTCTGCAGGCCTTCGCCCCGGCCTGACCATGGCCGGGGCGCGGCCTGGCGGCGGCGGCGCCGGGCCGCCGCCGTCAGGCCGCGATCAGCACCGACCCCGGGGGCAAATCGGTCGCCCCCGGGGCCCGGTCCATGGCCTCCCGTCCGGCCCAGAGGCGTGCGGGGCGGTCGCAGGCGACCGTCCGCGGCTGCGGCGACAGGTTGCCGGCGAGCAGTAGATTCCCGGCGCGCAGGGTGACGAGGCCGGCATCCAGCAATGTCTCGGCCTGCCGCCCGGCAAGGCCGGCCAGCGCCGCCACCATCGCCCGGATCGGGCGCGGCCCCTGCGGCCCATCGAGGCCGAAGGGGCCGCCGGGTGCGGCCAGCGCCACCGCCTCAGCCCCCGCCTGCGCCGCCAGCACCGCCACGCCCAGCGCATAGGCCGCGGCAAAGGCGGTCTCCTGCCGCGGGTCGCGGTCGGTCATCGTCATCCGCCGCGCCTCGGGGTTGGCCGCAAGGCCCGCGCCGTAGGGGTTGCCGCGCATGGCGACGGCGCAAAGGCCCGGCCGGTAGCCCCGCGGCCCGCCGATGGCGCGCGCGCTGGCGAAGATGTCGGGCAGGGCCTCGAGCGTCTGCGCCACCGATCGGTCGTCGGCCATGTGCACGATCGCGGCATTGCCATGCGTGACATAGGCGCCGAGGCCCGGCTCGGGCCGGCAGCGGTTGAGCTCGGTGAAGTTGGTCAGCATGCCCGCGCCGATGCGCGCCCCGGGGAAGGCGCGCGCGGCCCAGCCGGCCGCATCGGCGGGGGAGGCGCCCGCGGGCCAGGGCCCCTCGGGCTGGTAGCTGCGCAGATAGGCCGCGGGCAGGGCGATGACGTGGCGCGGATGCAGCCCCGCCGCCCGCAGGCGCGACGCAAGCGCCAGCAACTCGGCCTCGCCGGAAGGATCGTCGGCGACGACGGCCTCGAGATCGATCGGACAGCCGAGCGCGGCGATGCGGGCAAGGTCGTCCGCCCCCCAGTCGGCCCCCGGCCCGGACCGCAGCAGCAGGCCGCAGCCGGCCGGCACCGGCGGACCCATCCAGGCCGGTTCGGCCGCGAGCAGCATCTCGGGCATGATCGCCGCCCGCGGTGCGGCCGGCGCGGCCGGCGCGGGTGCCCCTACAGCCCGGAACACCGCCGCGATGCGCTGGCGGACCGGAACGCCGGCGGGCAGCGGATAGGGCAGGGGCAGCGCGATCGGGCGGCAATAGGTCTTGTAGCTTGCATCCGACCAGTTGCGCTGGTCCTCCATCTCGAACACGTCGCCCTCGAAGGCAAGCGCCACCTCCACGGGGCCGATGCGATGGCGCAGGCCGGCGATGTCGCGCACCGGCTGGTCGGGGCTGATCGCCGCGGGAAAGGCAGCCGGCGCGGTGGTGCCGTCAGGATGGCGCACCTCGACCGGCTGGCCCGAGACGCCCAGCAGCGGATGCAGCAGGCAGAAGCCCGCGCGGTTGGTGAGCAGATCGCGACGCGCCAGCAGCGTGCAGGACAGATCGAGCCTGTCGGGTCCGATCTCGGCGGTCATCTCGACCCGCACATCGCCACCGGCCACCTGCCAGCGGCGCTGCCAGGTCAGGCCGTCGGGGCGGTGCAGGATGCGGGTCTCCGCGTCGGTCTCGGCATAGGTGCCCCAGTCGGTGTCGCGGACCGGCACCGAGACTGCGCGGATGACCTCGACGCCGCGGAAGCGGATGTCGCGCAAGAGACCTCCCTCGGCGGTCACGGCCACATCGCCGCAGACCAGGCACAGCGGATGGTCCGTCAGATCCTGCATGGGTCAGCCCTCCCGCGGCATCAGAACGCCCGGCCTTCACGATCTCACCATCCGGGCCCGTGCTGATATCGTTATCTCAACTGGCGGCCCCCGGGCAAGCGGATCTCGGCGGCTGCCGGGTGGCGGCGCGGCCGACCCATGCCATTGCCCCGCGCCGGAATTCGCGAGATACTCGAACCCGGGGCGGAGCGGGAATGGACGGAACCGAAGGCACCGCCGCCGGCGTGGCGGCCACCTCCGAACAGATCGCCCGGGAGCTGACCGCCGGCATCCGGGCGGGGCTGTATTCCGCCGGGCAGAAGCTTCCCACCGAAAAGGCGCTGAGCGAACGCTACGCCGTCAGCCGCCCGGTGGTGCGCGAGGCGATATCGCGCCTGAAGTCCGACGGTCTGGCCGAAAGCCGGCGCGGCAGCGGCTGCTACGTCACCGACCCGAGCCAGCGACGGGCGCTGAAGTTCGACGACGGCCGCATCGCCGACCGCAGGGGCCTGCTGGAGCTGTTCGAGTTGCGCCTGCCCTTCGAGACGGCGGCCGCCCGGCTGGCGGCGGCGCGGCGCGAGCCGGCCGATCTGGCGAAGATGGAGCAGACGCTGGAGGTGCTGCGCGCGACCGCGCAGTCCACGCGCGATTTCATCGTGGCCGACCAGAGCTTTCACAACGCCATCGCCGCGGCGACGCACAACCGATTCTATGCCGAGTTCTCGGCCTTCCTGGCCGGCAACCTGATCGCCGCGATCTTCCTGATCCAGTCCGGCTCGCCCAGCGTCGATCTCAAGAGCAGCACGATCGACGAGCACGAAGCCATCCTCGCCGCGATCCGGGCGCGCGACGCGGAGCGGGCGGCCCGTGCGGTGATGCAGCATTTCGACTCGGCCCGCCTGCGCATCCTCGGGCTCTAGGCTGCGTCCTCGACCGTCGCGGAAAGTTGTCAAACAACTTTCCGCGTGATATTGTCGGCACAGCTTGATCGGCCGCTGCGCGATCGGGCACGGTTGCGGCACAAGGCCCGTGGCATCGCAGGGCGGCGCGCCCGAGCACAGGGAGATGGTCCATCATGACCGACCGCAGGCCACCCTACCGAATGGCGCTGATCGGCTGCGGGTTCTTTGCCGAGAAGCACCTTCAGGCCTGGGCGCATCTGGCGCCGCGGGTGGCGATCGCTGCGGTCTGCGATCTCGACCCGGCCAAGGCGCGGGGCGCCGCGCAGCGTTTCGGCGTGCCCCGGCACGACACCGATGTCGAGACGATGCTGCGCGAGGTCCGCCCCGATTTCGTGGACATCGTCACCACCGCGCCGTCGCATCTGCCGCTGGTGCAGGCCTGCGCCCGGGCGGGCATTCCGGCGATCGTGCAGAAGCCGCTCGCCCCCGACTGGCAGGACGCCTGCGCCCTGGTCGCGGCGATGGAGGCCGCCGGCCTGCCGCTGATGGTGCACGAGAACTTCCGCTTCCACAGCACCCTGCGCCGTGCGCTCGCGCTCGTGCGGTCGGGCGCCATCGGGCGGCCGACCTTCGGCCGCTTCTCGTTCCGCACCGGCTTCGACATCTACGCCGGCCAGCCCTACCTTGCGACCGTCGAGCGGTTCGTCATCCTCGACCTCGGGATCCATGTCCTCGATGTCGCCCGCGCCTTCCTGGGCGAGGCCGAGGAGGTCTTTTGCCGCACCCAGAGCATCCGGCCCGGCATCGCGGGCGAGGACATGGCGACGATCCTGACCGGGCATGCGGGCGGCGCCACCGGCGTCGTCGAGGCCACCTATGCCAGCCGCCAGCAGCCCGACCCCTTTCCCCAGGTGCTGGGAATCGTCGAGGGCACCGACGGCGCGATCCGCATCGAGGAGGGCTACCGGCTGCGCGTAGCCTCCGGGGGGCGCAGCTGGGACGAGACCGCCGCCCCCGCGCCCCTGCCCTGGGGCGAGGAGCCCTGGCTGATCGTGCAGGAAAGCGTCCTCGCGACCCAGACGCACTGGCTCGATTGTCTCGATGCCGGCCGCGCACCCGACACCTCGGGGCGCGACAACCTGCGCACCTTCGCGCTGGTGGAGGCCGCCTACCAGTCTGCCGCGACGGGCGTTCCGGCGCGCCCCATGCAGTTCGGCTGAACCCGGGTCGCCAGGCGCGGCAGGCCGCCGCTGGGAGACGGTCAGCGCATCCGGTTCCCGCGGAGATGCAGATCCTCGGCGAAATGGCAGGCGACGAGATGCGCCTCCGTCCCGACCGCGCGCAGCGGGGGATCCTTACGGCGGCAGATGTCCTGGGCGTATCGGCAGCGCGGGTGGAAACTGCATCCGGCGGGGCGCTCTCCCGGATCGGCAACGTCGCCGTCCAGGATGATGGGCCGCAGCGTCGCATCCGGATCGACGCTGGGAATGGCCGACAGCAGCGCCTCCGTGTAGGGGTGTCGCGGCGCCTCGAACAGGCGCGCCGATGCCGCGATCTCGACCAGCCTTCCGGCGTACATGACCGCGATGCGCTGACACAGGTGCCTGACCACGCCCAGGTCGTGCGAGACGAAGATGATCGCCAGATCGAGCTTCGCGCTGAGGTCGCGCAGCAGATTGATGATCTGGCCGCGGATCGAGACGTCCAGCGCCGACACCGCCTCGTCGCAGACCAGCAATCGCGGTCCGACGGCCAGAGCCCGCGCGATGCCGATGCGTTGCCGCTGGCCGCCGCTGAACGCATGTGGATAGCGATGGGCGTGGCGATGGTCGAGCCCGACATCGTCGAGCAGGCGCAGCACCCGCGCCTTGCGTCGTTCGGCATCCCAGTCGGTCAGGCAGATCATCGGCTCCTCGACGATCTGCATGACCGTTCGTCGCGGGTTCAGCGACGAATAGGGATCCTGGAACACCATCTGGGTCTGCGCGAGATAGCGTCGCAGCGCGGCGCCCCGGAGCTGCGTGACCTCGATGGGCGCTCCGTCCTGCGCTTCGAACGTGATCCGGCCGCCGGTGGCGGAATGCGCGCCGGCGATCATCCGTCCGAGCGTGGTCTTGCCGCAGCCGCTTTCGCCGACCAGCCCGAACCGTTCGCCGGCCTTCACGGCGAAGGAGACACCATCAACGGCGCGCACAGACCCCCGACTGCGCTTCAGCAGGCTGCCGCGGATGGGGTAGTGCTTCTTGAGGTCCGTCACCGCCAGCAGGGGCCGGCCGCTTTCGACATGCGCCATCGCTCAGGCCCTCGACTGGTAGATGTGGCAGCGCACCTCGCGATCCGGGGCAAGCCGTGTCCGCTCGGGGGCGACCCGGTCGCAGACACCGGGCATGAAGGCGCTGCAGCGCGGGTGAAACGGGCAACCCGGCACGACCTCGAACGGGTGCGGCACCACCCCCGGAATGGTGGCGACACTGTCCTCGTCGCTCGTCTCGAGGCTCGCGACGGACCGCAGCAAGCCCTGCGTGTAGGGATGGCGCGGATCCTTCAGGATGTCGCGCACAGGTCCAAGCTCGACGATTTCGCCCCGATACATCACGGCAATGCGGTGGGCGAGCGTGGCGACCACGCCGAGATCGTGGGTGATGATCAAGATCGACATCCGCAGGCTGTCCTGGAGGGACTGCAGCAGCCGGATCACCTGGGCCTGGATCGTCACGTCCACCGCCGTGGTCGGCTCGTCGGCGATCAGGAGACGCGGCGCGTTGCCGATCGCCATCGCGATCATCGCCCGTTGGCGCATGCCGCCCGAAAGCTCGAACGTGTAGGCGTCGATGCGCTTCTCGGGGTTCGGGATCCCGACGGAGCGCATGAGATCGATCGCCTTCAGCCGTGCCTCGGCCCTGGTCATGGAACCGCCCAGACGGAGCCGCTCGACGATCTGGTTGCCGATCGTGTGCACCGGGCTCAAGGCGCTCATCGGCTCCTGCATGATCAGCGACATTTCGCGGCGGCGCAGCGCATTCATCTGCGATGAACGGTCGCCAAGTTCGGTGATCTCGGTCGCCCTGACGGCCCCGTCGGGCAGGCGTTGATGCCATCGGATGCTTCCCCGCGAAATCCGCCCCGGGCGCGGGAGGATGCGCAGCATCGCCTGGGACGAGACGCTCTTGCCGCTGCCACTTTCGCCGACGATGCCCAGCGTCTCGCCCTCGCGGATGGCAAACGAGACGCCGCGCACCGCATGAACCACGCCCTCGCGCGTCGGGAATTCGACGTGCAGGTCCGTCACTTCGACCAGAGTGGAGGCGTCGGCCCGGAGAGACGGGGTTGCCATGGTCGCTCGCTGCATCAACTGGA
This sequence comes from uncultured Paracoccaceae bacterium, assembly GCA_937983405.1. GTDB lineage: Bacteria > Pseudomonadota > Alphaproteobacteria > Rhodobacterales > Rhodobacteraceae > JAHDXW01. The sequence goes on from CALJZN010000097.1 coordinate 28,240, forward strand.
TTTGGCATAGGGGTCGGCGGCATCGCGCAGACCGTCGCCCAGGAAGTTGAAGGCCAGCACGGTCACGATCAGCACCACACCCGGCAGAAACAGCCAGGGTGCGGCCATCAGCGCTTCCACGCTCTGCGCCTGCTGCAAGAGAACGCCCCAGCTGACCATGGGCCGCGAAAGCCCGATCCCGAGGAAGCTCAGGGACGTCTCCGCCAGGATGATCGCCGGGATCGCCAGGGTCAGCGTCGCGATGATGTGGCTCGTGAGCGACGGGATGAGGTGGACCCTGAGAAGGCGGAACGTGCTGCACCCGCTCAACCTGGCCGCCACGACGAAATCCTCGTTCCTGAGGCTCAGCACCCTGCCGCGCACCTCCCGGGCGAGGGTGGTCCAGCCGAGAAGCGACAGGATCAATATGATCGCGAAGTACATCTGAAGCTGGGTCCAGTCGCGCGGCAGTGCCGCCGAGAGGGACATCCAGAGTGCGATGCCCGGGATAGAGCGCAGAACCTCGATCAGGCGCTGGACGGCATGGTCGATCATGCCCCCGTAATAGCCCGACACGGCCCCGATCGTGGCCCCCAGGGCGAGCGAGAGCACCACCGCGAGCAGACCGATGAAAAGCGAGATCCGCGCGCCATGGATCGTCTGGCTGAGCACGCAGCGGCCGGCGCTATCCGTGCCCCACAGAAAGAGTCTCCCGCCGTCCTCGACACCGAAGAGGCGAAGGTTCGACTCGAACAGGCCGAGCACCCTGTAGCTTTCGCCGCGGGTCAGGAAGACCACCCGGAACCGCGCCTCGGTCTCCGCGTAGACGGCCCGGCCCGTGTTGGGGTCCATCGTGCGGGAAATGCCGTGGACATACAGACGCGGGACAAGACCGTCGATCTCGACGTGAACCGCCTGGGGCGGCAGGTAGCTCAGCCTGAATTCCCGCCGGCTGGAGGAATACGGCGCAACGAAGTCCGCGAGGACGGCGACGAGGTAGAGCAACCCGATGAGGAGACCCGAGGCAACGGCCAGGCGGTGGCGAAGGAACCGCCACCAGAACAGCTGCCAGGGTGTGGCCACCGAAGCGCGATCTGTCTTGACGGCCACGGGTGCCGCGGCGCCGGAGTCTTCGCCGGCCGGCGCCGGAGGGTCATCCTGCCGACTATTCATAGCGGATCCTCGGGTCGGCAAGCGCAAGCAGGATGTCGGACACAAGGGTTCCGATGATCGTTGCCGCGGCGATCAGCAACACGATCGACCCTGCCAGATACATGTCCTGATTGAGCAGCGCGCTCAGGAAGACCGGCCCCACCGTGGGAAGCCCGAGCACGATCGAGACGATGATGGTGGCCCCGAAGAGGTCCGGCAACAGGAAGCCGATGGTGCTCAGCAGGGGGTTGATGGCGATCCGCAGCGGATACTTGATCAGCAGCCGCCACTCGGGCACCCCCTTCGCGCGCGCCATCTGGACATAGGGCTTGTTCAGCTCGTCCAGAAGATTGCTGCGCAGGATCCGTATGACCGATGCCATTCCGGCCGAGCCGATCACGAGCACGGGGATCCATATGTGGCGCAGCAGGTCGAGAACCCTTGCGACGCTCCATGCCGCCGTCTCCATCTGCGCCGAGAACATGCCGACCGACACCTGGCCGGTCAGGGAATAGGCCGCGAACATGAGGAACAGCGCGAGCATGAAGTTCGGGATGGCGAGGCCGAGAAACCCCAGGAAGGTCGCCATGTAGTCGATCAGCGAGTAGGGCCGGACGGCGGAATAGAACGCGATCGGCACGGCGAGCAGATAGATGAAGGCCATGGACGCGAAGATCAGGATCAGCGTGTTTGCCATCAGGCCCCAGATGAAGTCCGAAACATTCCTCAGCGTGGCGAACGACCAGCCGAAATCGCCCGCAACGACGATCCCGCGGACCCACTTGAAGTACTGCACATAGAGCGGATCGTTGAAGCCGTACTGGTCCTGCATGTGCTCGATCTGGCGCTGCATCTCCGGCGTCATCTCTCCGGTGGCGGCCATGATCTGCGAGATATACGTGGTCAGCGCATCCCCCGGCGGGAGGATGATGATCGCGAAGCTCACCACGGACACGGCGGCCAGAGTGAGAAGGCCGCTCAGGCTGCGTCTGACGATGAAGCCCAGCACCGCTCCTTCCTCCTGCCATCCTTCGATTTCGGTTGCCGCGGGGCACGCCGACCGCGTGCCCCGCTGCCGGTCACGACGCTACCGGTTCCAGTACCAGGTTTCGGAGTATTCCGAATGCTGCGACGGATCGACGTTCAGGCCGTAGGGCGCACCGGGAATGTTCCGCAGATCCTTGTGGGCGACATGGGGACGCACGTCCATGCCGGCCAGCCCGATCACCCAGAGATTGGCCTTGTGCAGCGCAACGACCTTCTTGAGCAGATCGACCCGTTCTTCCAGCGTTCCGGCCACCTGCGCGGCATCCACCAGCGCGTAGAGCTCGCGCACGTCGCCCGTCGGTTCCTCTCCCTGGGCTCCGCCCGTCGCATACCAGTTGCTCCACAGAACGCCCCAGCGGTTGTTCGTTCCGCGAGGTCCGGGCAGGAACAGGTCGGGCCGGTAGAAGTTGGGCTGGAAGCTCCATCCGGCGAGCTGCACCGAGTTGGTCTGGTTGCGTTCGAGGAACAATCCCGACGCCGCGGGTTGAAGCTGCAGATCGATGCCGATGCGCTTCATGTATTCGGGCAGAAGTTCGAGCGCCTGCACATGGTTGCCCGCCTGATAGTCGAGGATCAGCGTCAGCCGGTGGCCGTCGGGCCGAAGCCGGAAGCCCGCCGAATCCCGCGCGGTCAGACCCATCGTATCGAGAAGGGCATTGGCCCGGTCGGGATCGAACGCGACGAAGGCGCTGCACCAGTCCGGATCGTGGATGAACGGATCCTGCGCGGGGACGCAGGCCTGCGAGGCCTGGGAGAACCCGCGGAACCGCGCCTCCGAGGCCTCCTCGCGGTCGATCGCCAGCGACAGCGCCTGACGGAACCGCACGTCGGCAAAGATGTCCCGCAGCACGGCATCGTCCACCGTGTAGTTGATGTAGATCGACACTTCCCCCGGCTTGGCGTTGATGTTGTTGATGATCTGCAACGGCGCCCCGCGCTGGATCGCATCGCGGACGGCGGGGATGTTGTTGCCCCGAACGAAGGCGACGACGAAATCGAACTGTCCGCCGATCGTGCCCAGAATCACGGACTCGTTGTCGGTGACCTTGGTGGTCGACCATGTGTCGATGTAGGGCAGCTGGTTGCCCGCCTCGTCGATCTTGTAGAAGTAGGGGTTGCGGCTCCACGCCCAGCGCCCCTCGGCGTCGATCGGCCCGTCGGGCGTCCAGGCCCAGAGGTATGGGCGGCCGGCGCTGGCGGTGTGGGGCTCGGTCTCGCGTCGATAGAGATCGATCCAGTTCCCGATTCCTGCCGCGCTCACCTTTGCCTCGAGGTCCGCGCTTGCCACGAAATCGGGATGGAACCGGGACATGTAGTGCTTGGGGTGGTTCACCCAGTTGGTCCAGACCGTGCTGGTTCCCTGCGTCAGGCCGAAGAGAAACAACCGGTTCGGCTGGGCGAAGGTGATCCGCAGGGTGCGGCCGTCCAGCGCCTCGAACTGCGCCAGCTGGTTTCCGGGCCGCAGCCAGGCCGGCGTGCCGGGCATCAGATCCTTGTTCTGGAGAACATGCTGATACCAGAACATGATGTCCTCGGTGGTGAACGGGGTTCCGTCCGACCATTTCACCCCGTCGCGGAGATGGAAGGTCCAGACGGTGCCATCCTCCGACAGCTCCCAGCGCTCGGCGAGATCCGGTTCGAAGATGCCCGAGTTTCCGCCCTGTTGCCGCACCAGGTCGGCATGGGCCAGGCTTCGGGCGACCAGCCACCACCAGGAGAAGTCCCAGAGGTGGGTGCGAACATGGCCGCCGTATTTCCCGATACTCTCATGCGGCACGACGACGGCGGGATTGGCGGGAAGCCTGTCGGCGACGGGCGGCAGGTTTCCCGCCGCGACGGCTGCCGCCAGACCCGGGGCCTCGCCGTAGGACGGCCGCGCCTCCGGGGCATTGTATTGGTAGGGCCGGGCCTGCTGCGCGGCGACCGGATGAAGCATGGGCTCCGAAACCAGAGCCGCCAGGGCGGCGATGCCCCCGGCCAGAAAACGCCATGCGGCGGCGTATCGGCCAACTCCTTGCGTGGGTTTGGTCACTCTCCTCCTCCTTTGCGACCGGATGTTCGGTAACGTTACCTCTTTTTGAGATAAGCACTACTGTCATCCGTGGAGTGTGTCAATCGCAGACCTGCGCACCGGCCGGAGCCTTTCGATCCTGCATCCCTGCCGGCGGCGTTGCAGCAGAACGCCCGCCGCGAAGGGGTCCCACAGCGCGTCCGACCAGGTAGGCGGGTGGCCTGGACAAACCCGGGCCGCCCGCGAACGCACGACAGTCTGAACAGCCTGCAGAACGCGCGTCACATCCCGCGTGATTGCGGACCCGCTTCTCGAACAGTTCGGGCCTTTGGCGCTGCCAGGCCTTGAGGGCGTCGGTTGGTGTTTGATGCTTCAGGACGGAGTGTGGCAGCTGGCCATTGTAGAGCCGGACGTAGCGCAGGATGGTCTGTTCCAGATCGTTGCCGCTGGCGTTGTTGCACAACTCTGACATCGGAGGATTCGCATCCTGACTCCAAGCGGTTAGACAGGCCGCACGAGCAAGCCGTCACCCGCCCGCTACCGCACCGCGACCTGGTCCGGCTACACTGCGGCGCTTCGCAAGCGGGGT
>CALJZN010000098.1 GCA_937983405.1 uncultured Paracoccaceae bacterium
CGCCAGCGCCGGGCCATCCGCGGCGTGTCGGAGGAAACCACCACGGGCGTCGCGCGGCTGTATCGCATGATGGAGAAGGGGCATCTGCCCTTCCCGGCGATCAACGTCAACGACAGCGTCACCAAGTCGAAGTTCGACAACAAGTATGGCTGCAAGGAGTCGCTCGTGGACGGCATCCGCCGCGCCACCGACACGATGATGGCGGGCAAGGTCGCCGTTGTCTGCGGCTACGGCGATGTGGGCAAGGGCTCGGCCGCCAGCCTGCGCGGCGCCGGCGCCCGGGTGAAGGTGACCGAGATCGACCCGATCTGCGCGCTGCAGGCGGCGATGGACGGCTACGAGGTGGTGACGCTCGAGGACGCGGTCGAGACCGCCGACATCTTCATCACCGCCACCGGCAACAAGGACGTCATCCGCATCGAGCACATGCGGCGGATGAAGGACATGGCCATCGTCGGCAACATCGGCCATTTCGACAACGAGATCCAGGTCGCCGCCCTGCGCAACCACAAGTGGACGAACATCAAGGAGCAGGTGGACATGATCGAGATGCCCTCGGGCAACCGCATCATCCTGCTGTCCGAGGGGCGGCTTCTCAACCTCGGCAACGCCACCGGCCACCCCAGCTTCGTGATGTCGGCCTCGTTCTCGAACCAGGTGCTGGCGCAGATCGAGCTGTGGACGCGCGGCGACCAGTATGAAAACAAGGTGTACGTCCTGCCCAAGCACCTCGACGAGAAGGTGGCGCGGCTGCACCTGGCCAAGATCGGGGCGAAGCTGACCGAGCTCAGCCCCGAGCAGGCCGACTATATCGGGGTCTCCCCGGCCGGGCCGTTCAAGCCGGAACAATACCGTTACTGAACGGCCACGCCCGCATCTTTCGCGCGCACCTCCCGATTTCCCGACGCCCCGCCACCTGCTAGTCCGGTCGCGGGCGTCCGGTTCTCCGGGGGGGCCGGCACCGCCTGAACGAGTGACGCGCGGCCAACAGGAGAGACCGGTATGAACAAGCGAGACGCGCTGATCGCGCGCTATGCCGAAGACCTCAGGACCAAGTGCAAGATGGAGCCCGACCTGGACCTCTTGCGCAAGGTCACGATCGGCTGCGGCCCGACGATCTACAACGCCGACAGCGCGGTGGTGGCCGCCAGCGACCCCGAAGAGGTCGAGCGGGTGCGCACCAACTTCCTGATGAAGAAGCTGGGCCTTCCCGACGATCCGAGGCTCGATGAGGCCATCGACGCTGCGATCGAAACCTACGGCCGGTCCGAGCGCAACAAGTATCGCGCGGTGCTCTACTACATGCTGGTCAAGCACTTCGGCAAGGAAGCCGTCTACGGCTGAAGCCGCGGCCGCGCTGCCGACAGTTCGCGACAAATCTGCCGCATTCGGCGCTTGCCTGACGCGGCCGTCTGCGCCAGGCTTCGGATCAGGGCCAGCATGGCCGGGACCTTGACAGATCACGTGTGGTGCGAAGGGAGCACGTGGGGTGGTGGGGGGTCCCGTCGGGGTCGGGGCCCCCCATTCGTGCGTGCGGGGGTGCCGGCGTGCGTCCGGGGCGACTTGCAGGTTGCTGGCGTCCCCCGGACTGTCTGCGGTGCAGCAGGTCTTGCGCCGGCGGCGGCTGCGTCTATGGTCGCCCCGGGTCGGCTGTGGGGGCCGCGCCGACCGGGTCGTTGGCCGTTGCGGGGTCTGCCCCGCGGTGGCCGGGCCGCCGGACCGGCACCATGGCCTGCCGAGGGGAAGACCGCATGAGTCATACGCTTTACCCGCTGCGCCGCCAGCGGCTTCAACGCTCCGAACTGGCCGTCCCGGCCTCGAACCCGTCGATGATCGACAAGGCGGCCGCCAGCGCGGCCGACTACGTTTTTCTCGACCTCGAGGATGCGGTCGCCCCGCCGGAAAAGGACGCGGCGCGGCGCAACGCGATCCAGGCGCTGAACGACATCGACTGGGCGGCGCGCGGCAAGACGGTTTCGGTGCGGATCAACGGGCTCGACACCCATTACATGTATCGCGACGTGGTGGATGTGATGGAGCAGGCGGGGGCGCGCGTGCACACCCTGCTCGTGCCCAAGGCGGGGGTGCCGGCCGACCTTTACATGGTCGAGGCGCTGGTCAGCCAGATCGAGCGGGCGAAGGGCTACAGCACCCGCGTCGGCCTCGAGGCGCTGATCGAGACGGCGCTGGGCATGGCCAATGTCGAGGCCATCGCCGCCTACGCCAACCAGGGCCAGGGGCGGCTCGAGGCGCTGCATTTCGGTGTCGCCGACTATGCCGCCTCGATGCGCTCGCGCACCGTGTCGATCGGCGGGCTCAACCCCGACTATCCGGGCGACCAGTGGCACGCGGCGCTTAGCCGCATGACGATCGCCTGCCGCGCCTACGGCCTGCGCGCCATCGACGGCCCCTTCGGCGACTTCTCGGACCCCGAGGGCTACCGCGCCTCCGCCCGGCGCGCGGCGGCGCTGGGGCTCGAGGGCAAATGGGCCATCCACCCCAGCCAGATCGCGCTGGCGAACGAGGTGTTCTCGCCGCCCGAGGCCGAGGTCACGCGCGCCCGCCGGGTGATCGAGGCGCTGCGCGAGGCCGAGGCGGCGGGCAAGGGCGCGGCCTCGCTCGACGGCAAGATGATCGACGCGGCAAGCGAGAAGATGGCGCGCAACGTGCTGGTCCTGGCCGAGGCGATCGCCGCGAAGGGCTGAGGCGCGGCACCCCGGGGCTGCGGGGCGCGGGGCGGTCCCCGGGGCCGCCCCGCCGGCTCAGGCCCCGAGCACGATCATGTCGCGGGCCGAAAAGCTGACCTCGGCGGTGCTGCCCACCGGCGGCGGCGGCGAATCCGAACGGTTGAAGGTGTCGAGCGCCAGCCTCGCCCCGGCCGCCGATACGCGCAGCCGGATCACCGAGCCGAGAAACGCCACCTCCTCGATCCGGGCGGGAAGCACAACCTCGTGCCCCGGGCCGCGGCCGAGGTAAAGCTGCTCGGGGCGCAGCGCAAGGCCCACCGGGTCGCCCGGGCGCGCGGCCAGGGGCCCGGCCAGCCGCAGGCTGACCCCGGCCAGCGAGACGCGGCCTGCGGCGGGGTCCTCGGCGCGGGCCTCGAAGGTGTTCAGGCTGCCGACGAAGGTTGCCACGAAGCGCGTTGCCGGGCGGTTGTAGACCTCGAACGGCGTGCCGACCTGCTCGGCCATGCCGCCGTTCATCACCACGATGCGGTCCGAGATCGACAGCGCCTCTTCCTGGTCGTGGGTGACGAAGATCGTGGTGATGCCGAGCGCGCGCTGGATCGCGCGGATCTCGTTGCGCAGGGCGACGCGGATCTTGGCGTCCAGCGCCGACAGCGGCTCGTCGAGCAGAAGCACCCGCGGCCGCGGCGCGAGCGCGCGCGCCAGCGCCACGCGCTGCTGCTGCCCGCCCGAAAGCTGGAACGGATAGCGCCCGCCAAGATCGGCCAGCCCGATCAGCTCCAGCATCTCGGCCACCCGCGCCCGAATCTCGGCGCGGGGCACACCCTTCACGCGCAGCCCGAAGCCGACGTTCTGCGCCACCGTCAGGTTGGGAAACAGCGCATAGGCCTGGAACACCATGCCGACATTGCGCTGGTTGGGGCGCAGGCCGGTCACGTCCTGCCCGCCGATGCCCACCGTTCCGGCCGTCGCCGTCTCGAACCCGGCGACGATGCGCAGCACCGTGGTCTTGCCGCAGCCCGACGGGCCGAGGAGCGAGACGAACTCGCCCTTCGCGATGGCAAGGTTGAAGTCCCTCACCACGCGGGTGGCGCCGAACGACTTCTCGAGCCGCGCGATCTCCAGGTCCGCGGTCATCGTTCCGCCCTCGCAAATTTCTGGAACCGGGTGACAAGCTGGATGAGCCCCATGGAGGCCCAGGTGATGGCAAAGGCGATCACCGCCAGCGCCGCCGGCTCGTAGGCCTTGTTGGCGCCGGTCAGCTGCAGATACGGGCCGAAGGCCGGCCGGTTCAGCAGCGCGGCCATGACGAATTCGCCCATCACGATGGCAAAGGTCAGGAAGGCCCCCGACAGCACCGCGACCAGCACGTTGGGCAGGATGATGCGCCCCATGATCGTGATCCAGCCCGCGCCGAGGCTCTGGGCCGCCTCGGTCAGCGTGCGCACGTCGATGGCGCGCAGCCCGGTGTCGACGGCGCGGTACATGTAGGGCAGCGCCAGCACCGTGTAGCCGAACAGCAGCAGCAGCGTGGTGCCGCTCGACGAACCGGTCAGCGGCAGGAAGGACGAGGTGTTGTAGAGCCGGATGTAGCCGAACACGATGACGATCGGCGGGATCACCAGCGGCAGGAGGGTGATGAACTCCACCACCGGGCGCAGCCGCGGCAGGTAAAGCCGCACCCAGTAGGCGGTGGGCACCACCAGCACGACGCCCACGACGATGGTCACAAGCGCCATGAACGCCGAATAGGCGAAGGTCTCCTGGAACTGCGGATCGGCCAGCACCACGCGGTAGGCATCGAGCGAATAGACCCCGCGCCGCATCCGCAGCGAGAACTCGGTCATCCCGTAGAGCGGCAGGGCGAAGTAGAGCACGCCCAGCAGCAGCACGAGGGCGGCGGCCAGCCGGGTCACCGCAGCCACCGTTCCGACCGGGCCCGCAGCCAGATCGACAGCCCGTTGGTGATGCCCGCGATCAGGATCATCCCCAGCGCCAGCGCATAGCCCAGCCCCGGGCTGCCCAGCACGTCGCCGCGGATCTGCGCAAACAGCAGGATCGGCGCGATGTTCAGGGTCGAGCCGGTCAGCGCGATGGCGGTGGCCACCGCGCCGAAGGCGTTGGCGAACAGCAGCGCGAAGCAGCCCAGCACCGAGGGCAGCAGGATCGGCAGCGCCACCATCCGCCAGTATTGCAGCCCCGAGGCCCCGAGGATCGAGGCGGCCTCGCGCCATTCGCGCCGCAGCCCGTCGAGGGCAGGCGTGATGATGAGGATCATCAGCGGGATCTGGAAGAAGAGATAGGTCAGGATCAGCCCGGTGGTCGAGAGCAGGTTGAAGCCGTAGTGGGCGCGCAGGTTGATCCCGAACTCGCTGCGCAGCCACAGCGTCACGATGCCCGCGGGCCCCAGCGTGGCGATGAAGGCGAAGGCCAGCGGCACGCCGGCAAAGTTCGAGGCGACGCCCGAGAAGGTCAGCAGCGGCCCCCGCACCCGCCGCGACAGCCCGCCGTTGACCATGGCCATCGCCATCGCCAGGCCAAAGACGGTTCCCAGCAGGGCCGACCAGAAGCTGATGCGGATCGAGGACCAGTAGGCGTTGAGGATGTTCGGCGCCCGAAGCGCGCGCACGAAGTCGAGCGTGAAGGCTCCGTCCGGGGTGCGGAACGCGCCCACCACGATGTAGAGGGTGGGCAGGATCAGGAACAGCGCCGTGAACGCGAGGAAGGGGGCCACGCCGGACCAGCGCAGCGCCAGATGCCGTGCGGCGGTTGCCGGGGTGCTCATCGGCCGGATGCAGCGGCAGTGGCCCCGCCGGGCAGGCGGGGCCGCTGCCTGGCCTTCGTTACTGGAACGACATCGCGCCGACGACCGCGTCCCAGCCGCCGGTCACGACCTGGCGGTTGGCGTTCACCTGGTCGACGGTCGGGAACACGGCGCGCTCGTAGGCGTCCGCCGGCGGCAGCGCATCCATCAGCTCCTGCGGGACGACGCCGCGGGCGACGAGGTCGTTGAACCGGATCGGGTGGCAGTAGCCCGCCAGCCAGCCCAGCTGCCCCTCATCGCTGTAGAGATATTCCATCCACAGCTTGGCGGCGTTGGGCTGCGGCGCGTAGGCGCTGATCGCCTGCACGTAGACCCCGGCCAGCGTGACGTCCGAGGGCACGACGACCTGCGCCGGCGGGTTGCCCTTGAGGCTGTCGCGCCAGGCCAGCGCGTTGTAGTCCCACGCGATCAGGATCGGCGTGGTCCCCTGGGCCAGCGTGCCGGCGCGGCCCGTGACCGGCACGAAGTTGCCCGCCTCGTTGAGCTCCTTGAAGAACTGCAGGCCGGCCTCGCCGGCCTCGGCGCCGGGCGCCGCACCGCGCGCCATGCCCGCGGCCATCACCGCCAGGATCGCCTGGTTCGAGGTGCGCGGATCGCCGGTGAGCGCGACCTGCCCGGCATACTCCGGCTTCAGCAGGTCGGCGAACGAGGTCGGCACCGGGTCCACGAGGTCGGTGTTCACGAGGAAGGCCATCACCCCGTAGTAGTCGCCGTACCAGAAGCCTTCGGGATCCTTCACGTCGTCGGGGATCGTGTCCCAGGTCGCGACTTTGTAGGGCTGCAGCAGCCCCTCCTCCTTGGCGGCCGGACCGAAGGCCAGGCCGATGTCGAGCACGTCGGGCGCCTGCGGGCCCTTGTTGTTGCGGTTGGCGCGCACCGCCTCGAGCTCTTCGGCCGAGCCCGCGTCGGGGTTGAGTTCGTTGATCGTCAGGAACGGATACTTGGCCTTGAAGCCGGCGATCACGTCGCCGTAGCCGCACCAGCTGTGCGGCAGGGCGATCGTGGTCAGCATGCCCTCGGCGCGCGCGCCGGCGATCAGCTCGTCCATCGGCTGCGCCGAAGCGGCGGTCGCGGCAAGCAGCGACACGACGCTGGCCGTCGTGGCGAAGAGGTTTCGAGCAGTCATGACTGGTCTCCCGGTTGGTGGACAGCCGCCCGGGCGCCGCAGCCGCCCCTGCCTTCCCCCGGTGCGGGGAGAAGTGCTGTCCGGGCGCAAGCTGACGACGGCAGGCGGGTCCTGGCAAGCGTGCCTAGCATTCCTGCATGACAGTTCTGTGTCGGTCGTCCGGCCCTGCCGGGCGCCCGGGGTTCCCGGCCCCGCGGCGGATTTCCGGTTGCGGCGGATCCGGGCGCAAGCCACACCGAAACCGGGCATGCCGCCGGATGCCGCCTGTGCCAAGGGCGCGCCCGTGATCCGCTTCTCCGACAACCTCGCCCCGAACCCGATGAAGGTGGCGCCGTGTCTCGAGGCAACTGGGCTGCCCCATGACGCGGTCGCGGTCGATACCCGCAAGGCCGAGCAGCACGCCGCCGCCTTCCCCGCCCTGAACCCCAACGGCAAGCTTCCCGTCATCGTCGACGGCGATGCGGTGGTGTTCGGGTCCAACGCGATCCTGCTCCGCCTTGCCGAGACGACCGGTCGCTTCCTGCCCGCTGGCGCAGCGGCCGAGCGCGGGGCGCTGCTGTCCTGGCTGATGTTCGTGGCCTCGGGCGCGGGCCCTGTTTCGGGCCGGGCGAACCACTTCGGCCATTGCGTGCCCGGGCCCGTCCGCCATGCCCGCACGCGCGACGACCACAAGGCGCGGCGCCACCGGGCGGTGGTCGACGCCCGGCCCGCCGCAGCGCGGGCGCTCGGCCGGCGCGACCGCCCCGCCTTCAAGGCCGAGACGGACGAGACGGCGCAGCGCAGCCTCTGCGCCCACGCCTTCGTCGCCCCGGCATGAGCGGCCCCGGCGCCGAGCGCACGCTGCGGGGCAAGGGCGCGCTCGTCACCGGCGCGGCCTCGGGCATCGGGCGGGGGGTGGCGGCGCGGCTGGCCGCCGACGGCGCGCGGGTGGTGCTGGCCGACCTCGACGACGCGGGGGCCGAGGCGGCGGCGGCCGAATTGCGCGCCGTCGGCCATGCCGCGCTGGGCGTGGCGGTGGACGCGGCCTGCGAGGCTTCGGTCGCCGCGATGGTCGAGCGCGCGGCGGCCTCGGCCGGCGGGCTTTGTGCCGCCGAGGCCAAGGCGGGCATCATGGTCGAGGGCGGCATCCTGTCGCTCAGCCTTGCCGACTGGGAGCGCGCGATGCGCGTCAACGCGACCGGCGCCTTCCTTACCGCGCGCGCGGTGCTGCCGCATCTGCTGGCTTCGGGCGCAGGCGCGCTGGTGTGTACCGCCTCGACGGTGGGGCTGGCGGGGTTCAGGGGGGTGGCGGCCTATTCGGCCAGCAAGGACGCGGTGATCGCGCCGGCCCGGCAGCTTGCCGCCGATGTCGCCGACCGGGGCGTGCGGGTGAACGCGGTCGCCCCGGAGGCGGTGCGCACAAAGCTGTCTTGGGCGCAGTTCCGCGCGCCGTCCCCGGACGAGGCCGGGTTCGAGGCGCAGCTTGCCCGGGTGATCGCGCGCTATCCCATCGCCCGTTGGGGCGAGGTGGCCGAGGTGGCCGAAGCGGTGCTGTTTCTTGCCTCGCCGCGGTCGTCCCGGATCACGGGGCAGGTGATAGCGGTGGACGGCGGGCTGCTCGAGATCCGCCAGCGCCGCCGCCGGCGGCCCGACCCGGGGGAGGGACGGACATGACCCCGTAGCTGCAGACGCTGCTCGACCGGCAGGCGATCGCCGAGCTGCTGGTGGACGACTGCCGGCATCTCGACCGGATGGACCTGGGCGCGACGGCGGCGCTGTTTGGGCCCGATGCGGATGTCGCCCTCGGCCACGATCCGCGGCTGGCGGCGCGGAAGCGCGACGCGCTGCGCGCCTCGATGGCGTGGATGTGGCGCTGGCGGCGGACGGCACATCATCTGGCCAACGTCCGCATCTGGTTCGACGGGCCGGACGCGGCCATGGCCGAAAGCGCCGTCCTGGCCTGGCACGAGCGGCCCGACGGGACCACCGCCACGACCCGGGGCTCGCGCCGCTGGCGCAGGCATCGCGGGCGATCCGGGCCGGCGAGGCCGACGGGATCGTCGCCGGCGGGGCCGAAGCGATGTCGCGCGCGCCCTTCGTTGTGCCCGGGGCCGAGCCCGCCTTTTCGCGCAAGGTCGAGGTCTTCGACAGCGCCATCGGCTGGCGGCTCGTCAACCCGCTGATGCCCGTGCGCTGCGGCATCGAGCCGATGCCCGAGACGGCCGAGAACATGGCGGCCGAGTTCGCCATCTCGCGCGAGGATCAGGATGCTTCGCCTTCCGCTCGCAAGCCCGGGCGGCGCGGGCGCAGGCCGCGGGCCGCTTCGCGCGCGAGATCGCGCCGCTGACGACCACCCCGCACCGGGGCGATCCGGTCGCGATCGACCGCGACGAGCACCCGCGCCCGACGACGATGGCCGATCTGGTCCGCCTGAAGGACCGTTCCGCGCGAACGGCACGGTGACGGCCGGCAGCGCCCTGGGCGTGAACGGCGGCGCCGCGGCGCAGCGGGTCGCCCCGGAGCGCGCCGTCGCCGCCTTCGGCCTGACGCCCGTGGCGCGGATCGCCGGCGCCGCGACGGCGGGCGTCGCGCCGCGGATCATCGGCATCGGCCCGCTGGCGGCGACGCGGCGGCCTCTCGGTCGCGCGGGTCTCGGCATGGCCGACGGCGACGTGGCGGCGTTCGACGCCGCCTTCGTTGCCCAGGCGCTCGCCGTCACCCGCGGCCTCGGTCTGCCCGACGACGCCCAGCATGTGAACCCCGGCAGCGGCGCGATCGCGCCGGGGCATCCGCCGGGCATGTCCGGGGCGCGGCTGGCCCTGACCGCGGCGCTGGAGCTCTGTGACAGCGGCGCGCGCCGCGCGCTGGGCACGAATTGCGCGGGCGTGGGTCAGGCGATCGCGCTGTCGCGCGAGGCGGCGGCCTGAGCGGTCGCCTGCCGCCTCTGCGCGCTTGACCGACTCGGCGATCCTCTGTCAACTGTGCGCTATTCGGACGGCCGTGCGCAGTCCGCACCAACGAGAGGCCGAAGGCCCTGTTTCCTCACACCGCAGGAGGTCTGCATGTTCAAGCTCACGACGATCGCCCTCGGCCTCGTCGCCGCTCTCGGCATCGCCGCCGTCGCGCCCCGGGCCGAGGCGCGCTCGCTCGACGACATCCTGTCGTCCGGCACGATCCGGATCGGGATCAACCCCAACTTCCCCAACATGTCGGTGCGCAACGACGCCGGCGAATGGGTGGGCTTCGACATCGAGGTGGGCAAGGAGATCGCGCGGCGCCTTGGCGTCAATGTCGAATGGGTGCCGACCGAGACGCCGCAGCGCGTGCCCTTCCTCGTGTCGGACCGCATCGACATCTCGCTCGGCGCGCTGACCCGCAACTCCGAGCGCGCCAAGCTGATCGACTACACCGTGCCGCTGCACACCGAGGTCCTGGCGGTGCTGACGACCGAGGCGGTCGCCGGCGACAGGTGGCAGGACTTCGACCGCCCGGGGATCACGCTGGCCAACATGCGCGGCAACTGGACCGTCGAGTGGACCCAGCAGAACATGCCCAACGCCAGGCTCGAACTTGTGGACACGCTCGCCGACACCGTGCGGCTGGTGGCCCAGGGCCGGGCGGATGCCATCGTCGAGAACATCGACTTCTTCATGGCCTTCACCGAGCAGTATCCGGACGTGAAGTGGCGCGTCGTGCCCGAGCCGATCGACGTGGCCTGGTGCGCCATCGGCATCGGCCAGGGGCAGGCGAACCTCAAGGAGGTGCTCAACATCATCCTCTTCGCGATGCACAATTCGGGCTTCGTCAACGAGACCTGGGAGAAGTTCTACGGCGCCCCGATGCTCGCGCCGATCGTGCCCAACCCCTACTTCTGACCTGATCGTCGGGGGCGCGCCGCGCGCGCCCCCGGCACCCCGGGCCGATGAACTACACCTTCCAGTTCGGCGTCGTCTGGCGCGACTTCCCCTATCTGCTCGACGGGGCGCTGCTGACCTTCCAGATCGGGCTTCTGGCCTTCTGGGGCGGTGCGCTGATCGGGCTGGTGCTGGCCGCGTTCAAGACCTTCGGGCCGCGCCCGGTGCGCTGGCTGGTCGACGCCTATGTGGTGTTCCTCACCAACACGCCGGCGCTGATCCAGATCTATTTCCTCTACTATGGCCTGGCCGAGTTCCGCATCCGCTGGTCGGGCGAGTTCTGCCTGCTGCTCGGCCTCACGCTCAACGCCGGCGCCTATCTGACCATGATCATGCGCGCGGGCTTCCTGTCGGTCCGCCGGACCGAGATGGAGGCGGGCGAGGTCATGGGCATGTCGCGGCTGCAGCAGGTGCGCTATGTCGTGGCGCCGCACATCGCCAAGACGATCTATCCCGCCCTCGCCAACTTCTTCATCGTGATCCTGGTGATGGGCACCTCGGTCGGTGCGATCATCGGGGTCAACGAGCTGACCGGGCAGGCGATCACCCGGGCGAGCTTCAACTACCGCTGGCTCGAATACTTCACGGTGGTGGCGGGGATGTATGTCGTGCTCACCTTCATCGCCTCGATCGGGCTGGCGCTGTTCGGGCGCTGGGCCTTCCGGGTGAAGGCGCGGGTGTTCTGATGGACCGCATCATCGCCCAGCTGCCGCGCTTCTTCTCGGAACGCAACCTCATCCTGCTGCTCGAGTCAGCCGGCCTGACGCTCGCGATGACAGCCCTGGGCTGCCTCATCGGCTTCTTCCTTGCGCTGGTGCTCGTCTATCTGCGCAAGACGCCGGGCCTCTGGGCGCTGCCCCTGCGGCTGGTCTGCGTCGCCTATGTCGAGGTGTTCCGGCGCATCCCCTTCCTTGTCATCGTCTATCTGGTGCTGTTCTTCATCCAGACGGTGATCCGCGACGCCTCGCTGTTCACGGTGGCGGTGATCGCGATCTGCCTCTACGCCACCGCCTACACCGCCGAGATCATCCGCGCGGGCCTCGAGAGCGTGCCGCAGCAGCAGATCGACGCCGCGACGGCGATGAACCTCGGCCGGTTCCGCACCACGCTGTGGGTGGTGCTGCCGCAGTCGATGCCGGTGATCGTGCCGCCCTCGGTGGCCTTCGCGGTGGGGTTCATCAAGGACACCGCGCTGGTCAGCCAGGTCGGCGTGTTCGAGCTGACCTTCCGGGGCAAGGAGCTCAACAACCAGGGCTTCTCGGCGGTCCTCGTGTTCGGCACCATCGCCTTCGTCTATTTCCTGATGTCCTGGCCGCTCAGCCTCTACGGCCAATACCTGGAGACGCGCCTTGCCGCACCTCGAAGTCAGCGACGTCCGCGCAAGATACGGCAGTCTTGAGGTCCTTTCGGGGGTCAGCTTCACCGTGGACCGCGGCGAGGTCGTGGCGCTCGTGGGGCCGTCGGGCTCGGGCAAGTCCACGGTGCTGCGGCTGCTCGTGGGGCTTCTGCCGCCCTCGGGGGGAACGGTGCGCGTGGCGGGCGAGCCGGTGGACTACCGCCGGGCCGCCATGGTCCGGGCGGTGCGCGACCGCATGGCGATCGTGTTCCAGCAATACAACCTCTTCCAGAACATGGACGTGCTGAAGAACGTCACGCTCGCCCCGGTGCGCATCAAGGGCCGCGACCGGCGCGAGGTGGAAGACCTCGCGCGCCGCCTGCTCGACCGGGTGGGCCTGGGCGACAAGCTGCACGCCTACCCCGACGAGCTCTCGGGCGGGCAGCAGCAGCGCGTCGCCATCGCCCGGGCGCTGGCGATGCAGCCCGAGATCCTGCTTCTGGACGAGGTGACCTCGGCGCTCGACCCCGAGCTGGTGAACGAGGTGCTGGAGGTCATCCGCGACCTTGCCCGCGAGGGGATGACGATGATCCTTGTCAGCCACGAGATGGCCTTCGTGCGCGAGATCGCCGACCGCGTGGTGATGATGGACAAGGGCAGCGTGGTCGAGGAAGGTCCGCCGGCGGAGATTCTCGACAACCCCAGGACCGCGCGGGCGCGGGACTTCTTCGGCAAGATCCTGCGGCACTGACGGGCGAGGGCGCAACCGATGCAGCCGATCCCGCGACATCCGCTGCCATCCGGCTTCGCCCCTCGCCGGATCGTCACCGGCCTGTGGCAGATGGCCGACCAGGAGCGCGACGGCCGCACCCCCGACCGGGGCGCGATGGCGGCCGACCTTGCGGCCTGTGCCCGCGACGGCTTCGACTGCTGGGACATGGCCGACCACTACGGCTCGTCCGAGATCGTGGCAGGCCGCGCCGCGCGGCTGCTGGCGGCCGAGGGCGGGCCTGCGCCCGCGATCATGACCAAGTGGTGCCCGCCGCCCGGCCCCATGACGGCCGATGTCGTGCGCCGCGGGGTCGAGACCGCGCCCGAGCGCGTCGGCGCGCCGGGGGTGGACGTGACGCAGTTCCACTGGTGGCGCTACGAGCATCTCGAATGGCTGCCGGCGCTGGAAGAGCTGGCGCGACTGCGCGAGGCGGGATTGTTCCGCTTCCTCGGCCTGACCAACTTCGACGCCGCGCATCTGCGGCTCCTCTGCCGCCACGGGAGTCCGGTGGCGACGAATCAGGTCTGCTTCTCGCTCGTGGACCGCCGCGCCGCCGGCCGCATGGCCGAGGTCGCGGCCGAGGAGGGGGTGGGCATCCTCGCCTTCGGCACGCTGCTGGGCGGCTTCCTGTCGGAACGCTGGCTGGGCGCCCCCGAGCCCGCCGCGATCGGCGGCTGGAGCAAGATGAAATACAAGCGCTTCATCGACGCCGCCGGCGGCTCGGCACCATTCCAGGGCCTGCTGCGCGCGCTCGACGGGGTGGCGCGCAAGCACGGCGTCTCGATCCCCAATGTCGCCACGCGCTGGGTGCTCGACACGCCCGGCGTCGCCGCCGTCATCGTCGGGGCCCGGCTGGGCGAGGCCGACCATCGCGCCGACAATGCCCGGATGCTGGCGCTTGCGCTCGACGACGACGACCGCGCCGCCATCGCCACGGCCACCGGGGCGCTTGCGCCCATCCCCGGCGACTGCGGCGACGAATACCGCAGGCCGCCGTTCCTGACCGCTTCCGGGGACCTCTCGCACCATCTCGACGCGGTGCCGAAATACTGCCCTGCCCTGGCCGTGCCCGCCCGCCCGGACCGCACAAGGGTTTCCTCGGGCTCGGCCCGGGAGGCGAAGGCCGGCTTCTCCCGCGCCGTCCGGGTGGGCGACCGCGTTCTGGTGAGCGGCACCACGGCGACCGACGGCCGGGGCAATGTCGTCTGCCCCGGCGATGTCGAAGGGCAGACGGTCTACATCCTCGACAAGATCGCCGCCGCGGTCGAGGCGGCGGGGGCCAGGCATGGACGACGTGGTGCGCACCTGCGTCTACCTGACCGACCCAGCGCGGTGGGAGGATGCCGCGCGCGCCCACGCCCGGGCGCTCGCCGGGGCGATGCCCGCAAACACGCTTATCGCCGCCGGAGCCCTTGTCGGCCCCTACCGGGTCGAGATCGAGGCCGAGGCCGTCATCACCGGAGAAGGACCATGAAAATCGAGGCGATCCGCGTCTGGCAGCTGGACCTGCCGCTGAGGGAGGGCCGCTATGCCTGGTCCGAGGGGAAATTCGTCGACGTCTTCGACGCCACCGTGGTCGAGATCGTCGCCGACGGCGGCCTGACCGGGGTGGGCGAGGTCTGCCCCCTCGGCCCCTTCTACCTGCCCGCCTACGGCTCCGGCGCCCGCGCCGGGATCGCCGAGCTTGGCCCCCATCTGATCGGCCTCGACCCGCGCGAGACCGCCGTCGTCGAGGCGGTGATGGACCGCGCGCTGCTGGGCCACCCTTACGTCAAGTCGGCCCTCGACATGGCCTGCTGGGACCTCGCCGGCAAGGCCGCGGGGCTGCCGGTGGCCACGCTGATGGGCGGCCGCTTCGGCCCCTCGGTTGCGCTCTACCGCGCCATCTCGCAGGCGGCGCCCGAGGCGATGGCCGAGAACGTCGCGGGCTACCGGGCTCAGGGCTACAGAAAATTCCAGCTGAAGGTGGGCGGCCGCGCCGCGGACGACATTGCGCGCATCCGGGCGGTGGCGGCGGTGCTGCAGCCCGGCGACGTGCTGGTGGCCGATGCCAACACCGGCTGGACCTCGGCCGACGCGCTCCGGGTCTGCGCCGCGGTGAAGGATGTGGATGTCTACATCGAACAGCCCTGCCGGAGCTACGAGGAATGCCTCGGCATCCGCCGCGCCACCGCGCTGCCCTTCATCCTGGACGAGAACATCGACGGCCTTCCCGCCTTCCTGCGCGCCCATCAGGACGGTGCCATGAACGCGATCAACCTCAAGATCTCCAAGGTCGGCGGCCTCAGCAAGGCGCGGCGCATCCGCGACCTGTGCGTGGCGCTGGGCTATCCGATGACGATCGAGGACAGCTGGGGCGGCGACGTGGTGACGGCAGCGATCGCGCATCTGGCGCACTCCACGCCCGAACGCTGCCGCTTCTCGGCCACCGACTTCAACGCCTACGGCACGGTCGCCTTCGCGCCGGGCGCGCCGCAGCGGGTGGCGGGCACGATGGCCGCCTCCGACGCGCCGGGGCTGGGGGTCACGCTCGACCGTGCGGTGCTGGGCCGCCCGGCCTTCGAGATCGCGGCCCCCCGGGCATGACGTCGGGGTCCGGACGCGGCCGGCGTGCCGCACGGCAAGAGCCTTGAAGCAAGGCTCTTGCCAAGACCCTTTGCAAGGGTCTTGGTGGGGCGGTCTCCCCCGTCGGGCGACCGGGGTCGGCAGCGGCTGGTCGGCAAGCCGGCGATGCTGGCCCGCTGCCGCCGGCCCACCGCGGCGCGGCTCTCTGCCGTGCCCGACCCCCGGTGCGGTGGCAGCATGACGCCGTCCTGCGCCAGAAGCCGGGGCTCGACGTTGGGCTCGCCCCGGAAGGCGTCCAGCGCCGCGCCCCGGGGGCGTCCGGCGTCGGGCGCCGCGATCAGCCTCGCCTCGTCCACACCGAGCCGCGCGCGGCGTTGACCGGCACGCCCGAGGGGCCCGGCGCCGCGATGACTTCGGCCGAGACCAGCCCCTCGGTCGCCGCCCCGCCGACTGTGGAGACCACGCTCCATGCGACCCGCCGGGCAAGCGACACGGGGTCGGGGTGCCGGGTCGTATCCGGGGGGCGTGTCCTTCGGGGCGCACGCGAAACGGTGGATCTGCATCCCGAACGCGACCGGGCGCTCGCCGGTCGCGCGGCCGATCCGGCCGAGGCCGAGGAGGTCCGCGCGCCCGCCGCTGACCTTGCGGTTGAGCGGCAACTCCCCCGGCCGCGCCCAGGCGCCGCTGCGCGCCCGGCCGTCGCCCTGGACCAGCCTCAGCTCAACCGCGAGGGCGGCCACATCGTCGCTCGGCACGTCCGGCGCGGTCGTCACCGCGATGCCGCGGCGGCCAGGTCGATGGCATCGATCCCGACGCCGAAGTGGGCGATCGGGCACAGGCCGGGCAGCCCGTCCATCGCCGCGGGGCCGCAGGTGGCGTGGCCGTTGCAGGCCTCCGCAGCGATGTCCGCGCGCTCCGACGGCGGGAGGGTCGGCCGCTCTGCCAATGCGCGCAGCACGACTGCGTCGAACAGGCGTCGCAGGGCCCCGCGGTCGGTCTCCGCGCCGCCGCCGGTGGCAAGAACCGTCCGACCGGGCACCTTCGCCGCACCGTCCGCGCTTCGGGCTCCCGCTGCTGGGACCGATGCGGCGTCTGGCGCCCGTCGCGCCGCCCCCGGGCCGCGCGGGCGGGGTCTTTTCTTGCCGCCATGAACCCGATAAGCGCTGGGATCGGCGGCCCGCCGGCGGCATGCCGCCGGGAGGGTGCCGCATGGATGTCCGCGCGGGTCTGATGGGCCTGGCCTTCGCGCTGATGTGGTCCTCGGCCTTCACCTCGGCCCGCATCATCGTGGCCGACGCGCCCCCGCTTGCCGCGCTGGCGTTGCGGTTTCTGGTCTCGGGGCTTCTGGGCGTGGCGCTTGCGCGGGCGATAGGGCAGGGCTGGCGGCTGACGGCGGCGCAGTGGCGGGCCACCGTGGTGTTCGGCCTGTGCCAGAATGCGCTCTACCTCGGCCTCAACTTCGTGGCCATGCAGACGATCGAAGCCGGCCTTGCCTCGATCATCGCCTCGTCGCTGCCGCTGATGGTGGCCGCCGCCGGATGGCTGATCTGGGGCGAGCGGCTGCGCCCGCTGGGCCTGGCCGGTCTGGCGGCGGGGATGGCGGGCGTCCTGATCGTCATGGGCGCCCGGCTGGGTGAGGGGGTCGATCCCGCGGGGGTCGCGCTGTGCGTCCTCGGGGCGCTCGCGCTCACCGTCGCCACGCTGACGGTGCGGGGTGCCTCGGCGGGGGGGAACCTGCTCATGGTCGTGGGCCTGCAGATGCTGGTCGGTGCCGTCGCCCTCGGCCTTGCCGCCGCCCTGACCGAGACCTGGGCGGTGCGCTGGAGCCTGCCGCTCGTCGCGGCCTTCGCCTACACCACGCTGGTGCCCGGGCTGCTGGCGACCTGGGTCTGGTTTGCGCTCGTGCAGCGGATCGGCGCGGTGCGGGCGGCGACCTTCCACTTCCTCAACCCCTTCTTCGGGGTCGCCGTTGCGGCGCTGGTCCTGGACGAGGCGCTGGGGGCGACCGACCTTTTCGGGGTCGGCATCGTCATGGCCGGCATCCTTGCGGTGCAGCGGTCGCGCGCGGGCTGACGCATTCGGGATGACGCAACCCGGGCCGGCGCGCACGGGCTGACGCAGCCGTGATGCCGGCCCCCCGGCGGCCGCGCTATACCCCGGGCAGGGCGAGGCGGGGAGGCGCGGATGGAGCTGATCCTGGGCTACGGGGCGGGGCTGCTCACGCTGATCAACCCCTGCATCCTGCCGGTGCTGCCCGTCGTTCTGGCCGGCGCGCTTCAGGCCGGCCGCGCCGGGCCGCTGGCGCTGGCCGCGGGCATGAGCCTGTCCTTCGTCGCCCTCGGGCTGGCCGTGGCCACGCTCGGCCATGCCGTCGGGCTGACCGAGGAGCGGGTGGCGCAGGCCGGCGCGGTGCTGATGATCGCCTTCGGACTGGTGCTGATGCTGCCGCGCGCCTCGGCCGCCTTCGCCACGGCGACCGGCGGGCTTGCGGCCCGCGCCGATGCGGGGTTCGACCGGCTCGACCGCGCGGCGCTACCGGGGCAGGTCGCAGGCGGGGCGCTGCTGGGCGCGGTCTGGTCGCCCTGCGTCGGCCCGACGCTGGGCGGCGCCATCGCGCTGGCCAGCGCGGGGGGCGGCCTTGTGCAGGCCGGGGCCGTGATGGCCGCCTTCGCCGCCGGCGTGTCCACCGTGATCCTTGCCCTCGCCTACGGCGCCCGCGCCGCGCTGATGCGCAACCGCGCGCTGATGCAGCGGCTTGCGCTGCGGGGCCGGTCGATCCTGGGTGGGGTGTTCGCGGCGCTCGGGATCGCGCTGCTGCTCGGCCTGCACAAGATCGTCGAGGTCTGGTTGCTCGATGTCCTGCCGATCTGGTTGCAGGACTTGTCCGTATCGCTTTGAGACACCCGTTAGGAGACCCAGGGATGAACCGCCGCGACTTCCTTCTGCTTACCGCCGCCGTGACGCTGGCCGCCCCCGCCCCCGCCCGCGCCGCCGGGGGCATTCCCTACACGCCCGGCGCGGTGGACCGCGCGCTGGCCGAAGGCAAGACCGTGTTCCTCGACTTCACGGCAAGCTGGTGCGGCACCTGCCGCGCCCAGGCCCGGGTGATCGCGGCGCTGCGGGCCGAAAACCCCGCCTACGACGCCATCACCTTCATCGACGTGGACTGGGACAGCTATGCCCGCGCCGAGATCACCCGCCGCCTGAACGTCCCCCGCCGCTCGACCCTGATCGCGCTCAAGGGCGACCGCGAGCTTGGCCGCATCGTCGCCGGCACCGGCCGGGCCGAGATCAAGGCGCTGCTCGATGCGGCGCTGGCGGCGGCGCAGGGGTGACGCCTCGGCACGGCGCAGCGGAGTCGCAGCGACTCCGCAATGCGATATCCTGCGCCATGGCCATGGGAGACGAAGATGAACGCAATCGCCGCGGCGCTCCAGACTGCCGTGGATGATGTGATACGGGAGCGCTTCCCGAACATCGACATCGTTCGGGTCGATGTCTCGGAGGGCGAGGACCATGACGGCGAGCCGGCTGTCTTTGTTCGGGTCGTGTTCCAGGGCGACCCCGGACGCTTCGATCCTGGGGCGTTGGCGGAGGTCATCCGGCACCTGCGCTCGCGCCTGCGCGAGATCGATGAGACCCGGTTTCCGTACACGCGCTTCGTGGCCAAGGATGAACTTGACGGAGTCGCGGCCTGAACCCCCTGCATCTGCTCGAAACGTCACATCGGCTTGCCCGGGCGCGCGGCAAGCCGGGGCAGGCCGACCTGAGGCGGGCCGTCAGCACGATCTGCCATGCGATCTTTCACGAGCCTTGTGCCAACACCGCGAACACGCTCGTGGGCATGGCGGGTGCGGACCGATCGCGGCCTGCCTGGCGCCAGGCCTACCGGGCGGTTGACCACGGCTTCGCCAAGGGGCCGTGCAAGACTGGCAGGATCAGCAAGTTTCCGAAGGCGGTTCAGGACTCCGCCGCCGCCTTCGTCAACGCGCAGGGCGAACGCCACAGCGCCGACCACGACCCTTGCGCCCGTTTCACGCGCAGCGGGACACTGACCCTGCTGGCCCAGACCGAGACCGCCTTGCGCGCGTTCAGGAAGGTCTCCCTGAAGGATCGGCGGGCCTTCGCCGTGTCCGTGACACTGAAGGAACGCTAGCCCGGTCGCCCGCGCGCCCCCTCGCCCACCTGCCCGCGGTGGCGCAGCATGTGGTCGAGCAGGACGCAGGCCATCATCGCCTCGCCCACCGGGACGGCGCGGATGCCGACGCAGGGGTCGTGCCTGCCCTTGGTGACCACCTCGACGGGCTCGCCCTCGACCGTCACGCTGCGCTTCGGCGTCAGGATCGACGAGGTCGGCTTGACGGCAAAGCGCACCACCACCTCCTGCCCGGTCGAGATGCCGCCGAGGATGCCGCCGGCGTGGTTCGAGCCGAAGGTCGGCCCGCTCTCGCCCGGAAAGATCTCGTCGGCGTTGGCCTCGCCGGTCAGCGCCGCGGCGGCCATGCCCGCGCCGATCTCGACGCCCTTGACGGCGTTGATCGACATCATCGCCGCGGCCAGATCGGCGTCGAGCTTGCCGTAGATCGGCGCGCCGAGGCCAGGGGGCACGCCGCGCGCCACCACCTCGATGGCGGCGCCGACCGAACCGCCGGCCTTGCGCACCGCCGCAAGATGGTCGGCCCAGACCGCGGCCGCCACCGGGTCGGGGCACCAGAACGGGTTCTGCGCGATCGCGCCTTCGTCGAAGCGCGCGCGGTCGATCCGGTGCGGGCCCATCTGCACCATGTAGCCCAGAATCGACAGCCCCGGCACCAGCGCCGCCAGCACCGCCCGCGCGACCCCGCCCGCGGCAACCCGCGCGGCGGTCTCGCGCGCGCTCGACCGGCCGCCGCCGCGGGGGTCGCGGTGGCCGTATTTCAGCCAATAGGTCAGGTCGGCATGGCCCGGGCGGAAGCTGCGCGCGATCTCGGCATAGTCCTTCGACCGCTGGTCGGTGTTGCGGATCAGAAGCGAGATCGGCGTGCCCGTAGTCCGCCCCTCGAACACGCCCGAGAGGATCTCGACCGCGTCGGCCTCCTGCCGCTGGGTGGTGAAGCGGCTCTGCCCCGGCCGCCGGCGGTCGAGCCAGGGCTGGATGTCGGCCTCGGACAGGGGCACGCCCGGCGGGCAGCCGTCCACCACCGCCCCCAGCGCGGGCCCGTGGCTTTCGCCCCAGGTGGTGACGCGGAAGAGATGGCCGAAGCTGTTGTGGCTCATGCGCCCCGGGTGTCCGCCTGCCGTCCCGACCTGTCCCGCCCGCCCCTGCCGCGGCGCGCCAGCTTTAGCCGCCCCGGTGGCCGGCCTCAAGCGCTTTCCCGCCCCGGCGCCACGGCCGGCGCGGGCGGGGTTGCAGTCGGCCGCCGCTTGGTGCTTGTCTTGCCTTGGGCGGGGGCGGAGCATGACGGCCGGGACCTGGGACGAAATTCGCACGGCCTACCATGTGGCCCGGCTCGGCACCGTCTCGGGCGCGGCCGAGGCGCTGGGGGTGCACCACGCCACCGTGATCCGCCATGTCGATGCGCTCGAGGCGCGGCTGGGCGTCAAGCTGTTCCAGCGCCACGCGCGCGGCTACACGCCGACCGAGGCGGGGCAGGACCTGCTGCAGACGGCGCGGATCGCCGACGACGCCTTCGCGCAGCTGGCCGGGCGGGTGCGCGGGCAGGGCGCGGCGGTCGAGGGCGATCTGCTGGTGACCTCGATCACCGGGCTCGCGCCCTGGATCGCCCCGGCGCTGGCCCGGTTGCAGGCGCGCCACCCGGGCCTCGTGGTGCGTTACCTGACCGGCGAGCGCATCTTTCGGCTGGAATACGGCGAGGCGCATGTCGCGATCCGCGCCGGGGCCGAGCCGGCCGAGGCCGACTATGTGGTGCAGCCCTTCTGCACCCAGCCGCATGCGCTCTACGCCTCGGCGGCCTATGTCGCGGCGATGGGCCTGCCTGCGGGCGACGCCGACCTTGCCCGCCACCGCATCGTCGCCCATGACGACCCCGAGGCGCGCGCCCCCTTTCACCGCTGGCTGCGCGCCCATGTGCCCGAGGCGGCCGTCGCCTTCCGCGCGGCCGAGTTCGTGACGCTGATCGAGGCGGTCAAGGGCGGCGCCGGCATCGGTTTCGTGCCGGTGTGGGAGGCGCGGCGCCTGCCCGACCTTGTTCAGGCGATGCCGCCGCGGCGCGACTGGGACGCGCCGTTGTGGCTTGTCACCCATGTCGATCTGCACCGCAGCGCCAAGGTGCAGGCCTGTCTGCGCCACCTCAAGGCCGAGGCGCAGACCTGGCCGGCGCGATGACCCCCGCCGCCGAGGCGGCCGCGCGCCGGCGGGGGCAGCTTGCCCGCGGCCATGCGGCGATGCTCGCCTTCTCGGCCAGCATCGCCGGGTCGTTCTCGCTGGGCTCGATGGCGGCGAACGCGATCGACCCCGCGGCGCTGACCGCGCTGCGCTTCGCGCTCGCCGCGGCGCTCATGGGTGCGGTGGTGGCGCTGGGCCCGGGCCTGCGGCGGGCCGCGTTCGCCGCGCCGTGGCGCTGGCCGCTGCTGGGCGGGCTGATGGCCGTCTACTTCGTGCTGATGTTCGAGGGGCTCAGGACCGCGCCCGCGGTCTCGGCCGCGGCGGTGTTCACGCTGACCCCGGTGATGACGGCGGGCTTCGGCTATCTTCTGCTTGCGCAGGCCACGACCCGGCGCATGGCGCTGGCGCTGGCGGTGGGGGCGGCCGGGGCGCTGTGGGTCATCTTTCGCGGCGACGCGGCGGCGGCGCTGCGGTTCGAGGTCGGGCGCGGCGAGGCGGTCTATTTCCTGGGCTGCATCGCCCATGCCGCCTTCACGCCGCTTCTGAAGCGGCTGAACCGGGGCGAGCCCGGCGCGGTCGCCACCTTCGGCTTTCTCGCCGCCGGGGCGGCGCTGCTGTTCGCCTTCGGCGGGCCGCGCATCGCGGCGACCGACTGGGCCGCGCTGCCCGCCATCGTCTGGATCACGCTGGCCTACCTTGCCGTGATCGCCAGCGCGCTGTCGTTCTTCCTGCTGCAATACGGCGCCATGCGCCTGCCCGCGGCGAAGGTGATGGCCTATTCCTACCTCATCCCCTCCTGGGTGCTCTTGTGGGAGATCGCGCTGGGCCGCGGCGTGCCGCCCGCGCTCGCCCTGCCCGGTGTGGCGCTGACGCTCGCCGCGCTTGCCCTGCTGCTGAAGGACGAGGAGCGGGCGTGACGCGGGCGGCCGCCGCGGCGCTGGACCCGCGGCGCCCGGTTGGCTATCAGGGGCGGCGCGCCAGCCGAGGAAGCCCATGACCCTTCAGCCCCGCTACGAGCCCCGCACGGTCGAGCCGAAATGGCAGGCAGCCTGGGAAGCCGCGGGGCTCTTTGCCGCCCGCCGCGACCCGGCGCGGCCGAAATACTACGTGCTCGAGATGTTCCCCTACCCCTCGGGGCGCATCCACATGGGCCATGTGCGCAACTACAGCATGGGCGACGTGATCGCGCGCTACAAGCGGGCGCAGGGCTTTTCGGTGCTGCACCCCATGGGCTGGGACGCCTTCGGCATGCCGGCCGAGAACGCGGCCATCGAGCGCGGCGGCCACCCCGCCACCTGGACCTACGGCAACATTGCCGACATGCGCGCCCAGATGAAGCCGCTCGGCCTGTCGATCGACTGGAGCCGCGAGTTCGCCACCTGCGATCCCGAATACTACGGCCAGCAGCAGGCCCTGTTCCTCGACTTTCTCGCAAAGCGCCTCGTCTACCGCAAGTCGGCGATGGTCAACTGGGATCCCGTCGACATGACCGTGCTGGCCAACGAGCAGGTGATCGACGGCAAGGGCTGGCGCTCGGGCGCGCCGGTCGAGCGGCGCGAGCTCACGCAGTGGTTCTTCCGCATCTCGGACTGGTCGGACGAGCTTCTGTCGGCGCTCGACGGGCTGACGAGATGGCCCGAGAAGGTGCGGCTGATGCAGGCCAACTGGATCGGCCGCTCGCGCGGGCTGCAGTTCGCCTTCGAGACGGTGGGCGCCCCCGACGGCTTTGGCCGCATCGAGGTCTACACCACGCGGCCCGACACGCTGCGCGGGGCGTCCTTCGTCGCCGTCTCGCCCGACCACCCGCTGGCGAAGGCGCTCGAGGCGCGCGACCCCGCAGTGGCCGCCTTCGTGGCCGAGTGCCGGCGCACCGGCACCTCCGAGGCCGCGCTCGAGACGGCCGAGAAGCGCGGGCTCGACACCGGCCTCCGCGTGCGCCACCCCTTCGATCCGGCATGGGAGCTGCCGGTCTGGATCGCCAACTTCATCCTGATGGACTACGGCACCGGCGCGATCTTCGGCTGCCCGGCGCACGACCAGCGCGACCTCGACTTCGCGCGCAAATACGGGCTGCCGGTGATCGACTGCTTCGTGGCCGCCGAGGGCGGGGCCCCGGTGACCGACACGGCCTATGTGCCGCCGAGGTCCGAGCGGGTGCGCTGGCTCTTGCCCTTCGCCTGGCCCGAGCTGGCCTCGGGCGACGAGGCGGTGGAGGCCGCCATCGCCCATTGCGAGGCGCGCGGCATCGGCCGGGGCGTCACCCGGTTCCGGCTGCGCGACTGGGGGCTGTCGCGGCAACGCTACTGGGGCTGCCCGATCCCGGTGGTGCACTGCCCCGCCTGCGGCGTCGTGCCCGAGCGGAAGGAGAACCTGCCCATCCGCCTGCCCGAGGACGTGCGCTTCGACCTGCCCGGCAACCCGCTCGACCGGCATCCGGGCTGGAAGCACTGCGCCTGCCCGCGCTGCGGCGGCCCGGCCACGCGCGAGACCGACACGATGGACACCTTCGTGGACAGCTCGTGGTATTACGCCCGCTTCACCGCCCCCCATGCCCCCACGCCGACCGACCCGGCCGAGGTGGACTACTGGATGAACGTGGACCAGTACATCGGCGGGGTCGAGCATGCGATCCTGCATCTGCTCTATTCGCGCTTCTTCGCCCGGGCGATGCACGTCACCGGCCATCTGCCCGCCAAGGCCGTCGAGCCCTTCGACGCCCTCTTCACGCAAGGTATGGTGACGCACGAGATCTACCAGACCCGCGACGACCGCGGGCGCCCCGTCTACCATCTGCCCGAGGAGGTCGAGCGCAGCGAGGGCGGCGCGCGGCTGAAGGCCACCGGCGCGCCGGTCGAGATCATCCCCTCGGCCAAGATGTCGAAGTCGAAGAAGAACGTGGTCGATCCGGTGGACATTGTCGCGCGCTTCGGCGCCGACACCGCGCGCTGGTTCATCCTCTCCGACAGCCCGCCCGAGCGCGATGTGGAATGGACCTCGGCGGGGGCCGAGGCGGCCTTCCGCCACCTCTCGCGCGTCTGGCGGCTGGTGGCCGAGGCGGCCGAGGGCGCGGCCGAGGGCGACGCGGCCGAGAACGCGGCGCTCGTGCGCGCCACCCACAAGGCCATCGTCGAGGTGACGGCCGGCATCGAGGGCTTTGCCTTCAACAAGGCGGTGGCGAGGCTCTACGAGTTCACCAACACCCTCGCGCGGTCGGCCGCCGGGGCGGAGGCGAAGCGGGCGGCGCTGCGCGTCCTGGCGCAGCTCATGGCGCCGATGACGCCGCATCTGGCCGAAGAGATGTGGGAGGCCCTGGGCGGCACGGGGCTTGTCGCCGCCGCGCCGTGGCCCGTGGCCGACCCCGCGCTGCTGGCCGACGACCGCGTGACCCTGCCGATCCAGGTGAACGGCCGCCGCCGGTCCGAGGTCACGGTGCCGCGGGACATGCCCGCGGCCGAGGTCGAGGCGCTGGTGCTGGCCGATCCTTCGGTGCAGCGGGCGCTGGCGGGCGGGGCACCCCGGAAACTCGTGGTCGTGCCGGGGCGGATCGTGAATGTCGTGGTCTGACCGCCGCCGCCTGCTCGGCCTGGTCGCCGCGCTGCCGGTCGTCGCCGCCTGCGGCTATGCCCCCGCGCTCGCCCCCGGCCGGCCCGCCGCGGGCCTGTTCGGCCGGCTGCGCGCCGACGACCCCGCCGACCGCCGCGCCCATGCCTTCGTCGCCCGCATCGAGGAACGGCTGGGCCGGCCCGCGGCGCCGGTCTGGGGGCTGGCCTATGTCATCGCGGCGGCGCCGCGCGGCGTGGGCATCACCCCCGAGGGCGCCACCACGCGCCAGCAGCTCCACGGCTCGGTCGCGTTCGCCCTGCGCGAGCTGGCGACGGAGGCCGAGCGGCTGACCGGCCGGGTCGAGGGCTTCACCGCCTGGTCCACCACCGCCACCGCCGTGGCGACGCTGGCGGCCGAGGAGGCGGCAGAGGCGCGGCTGATGCGCATCCTCGCCGATCAGGTGGTGGCGCGGCTGATGGCCTGGCCGGGGGCCGGCGCGGCATGAAGCTGGCCGGGCGCGAGGCGTTGCGCTTCTTCGCCCGCCCCGACCCTGCGCGGCCCGCCGTGCTGATCCACGGGGCCGATCCGGTGCGCGTGGCCGATCGGCGCCGGCAGCTGCTGGCCGCCCTTGCCGGCCCCGGGGCCGAGGCCGAGATGCGTCTTGCGCGGCTTTCGGGCGCAGAGGTCCGGCGCGACCCGGCGCTGCTGCCGGATGCGCTGCGGGCGCAGGGTTTCTTTCCCGGCCCGCGCGCCGTGCATCTCGATGAGGCGACCGACGCCATCGCCCCCACCCTTGCCGCCGCGCTGGCCGACTGGCGGCCGGGCGATGCGACGCTGGTTGTCACCGCGGGGGCGCTCGGCCCCGGTTCGGCCCTGCGCAAGCTGTTCGAGGGGCACCCCGCCGCGCTTGCCGCCGCGGTCTACGACGATCCCCCGGGGCGCGAGGAGATCGAGGCGATGCTGGCTGGGGCGGGTCTTGCCCGCCTCGAGCCCGCGGCGATGGCGGGGCTCGAGGGGCTCGCCCGGGGGCTCGACCCCGGCGAGCTGCGCCAGACGGTCGAAAAGCTCGCGCTCTACTGCCTCGGCCGGCCCGGCCCGGCGACGGCGGCCGACCTGGCCGCCTGCGCCCCCGCCACGGTCGAGGCCGGGCTCGACGAGGCGCTGCATGCGGCGGCCGAGGGGCGGACCGAGGCGCTTGCCCCGCTGCTGGCGCGTCTCGCCGGGCAGGGGGTGGCGCCGGTGAGCCTGTGCATCGCCGCGGGGCGGCATTTCCGCACCCTGCATGCAGCGGCGGCCGACCCGGCCGGGCCCGCCCAGGCGCTGGCCCGGATGCGCCCGCCGGTGTTCGGCCCGCGGCGCGACCGGATGCTGCGCCAGGCCGAGGCCTGGGGCATCGCCCGGCTCGAGCAGGCGCTGGGCCTGATCCTCGAGACCGACCTTGCCCTGCGCTCGGCCGCCCGCGCCCCCGCCGCGGCGGTCGTGGAGCGCTGCCTGATCCGGCTTGCGCGCCTCGCCCGGGGCTGAGCCCGCCGGCCCGGCCGGCCGCGCCGGCGGGGGCAGGCCGCGCGCCGTCAGCCCTCGGCGGCGAGGGCGGCGGCCTGCAGCGCGGCGGCCCGGCGGCGCGCGGCGGCGCTCTGGCGCCCAAG
>CALJZN010000099.1 GCA_937983405.1 uncultured Paracoccaceae bacterium
GGTGGGGGCGGCGGCGGCGGCGGGGGTGGCGGGGGTGGCGGCGGCGGGGGTGGCGGGGGGGCCGCGTCGGGTTGCAGCCCGCCCTGGCCCGGCGCGCGCAGCTCGAACACCCACAGCCCCTTGGCGCCGGTGTTTCCGACCGTGTCGGGCAGGGCACGCTGGGCGTTGCCGTTGCCGGAGGCGGCGAAGGTGAACACCCGGTCCGCTGCCCCGCCCGAGATGCCGATCACCGCCGCCGCCCCCGCGCTCAGCGAGCCCGCGGTCCAGCCGATGCTTTCGTAGCGGAAGGCCACGTCGGCGGCGCCGCCGCCGGCGTCGAACAGCTGGAGCTGGAAGGTGTTGGTCGTCTCGGCGTTGCGGCGGTAGCAGCCGACCGCGGCCCAGGTGATCGTCACCGCATCCGCGACCGGGTCGATGTCGAGCCAGATCGCCCCGCTCTCGCGCCCCTCGCCATCCAGCCGCGTGTCCACATCGGCCCAGAACAGCGCGATGGTGGCGAAGGCCGCGAGGTCGGCGCTTGGGGGAAACCCCTCGATCCCGGCCCCGAACGAGATCGAGCCGTTGGTGTTGATGTGCACGGCCGTCGCCGGAAAGAGCGTGCCGAAGATCCAGATTCCGGCCTCGAACACCGCCGACAGGTCGTAGACAAAACTGCCGTCGTCGCTGCGCGGCACCTCGATCTCGCCATACCCCAGAGGTCCGCCAAGACCCGTGACGGCCTTGCCGCTGCCCGTGACCGGCATCGCCCGATCCCCCTTCCGACCGGGCCGAAGGGTGGCGGCGGGGGGTTAACCGCAGCCCAACGGGCGCCCCGAAATGCGCTGGATTTGTCATAAAGCAGCCGCGCTGCCGGCGGCCCTGCCCCGTGGTGCGGACCTGCCGCGCCGGCGCCTGGCCCGGCGCGACCGCGCCGCCGGCGAATCACCCGCTACCCCAAGCGCCGAGGGTCGGGGTGGTACCGCCTCCCCGGCTCGAACGGGGGACCCCCAGATCCACAATCTGGTGCTCTGACCAACTGAGCTAAGGCGGCCCGGATGGCGGTGTATCCGCCGCACCCCGCGAATGCAAGCCCCGGCGCGGCAGCCGGGCCGGGCATCCGGGCCGGCGGCGGCAAGGGGCATGGCCCTGCAGCGCCGTTCATGCTTTTCTTCCGTTTGTCCGGTTTGAGGGGCACGCAACATTGGCGGGGCGGCAGGTGGTGCGGGACGTACTTTCGCGACCGCAGGGGGCCGGAACGAACGGCTCGGCGCCGGCGCAGCCCCGGGTCGCGATGGTCTGGTCGCTGGACGCGGACGAACGGATCGCGGCGGCCGAACCGCGGCTTGCGGCGCTGCTGGGCCAGGGGCCGGCGGCGCTGGCCGGACGGCCGGTGGCCGACTTCCTCGCACCAAGGGATCTTGAGCGGCTGCGCCGGGGGGTCGAGGCGGCCCGCGCCGGTCGCCCCCACGAACCCTGCCGCCTTGGCTGGTGCCGCGCCGGGGAACCGGCCTTCGAGATGGACTGGACCGATGCCATCGCCGGGACGGGCGGGCTGCTGCTGATGCGCGGGCATGTCGCGGTTGCAGCCGACCCGCCCGAGGGGGCCGGACCTGCGCCGAACATGGCTGTTGCCGGGGCCGGGTGCTGGCAGCTGCGGCCCGTCGGCCGGCGGCTGGAGCTGTCGGCGCAGGCGGCCGCCCTTCTCGGCCTGCCGGCGCGACCGGCGAGGATCAGGCCGATGGGCCTTGCCGCGCGGGTCCCGCCCCGCCTGCGCCGCAACCTGCTCTGCAGGCTGCAGCGTCTGCGGCGCAAGGGCCGGCCCTTCGCGCTTGACCTGCCGCTGCACGGCAGCCGCGGCGGCGGACGCTGGCAGCGGTTGCGCGGCCTCGACGCAGGGCCCGGCGGCAAGGCCGGGAAAGCGTGCGGCACGCTCGAGGATGTGACGGCGGATCGGAGACGCTGGCGCTCGGTCCTCCACCGCGCGGCCGTCGCCGAGCGCACCGCGAACCTCGTGATCATCACCGACCCCGAGCGCCGCATCACCTGGGTCAACCGCGCCTTCGAGGAGCGGACGGGCTGGACCCTGGCCGAGGCGATCGGCCGCAACCCCGGCGAGCTGCTCGGCGGGCCGGACGATGACCCGGCCGCGGCGGCGGCGATCACGGCCGCCGTCGAGCAGCGCCGGCCGATCCGGACCGAGATTCGCAACCGCACCCGGACGGGCGAGCCCATGCGCGTCCAGCTCGACCTGCAGCCGCTATGGGACGAGGCCGGGCGGCTCGAGGGCTTCATGTCGGTCGAAACCGACATCACCGAGCGCGAGGCCGCGGCCTCCCGCATGGCCGCGGCAGAGGGCGAAAGCCGGCGGATGCGCGACATCCTTCTCAACGCCGTCGCCGCCCTGCCCGATGCCTTCGCCGTCTACGACGCGGCCGAGCGCCTGCTTCTGTGCAACGAGCCCTACCGCGAGATCTTCGCCCCGATCGCCCCGGTCCTGACGCCGGGCACCCACATCGAGACGATCATGCGTGCGATGCTCGCCGCCGGCCTGGTCCCCGAGGCCGAGGCCGACCCCGAGGGCTGGATGCGCCGGCGGCTGGCCGAGTTCCGCCAGCCCGCGGCCAGCTTCGAGCAGCACCTCGGCAACGGACGCTGGATCCGCGGCTACGAGCGGCGGACGGCCGACGGCGGACGGGTGGTGTTCCGCATCGACATCACCGCGCAGCGGCGCCAGGCGGCCGAGATCGCCGAGGCGCGCCAGACGCTGCAATCGACGCTCGACGCGATCCCCGACCTGCTGTTCGAGGTCGGCCTCGACGGGCGTTATCACGATTTCCACAGCGGCGACCGCAGCAGGCTCTATCTGACGCCCGAGGTCTTCCTCGGCCGGACGATCGCCGAGATCATGCCGCCCGAGGTCGCGGCGGTGCAGATGGCGGCGATCGCCGAGGCGCATGTCGGGGGACGGTCTTCGGGGCGGCAGTATGCCTTCGATCCCGGCACCGGCCCCGGCTGGTACGAGCTTTCGGTCTCACGCAAGCCCGTGCCCGAGGGGGCGGCGCCGCGGTTCCTGATGCTGGTGCGCGACATCACCGCGCGCAAGGAGGCCGAGCAGCTTCTGATCCAGCAGAAGGCGCTGCTGCACGCCGCCAATAACCGCCTCAAGGTCGCGCTCGCCGACCGCGACGCGGCGCGCCAGCGCTTCCTCGACGTGGCCGAGGTGAGTTCGGACTGGATCTGGGAGATGGACGCCGACCTGCGCTATTCCTACCTGTCGGAGAGTTTTTCGCGCATCACCGGCATCCCCCGCGCGCAGATCCTGGGCCACAGCGACGAGGCGCTGCTTGCCGCCCGCCCCGGGGTCAGCGGCATCGGCGACTGGGACACCCTGATCACCGCCCTGAAGACGCGCCAGCCGTTCCGCGACGTGGTCTGCCGCGCCGTCGGCGCGCCGGGCGGCGAGGTCTGGGTGCGCATCAGCGGCAAGCCCTTCTACACCGAGGCCGGCGCTTTCGCGGGCTACCGCGGCACCGGCACCGACGTGACCGCGCTCAAGCTGGCGCAGACCCGGGCCGAGGCCGCCAACCGCGCGAAATCGCAGTTCCTCGCCAACATGAGCCACGAGATCCGCACGCCGCTGAACGGGGTGATCGGGATGGCCTCGCTTCTGGCCGAAGCGGCCCACGGGCCCGAAGAGCGGCGCATGGCCGAGGCGATCCGCGATTCGGGCAATGCGCTGCTGACCATCCTCAACGACGTGCTCGACTTCTCCAAGATCGAGGCCGGGCGGCTCGAGCTCGAGCTGGCCGAGGTGCGCCCGGCCGAGCTGGGCCGGCAGGTCGCCTCGCTGCACCGGTTGAAGGCGCGCGAGAAGGGGATTGCGCTCGACGTCGAGGTTCTGCCCGGGGCCGGCACGCCCCGGCTGGGCGACGGCCACCGCATCCTGCAGATCCTGCACAACCTCGTCGGCAATGCGGTGAAGTTCACCGAGACCGGCCGCGTCACCGTGCGGATCGGTGGCGAGGCGTCGGGTCCGCTCGAGATCGAGGTGCGCGACAGCGGCATCGGCATGACCGAGGCGCAGGTGCAGCGGGTGTTCGAGGAGTTCACCCAGGCCGACAGCTCGACCAGCCGGCGCTTCGGCGGCACCGGTCTTGGCCTGTCGATCACCCGCAGCCTGGTGACGATGATGGGCGGCAGGATCGAGATCGAAAGCCGCATCGGCATCGGCACCACCGCCCGAGTGACGCTGCCCTTGCCCGCGATCCCGAGCGATGCCCGGACGCCGGCGCCCCCCGCGCCGGCGGCCCCGGACCGGCTGCGCCCGGGCCTGCACGTGCTGATCGCCGACGACAACGCCACCAACCGTCTGGTGCTTACCAGCATGCTGCGTCGCCTCGGCGTGGCCGCGACGGCCGTCGCCGGCGGGCGCGAGGCGGTGGAGGCGGCGGCGGCGGGCGACTTCGACGCGGTGCTGCTGGACATCGCGATGCCCGGCCTCAACGGGATCGAGGCGCTGGCCGCCATCCGCGCCGCCGAGCAGGCCGCGGGCCGGGCGCCCGTGCCGGCGCTCGCCGTGACCGCCAACGCGATGCGCCATCAGGTCGAGGAGTATCTCGCCGCCGGGTTCCACCGCCACCTGGGCAAGCCGATCTCGCTGGCAGAGCTGGCAGCGACGCTGGCAGAGGTCGTCGGACCGGGCGCGGGCGACGGCAACGGCAGCGCGGCAGCCGGCGGCACCGGCTCTGGCGGCACCGGGTAAGGGGTTTGGCCGGCCCGTGGCGACTTGGGGGGCAGCGGGCCTGCGCGGCGGGGCCCGGCGACCCGCAGGGACGCGCCCGGTGCGGTCGCGCGGGCCCGACCGTCCGCGTCGTCTGCAGGCCGCGTGCTCTGAAGGCCGCGCCGGCCGTCCCGGGGGGCGGCGCAGCCCCGCACCGGCCCGACCGTTCTGGCAGGGCTGCCCGCGGCCCCGCGCCCGTGCCGGCCGCCGGCGTCCGGGCCGGGCGGTCGTGCGGGGCGGTCGGCCTCGGCCGTCGCGCCGGGCGGTCAGGCCCCGGCGGCGCCGGGCCCGGCCGACCTGCCGTCCGGGGGCCGATACGCGGTGATCTGGCCGCGCCCGGCATGCTTCGAGGCATAGAGCGCCAGATCGGCATCGCTGAGCAGCCGGTCGGGTTCGGCCTGCGGATAGTCGACCGACAGGGAATAGCCGATGCTGGCCGAGACGCGGCAGTCGCGACCGTTCCAGCGGATCGGCTGCGCGAGCCGGGAAAGGATGCGCCGGGCGATCCGTTCGACCTGTGCCGGCCGGGTGACGCCCGGCAGGATCACCACGAATTCGTCTCCGCCCACGCGCGCCACGGTGTCGCCCTGGCGCGTCTCTTGCAAGAGGATCAGCGCCACCTCCTGCAGCACATGGTCGCCGGCTGCGTGGCCGAAGGTGTCGTTGACCTGCTTGAACCAGTCCAGATCGACATGCATCAGCGCGAAGGGCCGCCCCGATCCGGCCGAACGGGCCAGGGCGCTGTCCATCGCGCGGCGGTTCCTGAGGCCCGTGAGCGTGTCGGTCATCGCCTGTTCCTCGGCCGCCATCCGGGCGCTCTGGAGACGCGCGGTCAGGTCGTGCAGCTCGTCCAGCACCGCGCTGTTGGCCTCGACGAGATAGAGGAACTCCACGGTCAGATCGGTGGCCGCGAAGTCGCTGCCGGTAAGGTCGTGCCGGCGCACCGCCTCGGCCACCGTGATGCCGAACGAGAGATTGAGCAGGACGCCGCCGCAGTCGAGCGGCACCGCAAGGCCGCGCATGGGCGTGTGCGGCGGCGCCGCAAGCTGCAGGTGCAGCCGTTGCCCCGTGGTTTCGCCGAGGTCGGCGACCGAAGCCACGCGGCGCGGCCTGCGGATGTCGAACAGCTCGAAGAAGGATCGGCCGGGAACGGCGTCGGCCGGCAGGATCCGCGCGATCGTGGGCCCTGCGCCGCGGATGGCGCCCCCGGCGTCGAGCACCAGATGCATGGGCATGAGCCGGCCGAGCGCGGCGGGCGCAAGGGCAAGCGCCGGAGGGGCGGCGGCCGTTCCGTCCACCCTAGCCTCCGGCGGCGACAAGCGCGAAGGGGCGCGCGGCGGCGAAGCGGCTGTCCAGAAGCTGGATCGCGATGCGCTCTTCCCCCCCTGCGTCGACGCCTTCGTGCTCGAGCAGCACCAGCGCGCCGTAGTCGTCGGCCATCGCCCGCAGGACGCCGACGGCGACATGGCCGCACCCCGGGAACGCACCCCGGGAGACGAGGGTGAAGCGGCCCTCGCCCGCCTCCGTCAGCTCCAGCTCCGGCAGGTCGAGATCGCGCACCGCGAGCCGCGCGCGGGCGGGCAGCTCGTCCAGCGAATGCAGGAAGTCGGCATAGCTGACCCCGCCGAAGCGCAGCAGGCGCCGCAAGCGCACGAGGCCGGGGTGCGAGACGAGGTAGTTGCCGAGGTCCTCCAAGAGCTCCTCGCGCGCGCGTGACAGGTGCCGCGACGCGGCCGCCAGCACCGCCTCGGTCGCAGCATCATCGTAAAGGAGCATCGTCTCGAAGCCGTCCGCGGCGATCCCCGCGCGGGCGGCAATGGCATCCCAGGCCGCCACGCCGTAGGTGTCGCGCAGGAAGGTCTGTATGGCGCGGTTGAACAACCCGTGCATGGCCCGTCTCCGGCGATTCCGGCGCAAGACTAGGGGGACGGCCTTAAGGTTCGGCAAACAGGGCCGGGCCCCGACGGGCCGGCCGGCGCGGGGCGGCCGGGGCAGGCCGCCCGGGCGCGTCCCACCCGGGCCGCGCCCGCTCCCCCCCGGCCTTGCGGCACGGGGTCGAGCGCAAGCCAGCCCGGCAGATGGCCGATGTCGGGCAGCACCGCCTCGGCCTCGGGCGCGAGGTCCTCGGCGCGGGCCGGCCCGGTCAGCACCGCGAGCGGCCGCATCCCGGCGGCACGGGCCGCCTGCAGGTCGTGGCGGCTGTCGCCCACCATCGCGACCGAGGCCGGGGCCAGGCCGAAGGCGGCGGCGAAGGCCAGCAGCATTCCGGGCGCGGGCTTGCCGCCCCAGCCCGAATCGAACCCCGCCACGAAGTCGAACGCGGATGCCACCCCGGCCGCGTCGAGGTGCCGGCGCGCCACGGTCTCGGCGTCGTTGGTGGCAAGGCCCAGGCGCAGCCCGGCCCCCTTCAGCCGCCCCAGCAGCGGTGCCAGCGGCACCGCCGGCACCATCGGCGCCGTCGCGCCCAGCACCGCCATCCGCGCCAGCACGGTCTCGACCCGCGCGCCGGGCAGATGCGGCAGCAGCACCGCGGCGACCTCGGCGTTGGTGTGGGCGATCACCGGGCTGTCCTGGGCGAAGCGCCGTGCCGCGGGATCGTAGCCCACCGCAGCGGCAAGCCGCGCCGCAAGCGCCGCATCGCCCTGCGCAAGGTCGTCCAGCAGCGCCGCCGTCGCGGCGCCCCAGCTTGCGGTGAAGTCAAACAGCGTGCCGCCCTTGTCGAAGATGATCCCGGCTACCGGCGGCATGGCCCCCCCTTGCGGGGCGCGGCGCCCCGCGGTGGATATGGCATCGGGCGGCGCCCCGCGGAAGGGGCGTCGACAGGGCCGCGCCGGTCAGGTCCAGTTCGGCAGCGTCCCGCCCGGCAGCGCCGCCCGCGCCTCGGCCGGGCGGGTCAGCGGCAGGCCCGCTGCGCCGCAGAAGCCTGCGACCCAGGCATCGTCCATGAGCAGAAAGTCGAGCACCGCGGCCAGTGTCGCGGGATCCTCGGCGCGCGCGCGCAGATCGTCCGGCGCGATCCCGGTGGAGCCGAGGAACACCGCGCACAGATCGGGCTGCGCGAGGATCCATGCCAGCGCCTCCAGCGCTACGACCTCGGCCATCTCCCGCCCGATCATCCCGTCCCCCGCGCCCGCCTTCCGCCTGCGCTTCCCCGGTTGCGCTTCCCCGGTTGCGCTTCCCCGGCTGCGCTCCCGCGCCCGCCAGCGCGCGAAACCTATTCTTAACCAATCTGCACGATCAGGAAAGCGTAACCACGATGTCAAGGGGGCGGAGCAGTGCCATGGGCGGGACGATCCTGATCGTGGACGACGTCGCCACGAACCGCATCGTGCTCAAGGTCAAGCTCGCCGCGGCCTGCTATGCCACGCTCCAGGCCGCCACGGGGGCCGAGGGGCTGCGGCTGGCGCGCGCGGCCGCGCCCGATGCCATCCTGCTGGACCTTGCCCTGCCCGACATCGACGGCGTCTCGGTCTGCCGCAGTCTTAGGGCCGACCCGGCCACCGCCGGCATCCCCGTGATCGTCGTCACCGCGCTGGCCGATGCCGAGGTGCGGCTTGAGGCGCTGCGCGCCGGGGCGGACGACTGCATGACCAAGCCCGCCGACGAAACGCTGCTGCTTGCCCGGTTGCGCAGCCTGATCCGCGCGCGCGAGGCCAGCGGGGATCTCGCCGGCGGGGCCCGGCCCGATCCCGGCTATGCGATGGCCGAGGCCGGCAGCCCGTTCGAGGGACCGGCGCGGATGACGCTGATCGCCCGGCGGCCCGAGCAGGCCATGGCGTTGCGCCGGACGCTGCAGGGGCGGCTGCCGCTGACGATGGACATCGCCAGCCGGGAGGAGGTGCTGGCCGGCGCGGCGCGAAGCGGCGCGCCCGACCTCTTCCTCATCACGGCCGATCTTGCCCAGCCCGGCGACGGTCTGCGGCTGATGTCCGAGCTGCTCAGCCGCGCCGCGACGCGCCACGCGGCGACCTGCATCCTGCTGCCCGCCGG
Source organism: uncultured Paracoccaceae bacterium (assembly GCA_937983405.1). GTDB lineage: Bacteria > Pseudomonadota > Alphaproteobacteria > Rhodobacterales > Rhodobacteraceae > JAHDXW01. The sequence goes on from CALJZN010000099.1 coordinate 8,750, forward strand.
CGCGCGGTCCGAGCTTGCGGCGATGGCGCTGGACCTCGGCGCGGCCGAGGTGCTGCGCGACGACCTTGCCCCAGAGGAGACCGCGCTGCGCCTGGCCGCTCAACTGCGGCGCAAGCGGGCGGGCGACCGGCTGCGCGCCTCGGTCCGCGCCGGCCTCCGCCTTGCAGTGACCGACCCGCTGACCGGACTCTACAACCGCCACCACGCCCTGCCCCGGCTCGACCGCATCGCGGCCCGGGCGGCGCAGACCGGGCGCGGCTTTGCGGTGATGCTGCTCGACCTCGACCGCTTCAAGGCGGTCAACGACACCTGGGGCCATGCCGCGGGCGATGCCGTGCTGGTCGAGGTCGCGCGCCGGCTGCGCGACAGCCTGCGCCCCGGCGATCTGCTCGCCCGGATCGGCGGCGAGGAGTTCCTGGTCGCGCTGCCCGAGGCCACGGCCGCCCACGCCCGCGCCATGGCCGAGCGGCTGCGCCTGGCGGTGGAACGCGCCGCGGTGCCGCTGCCGGGCGGCGCGGGCGAGGTGCGGGTGACCGTCTCGATCGGGCTGGTGGCGGCTGAGGGCACCCCGCCCGGCGCCCAGGGCCGGCCGATGGTCGAGGCCGCCGACCGCGCCCTGATGGCGGCCAAGGCCGACGGCCGCAACCAGGTGACGATCGGCCAGACCGCGGCCTGAGGCCTGAGGCCCGAGGCCCGGAACCCGAGGCCCGAGCGCCGGGCCATGCCCGCCCGCGGCCGGTGCCGGCCCAAGGGCCCGCCTGCGCCGCCGCTGGCCCCGGCCCCGGGGCAGCCGCCGCGCGGGCGCGGGCCGGGGCAGCCGCCGCGCGGGCGCGGGC
>CALJZN010000100.1 GCA_937983405.1 uncultured Paracoccaceae bacterium
GCATCGGCGCGGTGGGGCACCCGCCGCCGCCGCCGCCGCGGCCCGGCCGCGGGTTAGCCCTTCCGCAGCACCCGGTTGCCCAGCACCTCGGCGATCTGCACCGCGTTCAGCGCCGCGCCCTTGCGCAGGTTGTCGCTGACCACCCACAGGTTCAGCCCGTTGTCCACGGTCGGATCCTGGCGGATCCGGCTGACATAGGTGGCATAGTCGCCCACGCATTCGATCGGCGTGACGTAGCCGCCGGGCTCGCGCTTGTCGATCACCAGCACGCCGGGCGCCTCGCGCAGGATCTCGCGCGCCTCGTCCTCGTCCAGGTGCTCCTCGAACTCGACGTTGATCGCCTCGGAGTGGCCCACGAACACCGGCACCCGCACGCAGGTCGCCGTGACCCTGATGGCGGGGTCGAGGATCTTCTTGGTCTCGACCACCATCTTCCACTCCTCGCGCGTCGAGCCGTCCTCCATGAAGGCGTCGATCTGCGGGATCACGTTGAAGGCGATCTGCTTCTGGAACCTCCTCGGCGGCACCTCGGCCACGGGGTTGTAGACGGCCTTGGTCTGGTCCCACAGCTCGTCCATCGCCTCCTTGCCGGCGCCCGAAACCGACTGGTAGGTGGACACCACCACGCGGCGGATGCGCGCCCGGTCGTGCAGCGGCTTCAGCGCCACCACCATCTGCGCGGTCGAGCAGTTGGGGTTGGCGATGATGTTGCGGTTGCGCGCGCCCGCGATGGCGTCGGCGTTGACCTCGGGCACGATCAGCGGGATCGCCGGATCGTAGCGGTAGAGCGAGGAGTTGTCGATCACCACGCAGCCCGCCGCGGCGGCCTTCGGCGCATAGTCCTTGGTCGGGCCCGAGCCGATGGCGAACAGCGCGATGTCCCAGCCGGCGAAGTCGAAGCTCGCCAGGTCCCTGGTCTTGAGCGTGCGGTCGCCGAAGCTGACCTCGGTTCCCAGCGACTTGCGCGACGCGAGCGCGGCGATCTCGTCCACCGGAAACGCGCGCTCGGCAAGGATGTTCAGCATCTCGCGGCCCACGTTCCCCGTGGCCCCCGCAACGACGACACGATAGCCCATCGGGGCCTCCCATGGTTCGGACCTGCGGGGAGTAGCGCAAAGGGGAGCGGGGGGGAAGGGGGCGCCCGGCCGTGCCGCGCCGCGCATCGCGCCCTCCGCCAACGGGACGATGGGCGCTAGGGCGCGAGGGCCAGCGGGCGGCCGCCGCAGTCGCGCGCCCGCACGTCGCGGCCGCAGGCGCGCGGGGCAAGCTCTGGCGTCAGGCACAGGCGCAGCTCGGCCAGCACGCCGCCGCGGCAGGTGACGGCCAGCATCTCGGCGCCGATCCCGGGGTTCAGCGCCCGCACCGCGCGGGCCACCTCGGCCGCCGAGACCCGGCCGCCGCCGCGCCCGCCGGGGTCGGGCGGCAGCCGCAGCCGGCCCATCGCCCGCGCTGCGGCGCGGAAATAGGCGCGCGCGGCCAGGCCCGAGCAGCGGCCGTGCTTGCGCCACTGATGCCAGGCGGCGCCGGGGGTGCCGAACACCGCGGCCGCCGCCGCCGTCTCGGCGCGCGTGGGGTCGGGGTGGGCGGTGCGGCAGAACTCGGGCCAGCCTTCCTCGAACTGCGGCCACAGGCCGTGCAGGCCCCAGCGCCCGGCCCCGTCGGCCGCCCCCGCCGCCGCCCCCGCCGCCGCCCCCGCCGCGTCGCAGCGCGGGTCCGATCGCGCCGCGCCGTCCGCGGCGCACCAGGCGGGCATCCAGCTGAGCGCCAGCACAAAGTAATCGAACGTCTGCGCCCGCGCCGCCCCGGCCCACAGGCCCAGCGCGACGAGCGCAACAAGCATCCTCTGCATTTCCTCTTCCCTCGCCCGGTGGCGCTGGCTATATACCGCGACACTTTCCCGAAAACGAGGATGCCGGGGTCCGCGACGGGCCCAGCGCCGTTTTCCCGGCGCCAGGGGATATGTTTGCAGGAGGCTGCCCATGTCGAGACCGCTGATGGCCAAGGCGACCGCCGTCTGGCTGATCGAGAACACCACGCTCAGCTTTCGGCAGATCGCCGAGTTCTGCGGCCTGCACGAGCTTGAGGTTCAGGGCATCGCCGACGGCGACGTGGCCACCGGCGTGAAGGGTTTCGACCCCGTGGCCAACGGCCAGCTCGACCCCATCGAGATCGAGCGCGGGCAGGCCGATCCGTCCTACCGGCTGAAGCTGAAGTTCAACCCCGCCGCGGTGGGCGAGGAGAAGCGGCGCGGCCCGCGCTACACCCCGCTCAGCAAGCGCCAGGACCGCCCCGCGGCGATCCTCTGGCTGGTCAAGTTCCACCCCGAGCTGACCGATGGCCAGATCTCCAAGCTCGTGGGCACCACCAAGCCCACGATCCAGTCGATCCGCGACCGCAGCCACTGGAACATCGCCCAGATCACCCCGATCGACCCGGTGGCGCTGGGCCTCTGCCGGCAGTCCGAGCTCGACGCCGCGGTGCAGGCGGCGGCGCGCCGGAAGGCCGCCGCGGGCAGCGTGATGAGCGACGACGAGCGGCGCAAGCTGGTCTCGACCCAGACCTCGCTCGGCATGGCGCCCGAGCCGCGCATCCCCTCGGCCATCGCGGGGCTCGAGAGCTTCTCGCTGACCGGGCGGGAGAAGCCCGAAAGCCCGGCCGATTACTCGGACGCCGACAGCTTCTTCAACCTGCCGCCCTCGGCCGAGGACGACGACGAGGACGACATCGACCCCCGGCGGCAGCCTTCGGGGCGGTGACGGGGCACGCCGCCGGTGCCGCGCGGCATCCGCTGCGCCGGGCACCGCCGCCCCGTCCGCAGGAAGGCGGACGGCACCCCGCGCCGCCCGCAGCGCCCCCCCGCGATCCCGACGCGAGATCGGCGGGCCGCGGCGCCCCCGGCCGCACATCGGCAGTGGACGCAGGCATGAGTAGCTGCGACGGTGGCAGGACAGACGGCACGGCGGGACCCCCATGGCAACCTTCACCGCCAGCGCGGGCGCCGATCTGGTCCGGGCCGCCGAGCGCGACGACCGGCCTTTCGGCGGCAGCGGGGCCGACCCCCGCCACGGCGGCGGCGGCAACGATGCGCTTGACGGCGGCGCGGGCGACGACCGGCGGCGCGGCGGCTCGGGCGCGGATGTCTTCGTCGGCCGCTTCGGCGACGGTGCGGCCGTGATCACCGACTTCGAGGACGACGTCGACCGGCGGCGGCTGAACGAGGATCTGCGGAGCGGCGGACTGACCGCGGCGCAGGTGGTGGCGCAGTTCGCCGCCCCCGTTGCAGGCGGCGTCCTGCGTACCTTCGCGGGGGGCGAGACGATCCCGGTCGAGGGCATCGCAAACCCCGGCGCGGCGGTCAGCGCTCTCGAGTTCATCCGGTCCGCGGCCGCGCCCCTGCGGCGACCGGCCGCTGGCCCCGCCCGCGCGCGGCAACCTGTTTGTCGCACGGCCGCGGTATGATAACAACCCAAACGGGAAAGGCGGGACGCGCAGCGGATGCGAGGCCGACCATGCAGCGAACGACCCGGCGACGCGCAGCGGCGGCGTGCATCGCGCTTGCTGTCGGCCTTGCCACGCCCTGGGGGCCGGCCGTGAGCGCGGCCGAGCCGATCGAGATCGCGGGCACGCCCGCCGGGCGCGGCGTGGTCTGCCCGCAGTTCCGGCTTGACGACGGCGAGCTTGTCAGCCTAACGGGCGAGGCGCCGCCCGAGGGGGCGGGCCGCGTCGTGCTGTCGGGGCGCTGGCAGCCCCGTTCGCCCTGCATGCAGGGGCGCAGCTTCCGGGTCGAAACCTTCCGCCCCGCCGAGACGCCTTCATCAACCGACGAGTGACCCCGTGACCCCGACCGACCCGCTTTATGCCCAGCAATGGCACTTCGCCCTGATCGGCGACATCGAACGCATCTGGGACGACTACACCGGTGCCGGCGTATCGGTCTATGTCGTCGATGACGGCGTCCAGACGACCCATCCCGACCTCGCCGCCAACTACGACGCAAGCAAGCACTTCCGCTACGGCGGGGTGCCCTTCGACCCGACGCCGCTGGCGTCCGGCGACGCGCACGGCACGGCGGTGGCCGGGCTGATCGCGGCGCCGGCGAACGGGGTGGGCGTTGTCGGCGTGGCGCATGGCGCGCGCATCACCGGCGTCAACTTCCTCTCCGACACCCAGTATCGCAGCGAGGCGATCGCGATCGCCTCGCTCGCCTGGGCCGCGCATTTCGACGTGATGTCGAACAGCTGGGGCTCGATGCCCGACTTCTCGGCCGACACGAGCCTCGACATGCCGGGCGCGTTCGACGCTCAGGCCGCCGCCGTCTTTGCCACGGCCGCGGCGACGGGGCGCGGCGGCCTCGGCACGGTGATCGTGCAGGCGGCGGGCAACGACGGGCTCAACGCGCAGGGCGAGGGCATCTCGGTCTCGCGCCATACCGTCTCGGTGGCGGCGACCGATGACGCGGGTCATGTCACCTACTATTCCAACTTCGGCGCCAACATCCTGATCGCCGCGCCCGCGGCCGAGGTCACCGCCGACCTCGTGGGCAACGCCGGCTACAACCGCACGGGCGACTCCGATCCGCTGCCGACGGCCTACACCTCGCAGTTCGGCGGCACCTCGGCGGCCACGCCGGTGGTGTCGGGCGTGGTGGCGCTGATGCTGCAGGCCAATCCGGGGCTCGGCTGGCGCGATGTGCAGGACATCCTCGCCAGCTCGGCGGCGCTCACCGGCTCGCCCTTCGGCGGGCCGCCGATGGGGCACGAGGTCGGCCCCTGGGCCTCGCTCGGCACGCTCGGCACCTGGAACGGCGGCGGGCACGCCTATCATCTCTCCTACGGCTACGGGATGGTCGATGCCTTCGCCGCGGTGCGCATGGCCGAGGTCTGGTCGCTGTTCGGGCCGGCCGAGACCTCGGCCAACGAGGTCGTCCACAGCGTTTCCTACAGCGGGGGCGGCCTGCGCATTCCCGCCGGCTCCCGCTCGGTCGGGACGACCACGCTTGCGCTGGCCGTGGCCGCGGACATCGAGATCGACAGCGTCTACGTCACCCTCTCGCTGACGCACAGCGCCTTCGTGGACCTCGACATCTTCCTCGTCGCGCCGGACGGCAAGGCGTTGCCGCTGTTCTTCACCAACGACGGGTATGAGTTCGTCGGCTCGGGCAGCTTGACCTGGACCTTCTGCGTCGACGGTCTGCGCGGCTATTCGAGCCTCGGCACCTGGAGCGTGCGGATCGTCGACAACCTCGCGGGCGATACGGGCATCCTGTCGGCCGCCACGCTCACCTTCCACGGCGGGGCGGCCAGCGCCGACGACACCTATCACTTCACCGCCGACTTCCCCACCCTTGCCGCGGCCGAGCCCGACCGCCGCACGCTGACCGACCCCGACGGCGGGACCGACTGGCTGAACCTCGCCGCCATCGCGGGCAACGTGACGCTGAACCTTGCCGCGGGCGGGCAGCTTCGGGTGGACGGGGCGTTCTGGGCGCGGATGGCGGCCGGCGCCGACCGCTTCGAGAACGCGGTGACCGGCGACGGCCACGACAGCGTCACCGGCAACGGGCTTGGCAACCACCTCGTCGGCATGCGCGGCAACGACACGCTCGCGGGCCTCGGGGGCGACGACAGCCTCGAAGGCGGCGCCGGCGACGATTCGCTCCTCGGCGGATCGGGGCGCGACACGCTCGAAGGCGGCGTCGGCGACGACACGCTCGACGGCGGGTCGTTCAACGACAGCCTTCTCGGCGGCGACGGCAACGACCTCATCTTCGGCGGCAGCGCCAACGACCGCGCCGCGGGCGGGGCCGGGCGCGACAGCATCCATGGCGGCACCGGCGACGACACGCTGCGCGGCGGGGCGCAGGCAGACCACATCCGGGGCGACGAGGGGCGCGACCTGCTGTCGGGCGACGGCGGCAACGACCTGCTTTTCGGCGGCCCCGGCAGCGACACCCTGCGCGGCGGAGCGGGCAACGACACCCTCGATGGCGGAGCCGGCAACGACGTGCTGTTCGGCGGCACCGGCGCGGACAGCTTTCTCTTCGCCCCCGGCAGCGGGGGCAACACCGTCGCCGATTTCGAGGATAACGTGGATCGCCTGGTGCTGAACCAGGCGTTGTGGGGCGGCGGACTGACCGCGGCGCAGGTGGTGGCGCAGTTCGCGGCGCCCGTGGCCGGGGGCGTGCTGTTCGCCTTCCCGGGCGGCGAGACGATCCTCGTGCAGGGTGTCGCCGTTCCCGCGACCCTGATCGACGATATCGGGCTCTCCTGAACGGGGCGCGATACGGTTTCCGAAGGGTCGTTGCGCGCCTTTGCGGCATCGGCACGGGCGGCCCGGCGGCGGGCAGGGCCCGACCGTGCCGGGCGCGCCGAGCCTTGCCGCGGCGGTAGGCGGCATCCGGATCGTCCCGGGCGGCCGTCCGGCCGCGGGCCACGACCCCGGCAGAACGGTCCGAAAGCGGCCGGACCCTGGCCTGCTCGCCCGGGACGGCGGCGATCGGTTGCGCCAGCGCGGGCGCGGTCGGGCCGGTCGAAGGCGCCGGGGGGGAGGGGATGGCGGCGGCGGCGAAGCTGCGCCAGCTGCGAGGCGGCGGGGGAAGGCGGTGACGGCCCAAGCTTCACGTCCGCAGACCCATCGGGCCCGGATCGCCAGCGCGTGCGCGCTGTCTCTCGGTCCGCGTTGCGCCAGGTGCTGCGTCTGCCGTTGCGCCCGTGCCGCGCCGATGATGCCCTTCCCATCGCGCGCGGTGATGAGCGGCCGAACGGCCTCGGGCCTACAGCCTCGGCCCTGCCGCGCCGGACGTGGCCCGGATCGGTCCCGCCGCGCCTTGCCTGGTCCATCTGCTTCCGGTCGCTGCGGTTTCCGCAGGTTCCGCGACCGAAGCCGCCACGACCCGGTGGGCCCGGACCTGGTTGCGAAGGCACGGCCACTCGAGACCCGGGCGGCCGGGCCGGGGCCCGCGGTGCACGGCCGCACCGGCCTGTTCGGCCCAGCCTGGCCGCCGTCGTCCGCCTGGGCGACACCGAAGGCGACCAGCGCTTTCGTGACCCGGGGGCAGGCGACGCCCCAGCTTCCTGCCGCAAGGGGAACGGGCGCGTCGCAACCGCGCGACCGACCCGAGGACGTGGAGGCGGGTACCGGAATCGAACCGGTCTACACGGATTTGCAATCCGCTGCGTAACCTCTCCGCCAACCCGCCCGCACCATGGGACGCATAGGTTTTTCCCGGGTAAGGGTCAAGGGCGCATCCCTTCCCGCCTCAGCCCCTCGGGCCGAGCCGGCTTCGACCGTGCCGGCGTCCGGCGACCGATCATGCGCGCGGCATCCGCCGTGTCGCGCCGGCATGCCTGCGGGCCATCGCCACGCCGGCATGTCCGCCGCGCCCCGGGGTTTCCGCGTCGGCCCAGAGCTCCCGCGCCGGATCCCTCGCGCCCCGGCAGCGCGGCGCATGACGCCAAGGGTGCCTTCGGACCCGGCCGCTGCCGCTCGGCCGAGCGCACTTCGGCCATGCGGCACGGGGCCGTCGGCGCGCCGCCGTGCAGGCAAAGGATACCGGGCGCGCCCCGGCCGGCGCCGGCGGTCAGGCGCCGCCACCGGGCGGCGGTGCAGGCCGGCGAAGCGGGGTGTCGGTCTCGTTCCGTCGCCGCAACTGCGCGTCGCCGGCATCTGCGCGCCCCGGGTGAAGCCCGCAGCGCTGCCGGGCCGCCGCCCTGTGCCCGCCGCCACGCCGGAACGGCGGACGCCGGCTGCACCTTTGCCGTCCGTCCGACGTCGGGCCTGCACCGAAGGCGCCGGCCGCCCGGGCCCCGCGCCCCCGAAGGACAAGCGACCGGACTGGACAGAACCCGGCGCGCTGGATAGCGCTGCAAGGGTTTCCGCCCCGGCACCATCCGCGCGCCGCCCGCGGGGCCAGAGAGGGACCCCAGAGAGGGACCAACGCCATGTCCGCAGCCTTTCACCATCTTGCCCTGACCGTGCCCGACCTCGACGCCGCCGTGCGCTTTCTGACCGACGGGCTCGGCTGCACGCTGGCATTCCGCAGCGAGGGCGCCGGCGTCCTCGACGCCGCCGCCGCCGCCCGGCTGAACCTGCCCGAGGGGTCGCGGATGGATGGCCTGGCGCTCTTGCGCGCGGGCGGCGGGTTCGTCGAGCTGTTCGCCTTCGGCGACGTCGCCCCCGCCACCCGGCCCTGGAACGACGGCGGCACCCATGTCGCCCTTGCCGTGCCCGACCTCGAGGCGGCGCTGGCCCGGGCGGTGGCGGCCGGGGCAAGCGCGTGCAGCGGCATCAACACGTCGGTCCGGCCCGGGTTTGCGGGGATGCGCTGGGTCTACATCGTCGCCCCCTGGGGCCAGACCTTCGAGCTTGTCGACCCCAGCGCCGCCCCGGCCGTGCGCATCTAGCGTCCCTGGCGGCCGGCTTGAAGCCTGTCCCGCCGGACGCAGACCGCAGGCGCAGTCCTGCGGGCTGAAGGCGAGCGGGCCCGCCGCGATGACCGCACCCGGACACGGGGCAGGCATGTGCCAGACCCGGGCGCCGACTGCCTTCGCGGCCAGGGGGGGCGTTGCACCTTGGTGAACGGTCGGTCCGTGCCGCGGCGCGGGCGACGGTGCAACGCCGCAGCCACCGACCGGTCGTGCGGCGGGCAACGCAACCCCGTCGGGGAAGGCGCGGTCGAAGCATGCGCGTCCGCCGCATCGCCCTGCGTCCGGACCCCGGCCGTGCGCGCGCGGCGCGATCCCTGCCGGCGGCCGCCCCCGGGGCACCGCCGCCGCCCTCTCTGCCGCGGTCTGGCCGGGCCGCGCGACCGCTTTGGTCCCCCCATCTTGCGGGCCGGTGATCGGGACCCTCCGGCGGCGGCCGGGCGCGCGGCGGGGCTGCCGGGGTCGATCCGGTCGCGGCGGAAACGGCGGGGGGCGGCTGATCCCGCCGCGGGTCGGAGCGGCCCCGCGCGCCGGGCCTTCCGTCTGCCGCGCACCTCCCCTAGGCTGGCAACGCAGCAACCGGGGGGACGGCGATGACCGAGGCACTGCGCTGGGGCATTCTGGGGGCGGCCAAGATCGCCGAGACGGCGGTCGCCCCCGCCATCCACATGGCCGAGGGGGCGGTGCTGGCCGCGGTGGCGACCTCGGGCAGCTCGGCCCGGCTGCCCGCGCTTCTGGCGCGCTATCCGGGCCTGCGGGTGGTGCAGGGCTATGCGGCGCTGCTGGCCGACCCCGGGATCGACGCGGTCTACATCCCGCTGCCGAATCACTTGCACGTCGAGTGGACCGAGAAGTGCCTTGCCGCCGGCAAGCATGTCCTGTGCGAGAAGCCCATCGCGATGCGCGCGGACGAGGTCGACCGGCTGATCGCCGCGCGCGATGCGTCGGGGCGGCTGGCGGCCGAGGCCTTCATGGTCGTCCATCATCCGCAATGGCCGCGGGTGCGCGAGATGCTGGCCGAGGGCGCCATCGGCCGGCTCGTCCACGTCGAGGGCAGTTTCACCTACGACAATTCGGCCGACCCCGGCAACATCCGCAACCGGCCCGAGACCGGGGGCGGCGCCCTGCGCGACATCGGCGTCTATCCCGCCATCACCGCCCGCTTCGCCACCGGCGCCGAGCCCGAACGGCTGCGCGCCGACATCCGCTGGGAGAACGGCGTCGATGCGTTCGCCCGGGTCTGGGCGGATTTCCCTTGCTTCACCATGGACTTCTACGTCTCGATGCGGATGGCCCAGCGGCAGGAGATGCTGTTTCACGGCACCGAGGGATGGCTACGCCTGCCCGCCGCCTTCAGCGCCGGGGTCTACGGCGTGCCGCAGATCGAGCTGCGGCGGAAGGACGGCACGCGGGTGATCGAGAGCTTTCCCCATGTCGATCAGTATCGGCTGATGATCGAGGCCTTCGGCCGCGCAGCCCGCTCGGGCGCCCCCTTCGCCTGCCCGCTGGAGTTCTCGAAGGGCAACCAGGCGATGATCGACGCGATCTTCGCTTCCGCCGCGGGGTGACAGCCCCCTCGCGCCGCCGCCCCATCCGTGTCATGCTGCGCTGCGGCATGGGCTGGGGGCGGGCATGGCGGGCCGGGTGATCACCATCGCGCAGCAGAAGGGCGGATCGGGCAAGACGACACTCGCCGCCAACCTCGCGGTGGCCTGGGCGCAGGCGGGGCTGCGCGTGGCGCTGCTCGACACCGATCCGCAGGGCAGCCTCGGCCGCTGGTTCATGGCCCGGCGCGACCGGCCCGGCGGGGCGGGGATGGAGCTTGCCACCGCCTCGGCCTGGGGCGTGGCCTACGAATGCGAGAAGCTGCGCCGCGCGGTCGATCTTGTGATCGTCGATACCCCGCCCAAGGCGGATGCCGACCTGCGCCCGGCGCTGCGCGTGGCCGACCTCGTGCTGGTGCCGGTGGCGACCAGCCACGTCGACCTCTGGGCGACCGAGGGGGTGCTCGATCTCTGCCGGCGCGAGGGGAGGGCGGCGCTGATCGTGCTCGTCCGGGCCAAGGCGGGCACCCGGCTGGCGGCAGAGGTGGCCGCGCTGGCCTCGCGACTCGGCGACGGCGTGGCGGCGGCGCGGCTGGCCGACCGCGTGCTGTATGCCGAAAGCTTCGGTCTCGGGATGGCTGCGGCCGAGACAGCGCGGGGCGGGCCCGCGGCCGCCGAGGTCGCGGCGCTGGCCGACGAGGTGCGGGCGCGCGTCATGGCGAGCGGGGCCTAGCCGACAGGCGGAAGTGTCGCACCCGGCCGCGCGCTTCGGAGGATTTTACCGTGACGGGTTCGGTGCAGTATGGCATTCATGGGTCGGGTCGGCGGGATGCCCGAGCGGCGCGGCGACGACCGGTTAGGCGGCAGGGGTGCTCAGATGGCGGTTCAGAAGGTCTATACGCTGATGGTGGAGGTGGGGCGCAAGGCCGGCGACGGGCTGCCCAAGGGGGCGGCCGGCGCGGGGCTGCTGTGCTACGCCGCCGGGGTGGACGAGGACGAGGCGGTGCGCGAGACCGTGGCGATCCTGCGCCGGGGCGACCTCGCGCCGCTGGAAGTGACGGGCTACGGCACGCTCGACGACCGGCTGGCGGCAGGCGAAGCCGTGGGCGCCGAGGAACGGGCCTTGATGGTCCGGGCGCTTGACGAGAACGCGGTCGTCGTGGCGCAGATGACGCCCTTCTTCGACGAGGAGGAAGGCGACGACGAGGACGGGGACGAGGACGAAGACGACGTCGAGGACGACGACGACGGGGACGACGACGACGGGGACGAGGACGAGGACAAGGACGACGGGGACGAGGACGAGGACGACGAGGACGACGAGGACGACGAGGACGACGAGGGGGACGAGGACGACGAGGACGAGGACAATTGATCGTCGGGTCCGGCGGCGATCAGCCGCCGCGGCGCGGGGCGAGCAGGTCGCGCTGCGCCAGCCGCGCTAGCACTTCCTCTTGCCGAAGCGCCGGGATCGGTGCCGGCGCGCCCTAAGGGCCGGTGGCCTCGTAGGCGGCACCGTCGCCGAAGATCAGCCCCGGCGCCTCGAGCGCGAGAACGACGCAGGGCAGCGCGGCCGCGCGCTGTTCGCGCAGGGCACGGCGTCCGTCGACCAGCCAGCGTGCCTCGGCCAGCACCCGCGCCTCGCCGAGCAGATATTCGGGGTCGCTGCCCTCGATCAGAAGGCGCTGCAGCGGGCCGGTGCGCACATCGTCGCCCTGCACCAGCGAGGGGGCGCACAGCCGCACAGGGGCGGCGGACCCCAGCATCGGCAGTTCGAGCGGCAGGACGGTCGCCAGCCGCCGCGGTCCGCCCGGTGTCATCACCGCATCGCCCGGGCGCAGCGATCCGGCCGGGCGCAGGCCCCGCGGGGTTGCCAACGGGGTTTCGGCACCAAGGCACGGGCCGTCCCAGTCGGCCACTTCGGGTGCCGCGCCGGCGGCGAGGCCGAGCCACGTCAGCGCGGGATGGGCGCTGGCCAGTGCCAGGTCAGTGCGGGATGGGCCTTGGCCAGTTCGGAACGGCAGGCGATCGCCTCGGCCTCCTCGGCCATCAGCGGCAGCGGGTTGCGCCCCTCGGCACGGCGCCAGCAGCCGGCATCGGGCTGGCCGGCCGCCAGCCGGCAGCGCCGCCCCGGCGCGTCCCACGAAAAGCTCAGCCGAACCTCGCCCGGGCAGCCCCGCAGCCCGCCGGGCAGGGCGAAGGCCTCGGCCCGCGTGCCCTGCCGCTGGTGGAGGGTGACGGTTCCATCGGCGGAAAGCTCGAGCGTCAGGGTCCGGGCCCAGCCCCGGCTGTCCCGGTAGTCGAGCAGACGGAGGGTGCCGCCCCGCGCGTCGGGCACCTGCGCCTCGACCACAAGGCACCCGGCGGCAAGCACGGCCGGAAGGCCGCGCGCACACACGACCCCGCCCGACCGGCGGTCCGATAGGGCAAACCAGCCCGACCCTGTCACACCATCTGCCCCTGCCCGGCCCCGGCCACCCCGGCGTCACTCTGGCGGCCCGGGCCGCGCGGCGCGGGCCCGGCGCTGCGGCTTGCGCCTCTGCCCGAGGCCGCCGCTGCGGCTTGCGCCGCTGGCCGCCCTCGGCCGCTACCGGGCGCGGATCGCCGGCATCCCCGGCCCGCGCACCGAGGCCGCGATCGGACGGTTCCAGCAACGCACCGGCGCACCTGCGACCGGCGCGCGACCCGCGCCCAGTTCCGCCGGCTGACCGGGCGGCAGGGCCGCGGGACCGGCGGGCCGGTTGCGCGTGGACGCGGCGGTGCATCGGCAGCCAAGGTCGGGCCGATCCATGGCGACGGGGCGGTTGACCGGCCCGGACCTGCGTCCGAGGCTGCGATGGGGGGCGAGGCGCCGCGCAGGGCGGTCGCGTCCCGATCGGGGGCGAGAGACCCGGGCCAAGGCGGCCGGGGTCCGGGGCGGTTCCGGGCCCCGGCGCGAGGTTTCGCGGAAGAGGGCTGGCGCACGGGACCGCATAGGCCCCCCGCCGAGGTCGCGCAGGTGCTGCGCGGGGCGCAGGACGGCTTGGCGCTGCTTGCTGCACGGAGATGCTTCGGCAAGCCAGCCTGCCGCCCGGCGCCTCGAGCCCCTTGACGGCGCGCCGAACGGCGTTCGAGGCTTCTCGCCCAGGCCCCGGTCCGGCCCGGACGCATCTGCCGGGGCGGCCGGGGATGTCCCGCGGTCCGTTGTCGGGCTGGACCCCTCAGGCCGATACGGCCCGGCGCCACCGCGCGAAGGGCGCGGTCGCTCGCCCGCGTTGCGATTCGGTCGGGCGTCGGTCGCCGGTCGAGCCCGGCGATCGTCGCGGGCCGCCGCGTCGGCGCGCGGGGTCCTGCCCGGACGCCATCGCCCTGATGGCCACGGCGGCCTGCGCGGCGCATCAGTCCCGCGACCGCGTCCGCGACAGCGGCTTCGGCCTGGTCGCGGCGCCCGGGCTTCCGAAGGTGGGCCCCCGGCGGGGCGGGCATGGCTGCCCGACGATCCCGTCTGCCGCGCGGTCTGCGGCGCGGCGGCGCGGACGGGGACGGGGCCGCCAGCCCCCGCTGTCGCGGCCTGACCGGGGCACATCGCCCGTACGCCCTCGACCCGCCGCGAGATCGCGCTGCCCGTCGGCGGTGCCGGGGGCGTGCTGATCGCGGTGTTCGACAGCGAAAGCCACCCGACCGCGGCGTGCGATGCGGCCGATGCGGCGGCCCTGACGGCCATCCTCGACCAGGCCCCCGGCCGCCCGGCCGCCCCGGCGGGGCGGGGGCGTCAACCTCCGCCGCCCCCGGTGGGCCGCCAGTCGAAGCGCGGCAGGTAGCCGTCCCGCTGCTCGGTCAGGAACTGCGCCACGACCGCGCAGGCCGCCGAGCGCGGCCGGCCCTGCGGCATCACGACGAACCAGTGGCGCTGGATCGGCAGGCCGGCGGCGCCGACGAGGGCGAGGCGCCCGGTCTCGAGCTCGGCCACCACCGTGTGGCCCGAGATGACGGCAAGGCCCAGCCCCGCGATGACCCCCTGCTTGATCGTCTCGTTGGTGCCGAGCTCGAGCGTGCGATACCCCTGCCCGCCGCCGATCTGGTCGAGGAACTGCTCGGCCAGCAGCCGGGTGCCCGAACCGGGTTCGCGCATCAGGAAGGTCTCGGCCAGGATCGCCTGCGGCGCTGCGTCGCGGGTGCCGGCCAGCGGGTGGTCGGGGGGCGCGATCATCACATGCGGATGCGGGCCCAAGAGCAGCGCGTTGCCGATCAGCGTCCGCGGCGGGCGGCCCATCACGGCGAGGTCGATTTCGCCGTCCTCGAGCGCGGCGTGCATCTCCTCGCGGTTGCCGATGCGCAGCACGATCTCGATGCCCGGCAGCAGGCGGCGCGCCAGGGCGACGATCCGGGGCGCGAAATACTTCCCGGTGCTGACCACGCCCAGCGTGACCAGTCCCTGAAGACCGGACCGCAACGCGTTGATGTGCCTTCGGCAATCGTCGAGCGCGGCGGTTATCCGGCGGGCGGCGGCCAGCAGTTCCAGCCCCTCGGCCGTGGGGGTCATCCGCCCGCCCTCGGCACGGTGCAGCACCGGCCCGCCGATGTTGGCCTCGAGCGTGCGAAGCTGGGTCGAGATGGCCGGCGGGGTCAGGCCCAGCCGGTTCGCCGCCGCCGTCACCCCGCCTTCGGACAGCACCGTGGCCAGGGCGCGAAGCTGCTTGAGAGTGACCGCATCGAAGTGAAGCATAGCTTTCCTTAACGCAGCGAAGAATTTTTTCAATTTATTTTTTGCCCAACCGATGGGCAGTCTGCCGCCGGCTCTCGGGCAAAGCGGGGGAGACGCATGGAGGACCATCAGGAGCTTGGCGCGGTATTGGCCTCGGCGGCCGGCCCCGACCTTGCGGCGACGGTCGGGGCGATCGCTGCGGTCGCGGCCGGGCTGGCGCGGCGGATCGCGCGCGGGCCGCTCGAAGGGGCGCTCGGCCGCGAGATCGGCGCCAACGCGGACGGCGATGCGCAGAAGGCGCTCGACGTGATCGCCGACCGCGCCTTTACCGAGGCGCTGCGCGCAGCGCCGGTGCGCTGGCTTGCGAGCGAGGAGGCCGACGATGTCGTGGCGCTGACCCCCGGCGCGCCGCTGGCCGTGGCGATCGACCCGCTCGACGGGTCGTCCAACATCGACACCAACGTGTCGATCGGCACGATCTTTTCCATCCGCCCCGCGCGCGAGGACGGGGCGGCGACCTTCCTGCGTCCGGGGACCGAGCAGCTTGCGGCGGGCTATGTGATCTACGGGCCGCAGACGGTGCTGATGCTGACGCTGGGCGCGGGCGTGCAGGCCTTCCTGCTCGACCCCGACACGGGGACCTTCCTGCGCATCGCCGACGGGCTGCTCGTGGCGCCCGCGGCCTCGGAGTTCGCCATCAACGCCTCGAACTATCGCTTCTGGCCGCGGCCGATCCGGGCCTATGTGGACGACCTCGTCGCGGGCGAGGAGGGGCCGCGCGGGCGCAACTTCAACATGCGCTGGGTAGCCTCGCTGGTGGCCGAGACGCACCGCATCCTGATCCGCGGCGGCATCTTCCTCTACCCCGCCGACAAGCGTCGCGGCTACGAGCGCGGGCGGCTGCGCATGGTCTACGAATGCGCCCCCGTCGCCCTGCTGATCGAGCAGGCGGGGGGCGCCGCCACCGACGGGCGCGACCGCATCCTCGACAAGCTGCCCGACAGCCTGCACGCGCGCACGCCCTTCGTCTTCGGCTCGGCCGAGAAGGTCGCCCGCGTCGCCGCCTATCACGACCTGCCCGACAGCGAGGTCTCGCCGCTGTTCGGCAAGCGTGGCCTGTTCAGCGTGGAGAGCCCGAGATGAGCCGCAAGCATCCGATCATCGCCGTCACCGGAAGCTCCGGCGCCGGGACGACGACCGTCAAGAACACCTTCGACCAGATCTTCCGGCGCGAGGGAATCCGCTCGGTCTCGATCGAGGGCGACGCCTTTCACCGCTTCAACCGCGCCGACATGAAGGCCGAGCTCGAGCGGCGGCAGGCCCAGGGCGACCTCGGGTTCAGCCATTTCAGCTATGAGGCCAACGAGCTGCACGAGCTCGAGCGGGTCTTCCGCACCTATGGCGAGACCGGCCGCGGCCGGACGCGCCATTACGTCCACGACGCGCAGGAGGCCGAGAAATACGGCGTTCCCCCGGGGCACTTCACCGACTGGGCGGACTTCGAGGGCCCGAGCGACCTTCTGTTCTACGAAGGGCTGCACGGCGCCGTCCGCACCCCCGACATCCGCATCGCCGACCAGGTGGACCTCAAGATCGGCGTGGTGCCGGTCATCAACCTCGAATGGATCCAGAAGATCCACCGCGACCGCGCGCAGCGCGGCTATTCCACCGAGGCGGTGACCGATGTCATCCTGCGCCGGATGTATGCCTATGTGCACTGCATCTGCCCGCAGTTCTCGGAGACCGACATCAATTTCCAGCGCGTGCCGGTGGTCGACACCTCGAACCCCTTCATCGCGCGCTGGATCCCCACCGCCGACGAAAGCCTGGTGGTGATCCGCTTCAAGAATCCGCGGGGGATCGATTTTCCCTATCTGACCTCGATGATCCACGACAGCTGGATGTCGCGCGCCAACTCGATCGTCATTCCCGGCGGCAAGCTCGACCTTGCGATGCAACTGATCCTGACCCCGATGATCCTGAGGCTGGTCGATACCGCCCGCCGCGCCTGAGGGAGGCCCCCCATGAACCATTCTTCGATGCCGCCGCCCGCGGGCGAGGCGGTGTTGGCCGACTGCATCCGGTTTCTGGCCATGGATGCCGTGCAGGCTGCCAATTCCGGCCATCCGGGCATGCCGATGGGCATGGCCGACGCGGCGGCGGTGCTGTTCGGCCGTTTCGTCACGCTCGACCCGGCCGATCCCGCCTGGCCCGACCGCGACCGCTTCGTGCTGTCGGCCGGCCACGGCTCGATGCTGCTCTATGCGCTCAACCATCTGCTCGGCTATGCCGACATGGGCGCCGACCAGCTGCGCGCCTTCCGCCAGCTCGGCAGCCGCACCGCCGGGCATCCCGAATACGGCCATGCGCTGGGGGTCGAGACGACGACGGGCCCGCTCGGGCAGGGCATCGCCACGGCGGTGGGCATGGCGCTGGCCGAGCGGATGGCCAACGCGCGCTTCGGCGACGACCTGGTGGACCACCGCACCTGGGTGATCGCGGGCGACGGCTGCCTGATGGAGGGGATCAGCCACGAGGCCATCGACCTTGCCGGGCACCTGCGGCTTGGCCGGCTGACGGTGCTGTGGGACGACAACACCATCACCATCGACGGCAGCACGGCGCTGTCCACCTCGACCGACCAGCTGGCGCGCTTCGCCGCGGCGGGCTGGCACACGGCGCGGGTGGACGGGCACGACCGCGCGGCGGTGGCGGCGGCCATCGCGGCGGCCATGGGCGACCCGCGCCCTTCGGTCATCGCCTGCCGCACGATCATCGGCCGGGGCGCGCCGACGATGCAGGGCAGCCACCATGTGCACGGGGCCCCGCTGGGCGCGGACGAGATCGCCCGGGCGCGCGCCGCGGCGGGCTGGACGCTGCCGCCCTTCGCCGTGCCCGAGGCCGCGCGCGCCGAAGGCCGGCGCATCGCCGCCCGCGGCGCGGCGGCGCGGGCGGCCTGGGCGGCGCGCCTGGCCGCCTCGGACCTGCGCGCGGCCTTCGAGGCCGCGCAGGCCGGGCCCGACCTGGCCGCGGCGCGGGCCGCGCTGTCGGCGCACCGGGCGGTTGTGGCCGCATCGCGCCCCAAGGTCGCCACGCGCAAGGCCTCCGAGATGGCGTTGGACGCCCTCGCGCCGGTGCTGCCCGGCCTCGTGGGCGGCTCGGCCGACCTGACCGGGTCGAACCTGACCAAGGCCAAGGGGCAGATGCCCGTGGCCGCGGGCGACTATCGCGGCAGCTACATCCACTTCGGCGTGCGCGAGCACGGGATGGCGGCGGCGCTGAACGGCATCGCGCTGCACGGCGGCTTCGTGCCCTACGGCGGCACCTTCCTCGTGTTCGCCGACTATGCCCGCCCGGCGATGCGGCTGTCGGCGCTGATGGGGCTGCGCGTGATCTATGTGATGACGCACGACTCGATCGGCCTGGGCGAGGACGGGCCCACGCACCAGCCCGTCGAGACGCTGGCCAGCCTGCGGGCGATGCCGAACCTTCTGGTGTTCCGCCCCTGCGACGCGGTCGAGACCGCCGAGGCCTGGGAGTGCGCGCTGGCGCAGCCCGCCACGCCCTCGGTGCTGGCGCTGTCGCGGCAGGCGCTGCCCACGCTGCGCCGCGAGGCCGGCCTGAACCTGACCGCCCGCGGCGCCTATGTGCTGCGCGAGGCGGAAGGGCCGCGCGACGCGACGCTGATCGCCACCGGATCGGAGGTGGAGATCGCCCTGGCCGCGGCCGACCTGCTTGCGGCCGAAGGCATCCGCGCCGCCGTCGTCTCGGCCCCCTGCTGGGAGCTGTTCGCGGCCCAGCCCGAGGATTGGCGTGCCGCGGTGCTGGGCAGCGCGCCCCGGGTCGGCGTCGAGGCGGCGGTGCGCCAGGGCTGGGAGGGGCTGCTGGGCGACCGCTCGGCCTTCGTCGGCATGGCGGGCTTCGGCGCCTCGGCCCCCGCCGCCGACCTCTACCGCCATTTCGGCATCACCGCCGCCGCGGTCGCCGATGCTGCCCGCGCGCTTGTCCGCCAACCCTGAAACCGACCGGAGACCCCCCCATGGCCCGCATCACCCTTCGCCAGCTGCTCGACCACGCGGCCGAACACGGCTATGGCGTGCCCGCGTTCAACATCAACAACATGGAGCAGGGCCTCGCGATCCTCGAGGCGGCGCGCGCCACCGACGCGCCGGTGATCATCCAGGCCAGCCGCGGCGCCCGGGCTTACGCCCGCGACATCATGCTGGCCAAGATGATGGAGGCGCTCGAGGCGATCTACCCCGAGATCCCGATCTGCATCCACCAGGACCACGGCGACACGGTGGCCACCTGCCTGTCGGCCATCCAGCACGGCTTCACCAGCGTGATGATGGACGGCTCGCTGCAGGCGGACGGCAAGACCCCGGCCGACTATGCCTACAACGTCGCCATCACCGCCGAGGTGGCGCGGCTTGCGCATCTGGTCGGCGTCTCGGTCGAGGGCGAGCTCGGCTGCCTCGGCAGTCTCGAGACCGGGCATGGCGAGGCCGAGGACGGCCACGGCTTCGAGGGCAGGCTCGACCGCTCGATGCTGCTGACCGACCCCGACGAGGCCGCGCGTTTCGTCGCCGAGACCCATGTGGACGCGCTGGCGGTGGCGATCGGCACCAGCCACGGCGCCTACAAGTTCACCCGCAAGCCCACCGGCGAGGTGCTGGCGATGGACGTGATCGAGCGGCTGCACGCCCGGCTGCCCGACACGCATCTGGTGATGCACGGCTCGTCCTCGGTGCCCGAGGAATGGCAGCGCGTCTTCAACGCCAACGGCGGCGAGATGCGCGAGACCTGGGGCGTCCCGGTCGAGGAGATCGTGCGCGGCATCCGCCACGGCGTGCGCAAGATCAACATCGACACCGACCTGCGGCTGGCTGCCACGGCCGAGTTCCGCCGGGTGGCCCACCAGAAGCGCGACGAGTTCGATCCGCGCAAGTTCCTCAAGCCCGCGATGGACGCGATGGCGGCGGTGTGCCGCGACCGCTTCGAGGCCTTCGGCACCGCCGGCCAGGCAAGCCGGATCAAGCCGATCCCGATGAGCGAGATGGCCCGCCGCTATGCCGCGGGCACGCTCGACCCCAAGCCCGCCGCGGCCCGCGCCGCCTGACCCAGAAGAGGAGGACAGCATGAACGACCAGAAGACGACAGCCCTGAAGGGGGCCGAGCGCTACCGCGCCGGGGTGCTGAAATACGCCCAGATGGGCTATTGGGACGGCGACTACGAACCCAAGGACACCGACATCCTGGCGCTGTTCCGCATCACGCCGCAGGAGGGGGTGGACCCGGTCGAGGCGGCGGCGGCGGTGGCCGGCGAAAGCTCGACCGCGACCTGGACCGTGGTCTGGACCGACCGGCTGACCGCCTGCGACCAGTATCGCGCCAAGGCCTACAGGATCGAGCCGGTGCCGAACCGGCCGGGCGAATACTTCGTCTGGATCGCCTACGACCTGATCCTGTTCGAGCCGGGCTCGATCGCCAACCTGACCGCGAGCATCATCGGCAACGTGTTCTCGTTCAAGCCGCTGAAGGCCGCGCGGCTGGAGGACATGCGCCTGCCGGTGGCCTATGTGAAGACGTTCAAGGGCCCGCCCACCGGCATCGTGGTGGAACGCGAGCGGCTGGACAAGTTCGGCCGCCCGCTGCTGGGCGCCACGACCAAGCCCAAGCTCGGGCTGTCGGGCAAGAACTACGGCCGCGTCGTCTACGAGGCGCTCAAGGGCGGGCTCGACTTCGTCAAGGACGACGAGAACATCAACAGCCAGCCCTTCATGCACTGGCGCGACCGTTACCTCTACGTCATGGAGGCGGTGAACAAGGCCAGCGCCGCCACCGGCGAGGTCAAGGGGCACTACCTCAACATCACCGCCGGCACGATGGAGGAGATGTATCGCCGCGCCGAGCTCGCCAAGGAGCTGAGTTCGGTGATCGTGATGATCGACCTCATCATCGGCTACACCGCGATCCAGTCGATCAGCGAATGGTGCCGGCAGAACGACATGATCCTGCACCTGCACCGCGCCGGCCACGGCACCTACACCCGGCAGAAGACCCACGGCGTCAGCTTCCGCGTGATCGCCAAGTGGATGCGGCTGGCGGGGGTGGACCATATCCACGCCGGTACCGCCGTGGGCAAGCTCGAGGGCGACCCGATGACGGTGCAGGGCTACTACAACATCTGCCGCGAGCTCCGGAACGCCGTGGACCTGCCGCGCGGGATCTATTTCGAGCAGGACTGGGCCGACACGCTCAAGGTCATGCCGGTCGCCTCGGGCGGCATCCATGCGGGGCAGATGCACCAGCTGCTCGATCTGTTCGGCGACGACGTGGTGCTGCAGTTCGGCGGCGGCACGATCGGGCACCCGATGGGCATCCAGGCCGGCGCGACGGCGAACCGGGTGGCGCTCGAGGCGATGGTGCTGGCCCGCAACGAGGGGCGCAACATCGCCGTCGAGGGCCCCGAGATCCTGCGCGCCGCCGCAAAGTGGTGCAAGCCGCTCGAGGCCGCGCTGGATGTCTGGGGCGACATCACCTTCAACTACACCTCCACCGACACGTCGGACTATGTTCCGACCGCCAGCGTTTCGTAAGGAGACCGCCGATGCGCGTGACGCAAGGAACCTTCAGCTTTCTGCCCGACCTCACCGACGAACAGATCGCGGCGCAGGTCGAATACTGCCTGCGCAACGGCTGGGCCGTGGGCATCGAGTTCACCGACGACCCGCACCCGCGCAACACCTACTGGGAGATGTGGGGCAACCCGATGTTCGACCTCAGGGATGCCAAGGGCGTGACGATGGAGATCGAGGCCTGCCGCAAGGCGCATCCCGACGCCTACATCCGGGTCAACGCCTTCGACTCCACCCGCGGCTGGGAAACGGTGCGGCTGTCGTTCATCGTCAACCGGCCGAAGGTGGAGCCCACCTTCACCCTGACCCGCACCGAGGTGCGCAGCCGCAGCCAGACCTACAGCCTCGGCACCGCCCGCTGACGCCCTGCCGCCCCGCGCCGACGGCGCGCGGGGCGGCCCTACCCCACAGGGACCCGACCCAACCCGGAGATGCCGATGGCCGACGATATCGCCCTGCCCGAGAGCCCGCCCGCGACGGTGGCGCCCGCGACGGTGGACCTGGCCGCCGACTACCGCGCCTCGGGCGTGGCCGAGGTGCTCGAGGAGCTCGACCGCGAGCTGATCGGGCTCGCCCCGGTCAAGGAGCGCATCCGCGAGACGGCGGCGCTGCTGTTGGTGGACCGCGCGCGCCGCGCGCTGGGGCTGACGCAGGAGACCCCGACGCTGCACATGTCCTTCACCGGCAACCCCGGCACCGGCAAGACCACGGTGGCGCTGAAGATGGCCGGCCTGCTCAAGCGGCTGGGCTATGTGCGCAAGGGGCATCTCGTCTCGGTCACGCGCGACGATCTGGTGGGGCAGTACATCGGCCACACTGCGCCCAAGACCAAGGAAGTGCTGAAGAAGGCCATGGGCGGCGTGCTGTTCATCGACGAGGCCTATTACCTCTACCGCCCCGACAACGAACGCGACTACGGGCAGGAGGCGATCGAGATCCTCTTGCAGGTGATGGAGAACAACCGCGACGATCTGGTGGTGATCCTGGCCGGATACGCCGACCGGATGGACCGCTTCTTCCGCTCGAACCCCGGCTTCCGGTCACGCATCGCGCATCACATCGAGTTTCCCGACTACACCGACGAGGAGCTGCTGCGCATCGCGGTGACGATGCTCGCGGCGCAGAACTACCGGTTCACCCCGGCGGCCGAGGCGGCGATGCGCGACTACATCGCCGCCCGCCGCGCCCAGCCGCATTTCGCCAACGCCCGCTCGATCCGCAACGCGCTCGACCGGGCGCGGCTGCGGCAGGCCAACCGGCTGTTCGCCGCCGCGGGGCCGATCGACGCGGCCGCGCTCTCGACCATCGAGGAGGCCGACATCCGCGCCAGCCGCGTCTTCCGCGGCGGGCTTGCACACGAAAGGGCCGCGCCATGACCTTCGACCGCCGCATCAAGATCGCGCCCTCGATCCTGTCGGCCGACTTTGCCGATTTCGGCCGCGAGATTGCGGCGGTCGAGGCGCAGGGGGCCGACTGGGTGCATGTGGACGTGATGGACGGCCATTTCGTGCCCAACCTCACCTTCGGCCCGCCCGCCGTGGCGGCCTTTCGCCGCCATGTGAAGACGGTGATGGACGTGCATCTGATGATCGCGCCGGTCGATCCCTGGATCGACGCCTTCGCCCGCGCCGGGGCCGACATCCTGACCGCCCATGTCGAGGCCGGGCCGCACATCCACCGCACGCTGCAGGCGATCCGCGCCGCAGGCATGCGCCCGGGCGTGGCGCTGAACCCGGGCACCCCGGCCGAGGCGGTGGCGCATGTGCTCGACCTCGTCGATCTTGTCTGCGTGATGACGGTGAACCCGGGCTTCGGCGGGCAGGGCTTCATCGACATGACGGGAAAGATCCGCGCCCTGCGGGCGATGATCGGCGACCGCCCGGTGCACATCGAGATCGACGGCGGCGTGACGCCCGCGACCGCGCCGCGGGTGGCGGCGGCCGGGGCGGATGTGCTGGTGGCCGGCTCGGCGGTGTTCAAGGGCGGCTCGGCCGACGACCCCGCGCCCTATGGCGCCAACATCGCCGCGATCCGGGCGGCGGCCGTGGCGGTGGCGGCATGACGCCCGCGGCCGTGGTCTTCGACCTCGACGGCACGCTGATCCACTCGGCGCCCGACATCCATGCCGCGGCGAATGTGGCGCTGCGCGCGCTCGGCCGGGCGCCGCTGCCGCTCGAGACCGTCACGGGCTTCATCGGCAACGGCGTGCGGGTGCTGATCGAGCGTTGCCTGGCCGCCACCGGCGGCGGCGATGCCGCGACGCAGGCCGCCGCCCTCGCGGCCTTCATGGCCGCCTACGATGCCGACCCCGCAACGCTGACCCGCCCCTATCCCGGCGTGCCCGAGGCGCTGGACGCGCTGGCCGCGGCCGGCGTGCCGATGGCCGTCTGCACCAACAAGCCGCAGGACTTCGCCGCCGAGGTGCTGGGGCGGCTCGGCCTGGCGCCGCGCTTTTCGGCGCTCGTCGGCGGCGGGGCGGGCCATGCGATGAAGCCCGACCCGGCGGGGCTGTTCGCCTGCCTCGCGGCGCTCGGGGTGCCGCCGGGCCGCGCGGTCTATGTCGGCGACAGCGAGACCGATGCCGCCACTGCCCGCAACGCGCGGGTGCGCTTCGCGCTGTTCACCGGCGGCTACCGCCACGCCCCCGCCGAAAGCCTCGGTGCCGACCTGATGTTCGACCGCTTCGCCGACCTGCCCCGTTGCCTGACCGGCCGATGACCCTTGCTGCGCTCATCTTCGACGTGGACGGCACGCTGGCCGAGACCGAGGAGGTCCACCGCCGCGCCTTCAACGAGGCCTTCGCCGAGGCCGGCCTGCCCTGGCACTGGAGCGTCGAGGACTACCGCATCCTCTTGCGCACCACCGGCGGGAAGGAGCGCATCGCGGCCTTCCAGTCGGGCCTGCCCGCGCCGCCGCTGGACCCCGGGGGCATCGCCCGGCTCCACCGCGCCAAGACCGCGCGCTATGCCGCCATCGTCGCCGCGGGCGGCCTGGCACTGCGCCCCGGCGTGGCGGAGCTGCTGGAACGGGCGAAGGCCCGCGGCCTGCGCCTGGCCATCGCCACCACGACGTCGGAGGCCAATGTCGAGGCGCTGGCGCAGGCGGTCTGGGGCCGGCCGGCGGCGGCGCTGTTCGACGCCATCGCCGCGGGCGACATGGTGGCGCGCAAGAAACCCGCGCCCGATGTCTGGCATCTGGCGCTCGACCGCCTCGGCCTGCCGGCCGCGGCCTGCCTTGCCTTCGAGGACAGCCGCAACGGCCTGGTCTCGGCCCGGGCGGCGGGCCTGCGCGTGGTCGTCACGCCCAGCCGCTATACCGAGGGCGAGGATTTCGCGGGCGCCGACTGGATCGGGCCGGACCTGTCGGCCTTTCCGCTGGAGCGCTTCGCCGCGGGCTGAGCGGGGGCCGCCCGCCCGCCCCTACCGGCCCACGCCGGTATAGGCGGTGAAGCCCGCGGCGCGGGCGTCGGCGGCGGAGTAGATGTTGCGCAGGTCGGCCAGGCGCGGATGCGCCATGGATTGCGCCAGCCGGGGCAGGTCGAGCGCGCGGAACTGGTTCCACTCGGTCAGGATCACGAGGGCATCGGCGCCCTCGGCGGCGGCATAGGGATCGTCGAGCCAGGCCACCCCGGGCAGCAGATGCTCGCCCTCGCGCCGGCCCTCGGGGTCCACCACCCGCACCCGCGCGCCGCGGCCCACCAGCGCCGGCACGATGGTGAGCGAGGGGGCATCGCGCATGTCGTCGGTGTTGGGCTTGAAGGTCACACCCAGCACGGCGATGGTGCGGCCGTTGACCTGCCCGCCGCAGATGTCGACGATCTTGTCGATCATCCGCCGCTTGATCTCGTCGTTGACCTTGATGACCGTCTCGACGATCTGCACCGGCACGGCGTGTTCCTGCCCGATCCGGGCCAGGGCGCGGGTGTCCTTGGGAAAGCACGACCCGCCGTAGCCCGGCCCGGCATGCAGGAACTTGGCGCCGATCCGGCCGTCGAGCCCGATGCCCTTGGCCACCGCCTTGACGTCGGCCCCAACCTTTTCGCACAGCGCCGCGATCTCGTTGATGAAGGTGATCTTGGTCGCGAGGAAGGCGTTGGCAGCATACTTGATCATCTCGGCCGACTCGAGATCGGTGTAGACGATGGGAAAGTCGCGCAGGAACAGCGGGCGGTAGATCGCGCCCATCACCTCCTTCGCGCGCTCGGCCTCGACCCCCACCACCACGCGGTCGGGGCGCATGAAGTCGTCGATGGCGGCCCCCTCGCGCAGGAACTCGGGGTTCGAGGCGATGTCGAACGCGGCCGCCGGGTTTGCCCGGCGGATCACCTCGCCCAGGCGGCGGTTGGTGCCGACGGGGACGGTGGACTTGGTCACGACCACCGCATAGCCCGTCAGCGCGCGCGCGATCTCCTCGGCCGCGGCGAAGACATAGGTCAGGTCGGCATGGCCGTCGCCGCGCCGCGTCGGGGTGCCCACGGCGATGAACACGGCATCCGCCCCGTCCACCGCCGCGGCGGTGTCGCGCGAGAACGACAGCCGCCCCGCGGCGACGTTGCGGTGCATCACCTCCTCGAGCCCGGGCTCGTAGATCGGCACGCGCCCGGCCTCGAGCATCTCGATCTTGCGGTGATCCTTGTCGACGCAGACGACGCGGTGGCCGAAGTCGGAAAAGCACACCCCCGAAACGAGCCCGACGTAGCCCGTGCCGATCATCGCGATCTTCATGCGTTTCGCCCCCACCTGCCGCGCCGGGGCGGAGCGTTGGGGGAAGTCCGCGGCGAAGTCAACCGCGCGGGGCGCGCGCCTCAGGACGGGTGTTCCTCGGGGCACGCTCCGCCGGGCAGGTGGCCTCGGGGGCACGCGGCCGCCGCCGCGGCGCGACCGGCCGGAGCAGGCGGTCGGCGGCGCCCACCGGTCCCGGAGGAGATGGCCCTGCCGCGCGGTGATCGCCGCAAACGGTGCCCGCCGCCCGCGGCCGGCGGGCCCCTGCCGTGACGGCGGCCGCGTCGCGGCCCCGCCCGGGCAGGCATCGCGACGGCGCGCCCGTCCCCTTGACTTTTGCGGTCGCGCGGTTAGCGTCGCGCTGCCTTGGTTTCCGGCCCGACCGCCGGATGAAAAGGGAACACGGTGCAGGGCCCGCAGGGGTCCCAGTCCGTGGCTGCCCCCGCAACTGTAAGCGGTGAGCGCGGCCGATCATGCCACTGGGGCGTCCCTGCCCTGGGAAGGCCGGCCGTCGCAGTGACCCGCAAGCCAGGAGACCTGCCAAGGTGATCACCCTTTTCCGGGCGCGGGGCGCGTCCCGGAGGCGGACGTTCCGCAGCGGTGACAAGCGACCACCGACTGCGGAGGGGCCCACTCTCCGCGGCCAAACCCCCATCCGGCGGCCCTGCCGCCACGCCCGGAGAGACCCGCGTGACCACACTGCACGTCCCCCTTACGGCCCTGGCCCTGGCCGCGCTTGCCCTGCCCGCCGCGGCGCAGACCCCCTTCGACCTTGGCGAGATCACGCTGTTCGCCAACCGCGTCGAGACCCCGCTCGACCAGACCGGCGCGAGCGTGATCGTCGTGACCGAGGCCGAGCTGCGCGCGGCCGGCGACATCCTGCTGGCCGACTATCTCGCCCGCCTGCCGGGCATCACGCTGGCCCAGAACGGGCCGATCGGCAGCCAGGGCTCGATCCGGCTGCGCGGTGCCGATGCCGCCTATGTCGCCGTCATCGTCGACGGCATCCGCGTGACCGACCCCTCGGCGCCGCAGATCCGCTTCGACTTCGGCGCGCTGCGCGCCTCGGACGTGGCGCGCATCGAGGTCGTCAAGGGCTCGCAGTCGGCGCTCTACGGCGGCTCGGCGGTGGGGGGCGTGATCGTCATCACCACCCGCCGGCCCGAGCGGCCGGGGCTGCGCCAGGAGGTGACGCTCGAGGCCGGCAGCCGCGAGACCGCCGCGCTCACCTACGCGCTGACGCAGAAGGGCGCGCGGCACGAGCTCGCCTTCACCGCGAGCAGCTTCACCACCGCCGGCTTCTCGGCCGCCGACGCCCGCGACGGCAATACCGAGGCCGACGGCCACCGCGCCGCGCGGCTGTCCCTGACGGGGCGGTTCGAGGCCGGCGAGGCGCTGACCCTGGGCTTTGCGCTGTTCGGGCAGCGGACGCGGTCGGAGTACGACGAGGGCTTTCCGCTGGGCGACGGCAGCCCCGACGAGGTGGCGCGCGAGGAAAGCCTGGGCGCCCGCGTCTTTGCCGAGCTCCGCACCGGCGCGGTCAGCCATACCTTCGGCCTCGCCCGCTACCGGATCGAGCGGCGCTATACCGAAAGCAACCTCTTCGGTCCTGCGGACAACACCTATACCGGGGCGCGCTGGGCGGCGGACTATCAGGGCAGCACGGCGCTCGGGGCCCGGGCGACGCTGGTCTGGGGCGCGGACTGGACCGAGGAGGATTATGACCAGGCCGGCAGCTTCGGCGCGCTCGCGGCCAGCACGCGCACGGCCGGGGTCTGGGGCCAGCTGCTGGCCAGCCCCGCCGCGGGGCTCGACGTCAGTGCGACGCTGCGGCTGGACCATCATTCGACCTTCGGCAGCTTCACCACTGGGCGACTGGCGGCCTCGTGGCGGGTCTCCGAGGCGGTGACGCTGAAGGGCGCGCTGTCGAACGGGTTCCGCGCGCCCTCGCCCTTCGAGCTCTACAGCTTCTTCGGCGACCGCGGGCTGACCCCCGAGGAAAGCCGCTCGGCCGAGATCGGGGCCGAGCTGCGGCTGGCGGGGGGCGTGCGCGCCTCGGCGACGCTGTTCGCGCTCGAGACCTCGAACCTCATCACCTACGACTTCGTGCTCGGCCGCTATGCCAACGTCCCCGGCCGGACCGAGCGGCGGGGGCTCGAGCTGGCCGCGACGGTCCCGCTGGGCGACCGCGCCGCGCTGGGCCTGTCCTATACCTACACCGACACCGAGACGGCGAGCGGCGCGCGCCTGCCGCGGGTGCCCCGGCACGAAGGGACGATCACGCTTGACGGGCGCCTCACCGAGCGGCTGTCGGGCCAGATCGCGGTGCATTCGGTTGCCGATGTGATCGACGGCGGCGCGCCGCTGGGCGACTTCACCGTCGTCAACGCCACCCTGCGCTACCGTGTGACCGAGGACGCCAGCGCCTTCCTGCGCATCGAGAACCTGTTCGACGAGCAGTATCAGCGCGTGCGCGGCTACGGCACGCCGGGCCGGGGCATCTTTGCCGGCATCACGGCGGCGTTCTAGCCATGCGCCGCGCCGGCCTCGCCCTTGCCCTTGCGGCGGCGCTGGCCGCCCCGGCGGGGGCGGCGCCGGCGCGGGTGGTCTCGGTCAACCTCTGCACCGACCAGCTTGCCATGCTGCTGGCGGCGCCGGGGCAGCTTGTCTCGGTCAGCCATTTGGCGCGCGATCCCATGGTCTCGGCCATGGCCGACCGGGCGGCGGCGATGCCGGTGAACTTCGGTTCGGCCGAGGAGGTGTTCGCGCTTGCCCCCGATCTGGTGCTGGCGGGCACCTTCTCCACGCGGGCGACGGTGGCGATGCTGCGCCGGCTGGGCATCCCGGTGCTCGAGGTGCCGCCCGTCGCCTCGCTGGCCGAAGCGCGGGCGCAGATCGCCGCCGTCGGCGCGGCCCTGGGGCGCGAGGGGGCGGCGGCGGCGCTGCTGGCCGCGCTCGACCAAGGGCTGGCGGCGCTGGCCGCCCCGCCGGGCCCGCGCCCGCGGGTGGCGCTGTATGGCGCGAACGGCTGGACGGGCGGGGCGGCGACGCTGTCGGGCGAGCTGGTGGCGCTGGCGGGGCTTGACAACATCGCCGCCGCGCTCGGGCTGGCGGCGGGGGGCTTCGTGCCGCTCGAGCTTCTGCTGGTCGCGGCGCCGGACCTGGTGCTGCCTGGGCGCGTCTATCCCGGGGCCAGCCGGGCCGAGGAGATCCTGAGCCACCCCGCGCTGCGCCGGGCCGCGCGGATCGCGCCCGCGCGGCCGGCGGAGGCCGACTGGATCTGCGGCACCCCGCATCTGTTGCGCGCGCTGGCGGCGCTGCGCGCGGCGCGCGCGGCGGCGGTGGAATGAGCTACGGCGCGCTTCTGGCCGCCCTCGCCCTGGCGGTGGCGGCGCTGTTCGCGGCCTCGCTCTTGGTGGGGCCGGCGGGGCTGCCGCCGGGGGCCAGCCTGCGGGCGCTGTTCGGGGCCGAGGGGCGGGCGCTGGTGCTGGTGATGCAGGAGATCCGGCTGCCGCGGGCCATCCTTGCGGCGGCGATCGGGGCGGGCCTGGGGCTGGCGGGCGCGGCGATGCAGGGCGTCCTGCGCAACCCGCTGGCCGAGCCCGGGCTTCTGGGCGTGTCGTCGGCCGCGGCGCTGGGGGCGGTGCTGGCGTTGCAGACGGGCCTCGCGGCGGCCTTCGCGCCGGCCCTGCCGCTGGCGGCGCTGACGGGCGCGGCGCTGGCGGCGGTGCTCATGCTCGGGCTTGCCGGGCCGCGCAGCGGGGCGCTGGGCCTCATCCTTGCCGGCGTCGCGCTGTCGGCGCTGGGCGGGGCGCTGCTGTCGCTGGCGCTGAACCTCTCGCCCAACCCCTTCGCGGCGGCCGAGGCCGTGTTCTGGATGATGGGCTCGCTCCGGGACCGCTCGATGCTGCATGTGGTCCTCGCCCTGCCCTTCCTTGCGGCGGGCGCGGTGCTGCTTGCCGCTGCCGCGCGCGGGCTAGACGCGCTGACGCTGGGCGAGGATGCGGCAGCGGGGATGGGCGTGCGGCCGGGGCGGCTGCGGCTGCTTGTGGTCGCGGGCACGGCGGCGACGGTGGGGGCGGCCACGGCGGTGGCGGGGGCGGTGGGCTTCGTGGGCCTCGTGGTGCCGCATCTGGTGCGCCGCGCGGCCGGCGGGCTGCCCAGCCGCGTGCTGCCCGCGGCGGCGCTGGGCGGGGCGGCGATGCTGCTGGCGGCCGATCTTGCGACCCGGCTGATCGCCCCCGACCGCGACCTCAAGCTCGGCGTGCTGACGGCGCTGGTGGGGGCGCCCTTCTTTCTGCATCTGGTCCTGCGCCTGCGGCGCGAGGGGGCGGGATGAGCCTGATGTCGCTGGCCGACCTCACGGTGTTCCGCGGCCGCCGCGCGGTGGTCACGGGGGCGACGCTGGCCGTGGCGCCGGGCGAGGTGGTGGGGCTGGTGGGCCCCAACGGCGCGGGCAAGACGTCGCTCCTGCGCGGGGCGCTGGGGCTTCTGCCGGTGCGGGGCCGCGCGTCGCTGGCCGCGTTGCCGCCGGCGGTGCGGGCGCGGGCGGCGGCCTTCCTGCCACAGACGCGCGAGATCGCCTGGCCGGTGACGGTGGAGGACCTCGTCGCGCTCGGTCGGCTGCCGCACCGGGCACCGGGTGCCGGGCTGGCCGCGGCCGACCGGGCGGCGGTGGCGGCGGCGCTGGCGGCGGTCGGGCTTGCGCCGCTCGCCCGGTGCCGCGCGACCGAGCTTTCGGGGGGCGAGCAGGCGCGGGCGCTGCTTGCCCGGGCGCTGGCGCAGGAGACGCCGCTCCTTCTGGCCGACGAGCCCGTCGCGGGCCTCGACCCCGCGGCGCAGCTGGCCGCGATGGCAACCTTCCGGGCGCTGGCGGGACGGGGCCGCGCGGTGCTGGTCAGCCTGCACGACCTCGGGCTGGCGGTGCGCCACTGCACGCGGCTGGTGCTGATGGCCGGCGGGCGCATCCTGGCCGACGGCCCGCCGGCGGCGGTGCTGACGCCCGCGGCGCTGGCGGAGGTGTTCGGGGTGCGGGCCTATTTCGCCCAGACGCCCGAGGGGCCGGTGTTCCAGCCGCTCGAGGTGGTCGCATGAGCTTTCCGCCCGCCCGCATCGTCTGCCTGACCGAGGAGACGGTCGAGACGCTCTATCTGCTGGGGCAGGAGGCGCGGATCGCGGGGGTCACCGGCTATGCCGTCCGCCCGCCGCGGGTGCGGCACGAGAAGCCGCGCGTGGGCGCCTTCACCTCGGCCGACCTGCCGAAGATTCTGGCACTCTCCCCCGACCTCGTGCTCACCTTCTCCGACCTGCAGGCCGACATCGCCGCCGCGCTGATCCGCGAGGGTGTGGCCGTGCACGCCTTCAACCAGCGCGACGTGGCGGGCATCCTGGCCATGATCCGCACCTTGGGCGCGCTGACCGGGGCAGCGGCGCAGGCCGAGGCGCTGGCGGCGGGGTTCGAGGCGCGCATCGGGCGCCTGCGCGCCCGACCGCGCCCGCGCCGCCCCCGCGTCTGGATCGAGGAGTGGGACACGCCGCTGATCGCCGGCATCCGCTGGGTGTCCGAACTGGTCGAGATCGCCGGGGGCCGGGATGTCTGCGCCGAGATCGCGGTGCGGCCGCTGGCGCGGGACCGCATCGTGGCGCCCGAGACGGTGGCGGCGCGCGACCCCGAGGTGATCCTCGCCTCCTGGTGCGGCCGGAAGGTGCGGCCCGAACGCATCGCCGCCCGCCCGGGCTGGGCCGATCTGCCGGCGGTGCGCGAGGGGCGGATCGTCGGGATCAAGTCGCCCCTCGTCCTTGCCCCCGGCCCCGCCGCGCTGGGCGAGGGGCTCGATGCCATCCTTGCCGCGCTCTGGCCCGGGGAGGGTGGCGATGCCTGAGGCGATGCTGCCCGAGGCGATGCTGCCCGAGGCGATGCTGCCCGAGGGGCTGGCCGCCTTCCTCGCCCGCGGCGGGCCGGCGATGTGGGCGATCGCGGCGCTGTCGGTGCTGACGCTGGCGCTGATCCTGTGGAAGCTTGCGGGCTTCCTTGCCGCCGGCGTCTGGCGCCGGGCCGCGGCCGAGGCGGCGGTGGCCCTGTGGGCCGCCGGGCGGGGGGCCGAGGCGCGGGCCGCGGCCGCGGCGGCGGGCGGGGTCCGGGCGCGGCTGGCGGCGGCGGCGATGGCGGCGCGGGCCGCCCTGCCCGAGGCGACGGCGCGGGAAGAGGTGGCGCGGCAGGCCCGCGCGCTCTTGGCCGAGGCGCGGGCGGGCCTGCGCGCGCTCGACCTGATCGCCACGCTGGCGCCGCTGCTCGGGCTGCTGGGCACCGTTCTGGGGATGATCGCGGCCTTCCGGGCGCTGCAGGCGGCCGGCGCGCGCCCCGACCCCGCGGTGCTGGCGGGCGGCATCTGGGAGGCGCTGCTGACGACCGCGGCCGGCATGGCGGTGGCGATCCCCGCCGCCGCCGCCCTGTCCTGGGCCGAGGGGGTGGCCGAGCGGCTGCGGCTCGACCTCGAGGATCTGGCCACGCGCATCTTCGTCGCGCCGCTGCCCGGGGGGCTGCGCTGATGTTCGCCTTCGGCGCCCCGCCCCCCCGCCGCCGCCCGGGGCTGACCGCGATGGTCGACGTGATCTTTCTGCTCGTGGTGTTCTTCATGCTCGCCGCGCGCTTCGGCGCCGAGGCGGCGCAGCCCTTTGCCCCGGGCGGCGGGGACGGGGGCTGGCAGGGGCCGCCGCGGCTGGTCGAGGTGCTGCCCGAGGGGGTGCGGCTGAACGGCGCGGCGCTGGCCGAGGCCGGCCTGCCGGGCGCGCTGGCGAGGCTTGGGCGCGGGCCCGAGGACCCGGTGGTGCTGCGCGCTGCCGAAGGCGCGACGCTCCAGCGCGTGGTGGACGTGCTGCAGGCGCTGGCCGCGGCGGGGCACCGCCGGCTTCTGCTGGCGGAGTAGCCCCCGTGGACTTCGGCCCCGCCGCCCCCGCCCGGCCGCCCCGCGACGGCGCGGTGCCGCTGATCAACGTCGTCTTCCTGCTGCTGGCGTTCTTCCTGATGACGGCCACGCTCGCCCCCCCCGACCCGCTGGCGGTGACCCCGCCCGCGGGGCGCGCCGAGGCGGCGGCCGGGGGCGCTGCCGTGCTGGTGATGGCCGCCGACGGCACGCTTGCCTTCGGCAGGGCGCGGGGCGCGGCGGCGCTGGCCGCGGCGGCGGCGGCGGCGGCCGGTGCCGCGGGCGGGCGGCTCGAGCTGCGCGCGGATGCCGCGGTCGCGCCCGCCGAGCTTGCACGGATGCTGGCGCGGCTGGCCGCCGCCGGGGTGGCCGAGGTGGCGCTGGTGCTGCGCGAGGCCCCGCCATGAGGGGGGCGGCGGGCTTCGCGGGGTTTGTGGCGCTGGCCGGCGCGGCGCATCTGGCGCTGTGGCAGGTCTTCGGGGCCGGGCCGTCCGGGGGCGGCGGCGGCGGGGTGGGCGACGCCTCGGTGTCGCTGGCGGCGGCGCCGCCGGCGGTCGCTGCGCTGGCCGAGGGTTGGGTGCGGGCGCCGGAGGCGGCCCCAGAGCCGGCCGCCCCGCCCACCGTCGCGTCCGCCGCCCCCCCCGCGCCCGCCGCGGCCGCGATGCCCCCGCGCAGCCCTGCCCCCGTTCCGCCGCCGGCGGCCGTGCCGAAGGCGGCCGGGCGGCCGGCCCCCCCGCTCCCTGCCGAGGCGGCCCCCGCCGCCGGCCCGCCGCCCGAGCCCGCCGCCCGGACGCTGCGGCGGCTGA
>CALJZN010000101.1 GCA_937983405.1 uncultured Paracoccaceae bacterium
GGGTTGTCGTAATCCCTTCTTCGTCAGGGCATCGGGTTCTTCGTAAACGTTTCGCTTGTCTGCGCGACGCGCTGGGGTCGTAATCCCTTCTTCGTCAGGGCATCGGGTTCTTCTGACGGGCTGACGAAGGCCTGCAGGCCCGGCACGTCGTCATCCCGTCTTCGTCAGGGCATCGGGTTCTTCGGGGCGGCCGGGGGCGGGTCTCGGGGGCGGCCGGGGGTCGTAATCCCTTCTTCGTCAGGGCATCGGGTTCTTCCCCGACCGACGAAGACAGGAAGCTGGCCCGCAAGGCGTCGTAATCCCTTCTTCGTCAGGGCATCGGGTTCTTCCGACCCCCCGACAAAATGCGCGCAGTCTCAGCGGGTTGCAACAGGCTTTGCGAAGCCTGGCGCGGGGGCGCGAAGTTGTGTGGCGCGGGCGCTGGGGCGGGGCGAAAAAATCCAGATGATTCAAAGAGCATCGGGCGGCGACCTTGCGAAGGTTCGCGGCGCGGGGGCGCAAGCGCCGCGCTGCGCGCAGGCACCGGGCGGGCAGAGGATGTGCCGGGACGTGCTGCGGCACATGCGGTTGCCCGCGGCTGCACAGGGGCTACCAGTCGCAATCGGCGGGCGCAACGGGCATGCCCGGGCGCCAGCAGGGGGCGAAGCGGCGGGTGAAGGCATCGGTCACGCCCTCGGCCCAGGGCCTGGGGCCCCAGAGCCGGCAGAAGGCGGTGTCGGGGAAGGCGTAGAAGCGCACGTCGTCGGCCGCATGGTCGATCAGCCGCTCGATGCCCGCGGCCAGCGCGCGCAGGTCGCGGCCGTCGAGCGGCGTCCAGTAGAGCGAATACTGCAACCGCCAGCTTTCGCGGCTGACGGCGGCGTGGACGCGGCGCAGGCGGCGGGGGTCGGCGATGTCGTAGGCGATCAGCCATGCCATGGGAAATCCTCTTCGGGGATGGTGCCGGGGGCGACGGTGTCGAGCAGCCAGGGGTAGAAGCGCGCGAGCTCGAGGCCGAGGGCCGCGCGCAGGGGCGCCTCGACAGCAGCGGCGAGGCGGAAGAGCGCGGGGCCCGCGGGCGCGCGGCCGGCGCGGGCGTCGTCCTCGATGGCGCGGGCGGCGGCGGCGGCGGCGCCGGGGCGCTTGACGAAGCCGTAGAGGATCCAGACCGCGATGTCGGCGAAGGTGGGGACGAGGTTGCGCGCGCTGTCGCCGCCCCCGCCGGTCCAGCGGTCGGGCACGCCCGCACGGGCCAGCACGGCAAGGGCGGCCAGCCGGGCGTGTTCGCGGCAGAGGCGCCCCAGCGGCGAGACCGGCAGCTGCGGGTCGCGCGGGAAGGTCAGCCTGGCGATCGCGGTCATGCCGAAGGTCTTGTCTGCGAGCGGCGGGTCGAACCCGTGCCGGCGGGCGTGGACGGCCATGCGCGCGCGCCTCCAGTCGCCGAGGCGGTCGAACCAGTCGCGGCGCAGCGCAAGCCGGTCGAGCGCCTCGACCAGCCCGGTGCGCGGCCGGTGCATGGCGCGCACGACCGCCTGCACCCGGCAGCGCCCGTCGAGGACGGCAAGCGGCCGGTCGGCCTCGGCCAGCGCGCGCAGCGCCGCGCTCGACAGCGCGACATCGCCGAGGACGGCGACGCGGTCGATCTTCGGGATCGGGTGCAGCGCATCGGCCCGGCCCTCGGCCGAGACGCACAGCGCCTGGCCGAGCAGCGTGACGGACAGGGGCTGCCGGCGGCCGTCGAGGATGACGAGGGCGTCGCGCGGCCTCATGGCGCATCCTCGGCGGCGGGCAGGCCCGCGGCGATCTCGGCCGGGCCGGGGGGCAGCGCGCGCAGGCGGCGCACCGCGGTGCGGCAGAGCCCGCGCAGCAGCGGGCGGATGACCGGGGCGGCCTCATCCTCCCAGGCTTCGTAGAAGGCGGCGCGGCCGGCCTTGCCCAGCAGCACCGCGCCGTCGGGCTCGCGCGTGACGTGGCGGTCGGTCAGGCGGCGGCTGTGGAACAGGTCGTGCACCATCCGGTCCACATGCGGGCGGGCAGGTTCGACAAGGTCGAGCGCGAGCGCCTCGCGCCCGTGCGCAAGCCCGTGGATCAGGCCCGCGCCCAGGTCGAGGCCCGCGATCGCGCCCTCGCGCGCGGCCTCGGCGGTGGCGAGCGTGTAGCCGAGCGACAGCGCGGCATTGACCGGGTCGGGCGGCGGGCGGCGGCGGCGGGCGGTGAAGCCGAGCGCGGGCGGAAAGAGCGCGGCATAGGCCGCGAACCAGGCGGCGAGGGTTGCGCCCTCGAGCCCGCGCAGCGCCTCGAGCGAGGCGGGCGGGTCGGCGGCCAGCCGCGCCTCGGCCCGGTCGAGCGCCGCGAGCGCCGGGGCCAGCAGCGCCCGGCCCCGCTGCCGCCGCCGCGCGAGCGCGAGCGCCACGCGCCGCATCTGCCGCAGCCGCACGGCAACGAGCGCCCGCGCCCAGACCAGCCGTTGCGCCGGATCGGACAGCACCGCAAACTGGCGCAGACGCACCGCGACGTCGCCGTGCGGCGCGCCGGCAAAGCGCGCCCCGGCCTCGCCCCGGCGCCCGCCGAGGAAGGTGACCGCCACCCCGCGATCCCAGAGCATGCACAGCGCGCCGCCGCTGATGGTGCTGGCCGAGGTCAGGGTCAGCCGCTCGAGCCCGCGCACCGGCAGCCGCCGCGGCGGCTCGCCCGGCAGGCGGACGGTCAGCGTCCCCTGCTCCCATCCGATGCTGGCGCCCTTCCGGTCGAGAAACAGCGTGCGCATGGGCTAGCCGAGATAGACCACGGGGCTGTCGGCCGCGATCCGCCCGCGCCCGACGGCGAAGGACCGCCGCCGGACGGGGCGGAAAAGGCCCAGCCGGTCGGCCCGGGCGACGAGCGGGGCGGCGACCCCGGGGGCGAGATGCCGGGCCTCGCCCCGGGCGGGGAAGCATTCGAAGGCCGAGCGCTGGCCGCCGTGGCTCCAGCCCGTCACGGCGTGCAGCGCCGCGGCCAGCCGCCGCGGATCGGCGACGTCATAGGCACAGAGAAGCAGGTGCGCCATGCTGGTCCCTCCGCGGGCCAGTGTGCCGCGCCCGCGCCGCCCGCGCTGCCGCCGCCAAGCTTGTCGGCAGTGCAGCGCCGCCGCCACAGCCGGGCGGGCCATGCGGCCGACAGGCTTGTGAGGGGCACGCAACGGATTGCGCGCGCGGGCGTCGCGGGTATCCTCAACCCATGGTTATGCTGGACTGGACCGAACTTACCCTTGCACTCGAACCCGAAGGTCCGTGGACGTCCCCGGACTTCACCGG
Organism: uncultured Paracoccaceae bacterium; assembly: GCA_937983405.1. Taxonomy (GTDB): domain Bacteria; phylum Pseudomonadota; class Alphaproteobacteria; order Rhodobacterales; family Rhodobacteraceae; genus JAHDXW01. The sequence continues at coordinate 3,273 of CALJZN010000101.1, forward strand.
GCCGATGCTGCGCGGGGCGCTGGCGATGGCGCTGCGCCGCCTTGTCTGCGTGATGCGCCGGCCGGTCTGCGAGGGTTGCCCGCTGGTCGGGGCCTGCCTCTATCCGCGGCTGTTCGAGACCCGGCCCGATCCCGCGGCGGGGGTGATGCAGGCCTACGACCGCGCCCCCCATCCGATCCTGATCGTCGCCGCCCTGCGCGCGGGGGCGGACGGCCGCGCGGGGCCCGAGCCGTTGCGGCTGCGCCTGTTCGGGCCCGACATCGCCGCGGCGCCCTACCTGATCCACGCCGCGGGCGAGATGGCGCGGCGCGGCCTCGGCGCGGCGCGGGTGCCCTTCCGCCTCGTCGCGGTGGCCGAGGCCGGGGGGCCGGCGCGCGCCCCCGGCGGCAATATCGCGCCCCCTGCCCTGCGCCCGCCGCCCCCGCGCCTGCCGCCCCGGCAGCGCTGGCGGGTGCTGAGCCCCTTGCGCGTCTTCGCGGGGGGCCGGCCGCTCGATGCGGCGCGGATCGACGGGGCGGCGCTGGCGCGGGCGGCGCTGCGCCGGGTGGGGCTGATGGCGCAGTTCTACGGCCGGCTGGACCCGGCACCCGACTTTCGCGCGCTGGCGGAAGAGGCCGGGCGCGTGCGCCTCCTCGAGAACCGGCTTGCCTGGCGGGCGCTGCGGCGCTGGTCCTCCCGGCAGGGCGCGCAGCAGGCGATCGGCGGGCTCGTCGGCACGGTCACGCTCGACTTCGCCGAGGCCCCGAGGCTGGCCAGCTTCGCCGACTGGGTGCCCGTGGTGCATCTGGGCAAGGAGACGAGCATGGGCCTTGGCCATATCGTCGCCGAGGCCGCATGACGTCCGCGCGCGCCCGCATCCTCGTCGCCTCGCTCGGCCTGTCGCCGCAGGTGGTGACCGAGACGCTGCATGCGCTCTGGACGGACAGACGCTGGCTGCCCGACCGGCTGGTGCTGCTGGCCACGCCGCGGGCGGCGGCGCTTGCCCGGGCGGTGCTGCTCGACCCCGAGGCGGGCGCCATCGCGGGCTGGGGGCGCGACTGGGGGGTGCCCGGGGCGCAGGCGCTCGCCGCCGCGGCCGAGCTCGTGGTGGCCGAAACCGACAGCGGCGACACCGATGCCGAGGCCGGCGCCATCGCCTTTGCCGAAGCCGCCTGGCGCGTGCTGGCCCGGCTTGCCGCGGATCCGGGGACCGAGCTGCATGTCTCGCTCGCCGGCGGGCGCAAGGTGGCGGCGGCCTTGCTCGCGATCCTGATGAGCGTGCTCGGCCGGCCGCAGGACCGGCTGAGCCATGTGCTGGTCCAGCCCGAGGCCGCCGCCGGGGCGGGCCTGTTCTACCCCGCGCCGGCGCCGCGGCCGGTGCTGGCCGCGGGTGCGGCGGTGGACGCCGCGGCGCTGCGGGTGGTGCTGTTCGACATCCCCTTCCCGCGGCTTGCGCTGGGGTCGGATGCGGCAGGGGCGCTCGGCGATTTCTTCGCCCGGCTGTCGCGCGAGGCCCGGCCGGTGCGGCTGACCGTGGACCGCGCGGCAGGCCGGCTGATCTGGGACGGCCGGGCGATGCCGATGCCGCCCGCGGTCGCGGCCTTCGTCGCCTGGCTTGCGGCGGAACAGGCCGCCGGGCGCGACGGCGTGCCGCGCGTCGGGGCGACCCGGGCCGGTTACCTTGCGGAATATCGCTGCTTTGCCGGCCGCGCCGCGGCGGACGGCCGCCTGCCCGATCCGCTCGATCCCGAATGGATCGAGGAAAAAGCCGCGCGCGCCAACAAGATCGCCGACGCGGCCGGGGCGCGGCCGCGCGGGGCGCGCCTGATCCAGCGGCTGGGCGACCGGGCGCGCGCGCTCTACCGGCTCGCGCTCGACCCGGGCGAGATCGGCTTTCACGGAGCGCCGGCATGACGACGCCATCGGTGCACGAAATCGCCGTCGCGGGCCTTCTGCACGACATCGGCAAGCTCGTGCAGCGCGCCCATGGCGGGCAGGGCCTGCCGGCCGCGGTGCAGGCGCGCGCCGGCGACGTGCTGCCCCAGCGCGACGGGCGCCCCTCGCACTGGCATGCGCTGTGGTCGGATCTCTTCTTCGACCTTTGCGGGGCCGAGGGGGCCGAGGCCCTGCCCTGGCCCGCCGCGCTCGACCGGGCGCGGGTGCGCAGCCTTGCCGTCTACCACCACGCACCGCTGCAGGACGATCGCGTCGCGCCCGAGCTTCTGCTGTCCGAGCTTGTGACGCGCGCCGACCGCCTTGCCGCCGGGCAGGAGCGCAAGGCACGCGACGCCGCGGCCGAGGGCGCAACCGAACCCGACCGGCGGCGGGCCTATCTCGAAACGCCGCTTCGGGCGATCGTCACCGCCCTCGACCTGAACCCCAGGGACACGCCGCCCGCGCCGGGCTGGCACCTGCCCGCCGCGGCCGCGCCCGAGGCGGTCCTGCCCCGCCCCCGCCCTGACGGCGCCGCCCTGCGCCAGGGCTACGGCGCGGTCTGGCAGGCCTTCCGCGCCGGCTGGGCCGATCTCTGCGACCGCGCGGGCCGGGATGCGGCGGCCTTCGAGGAGGGGCTTCTGTCGCTGTCCGAGCGCCTGCTCTGGGCGGTGCCGTCCTCGACGGTGGACGAACCCGACGTCTCGCTGCACGACCATGCCCGGGCGGTGGCGGCCTTTGCCGCCGCCCTCTTCCGCCATCACGAGGCGGCCGGCACGCTCGGCGACGCCGCGGCGCTGCGCGACGCCCGCCGCCCCGCCTTCCGCTTTCTCGTCGGCGATCTCTCGGGGTTGCAGCGCACGCTCTTCCGCCTGCGGTCCGAGGGCGTGGCGGGGCTCGCCAAGCTTCTGCGCGGGCGCTCGCTGCGCTTCCAGCTCATCGCCGAGGCGGCGACGCGCCGCGCGCTCGACGCCTTCGCGATGCCGATGTCGGCGGCGCTGCAGGTGGCGGGCGGGCGGTTCCTGCTGCTTGTGCCGGCGCTGCCGGACGCCGAGGCGCGGCTCGATGCGCTGCGGGGCGAGGCCGACGACTGGTTCGCCGCGGCCTATACCGGCGATCTGGCGCTGGGGCTTGCGCTGTCGGCGCCCTTTGCGCCGCGCGACCTGATGCCCGCGCCCGAAGAGACGGCGCCCGGGCCGGCGCTGGCCCGCGCCCGGGCGCTGCGCGACCGGCTTGCCGTTGCGGTCGAGACGGCGAAGCTGCGCCAGCTCGAAGGGCCGGCGGCGGCGGGGGTCATGGCGCTCGACTATCCCGCGGGCCCCTGCCCCGCCTGCGGCCTGCGCCCCGCGCGCGGCAGCGCCGAGGCCCCCCTGCCCTGCGCGGCCTGCGCGGCTGAGGTCGAGGCCGGCCGCCGCCTGCCGCGCGCGCGGGGCGTGCTGATCGGCGCGAGGGCCGAGGGCGCCGACCGCATCCTCGGGCTCGATATCCTGATGCCGCTCGGCGAGGGCGCGGGCGGGCCCGCGCGCGGCTGGCGCTGGCTGCGGCAAGATGCCGGGGCCGGCCCCGCGCCGCAGCGCCCCGGCCCGCCCTGGGTCGCCCGCTTTGGCGAGGGCGACGCCGAGCGCTACGCCCGGCTGGCGCGCGCCGCGGGCGTCGCCCTCACCGACGCGGACGAGATCGCGCCGGGCGAGATCAAGACCTTCGAATGCCTCGCGCTCGATGCGTTCGAGGACGACGGGCGGCGCGGCCGGCCGATTCTGGCGCTGCTCAAGGGCGATGTGGACCGGCTGGGCGCGCTCTTCGCCCGCGGGCTGGGGCCGCGCTGGTCGCCGGCGCGGGCCAGCGCGCTGTCGCGGATGATCGACGGCTATTTCGCCCTGCGCCTGCCGGCGCTGATGCAGGCCGAGGCGCCCGACAGCTACACCGTCTACGCCGGGGGTGACGATTTCGCCCTCGTCCTGCCCTGGCGGCAGGGCCTCGGCTTCGCCCGGACGCTCGCCGCAGATTTCCGCCGCTTCGCGGGCGACAACCCCGATGTCACCTTCTCGCTCGGCATCGCGCTGTTCGACCCGCGCACGCCCGTCTCGATCGCCGCGCGCGAGGCCGAGGACCGGCTCGAGGCCGCCAAGGCCGCCGGGCGCAACCGCATCAGCGCGATCGAGCCCGGCGCGATGACCTGGGACGCCTTTGCCGCCGCGCTCGACCGGGCCGAGCGGCTGAACGGCTGGCTGCGCGACGGCACGCTGGCGGCCTCGGCGCTCTACCGGCTGCTTGCGCTCGACGACGCGCGCGCGCGCATCGCCGCCGGCCGCGCCCGGGCGGAGGATTACGGCTGGATGGGGCGGCTCGGCTATCACCTTGCCCGCCTGCGGCCCGCGCAGGGCGAGGGCAGGCTGCCGCCCGAGGTGGCCGAGACCTGCCGCGCCCTCTTCGGCATCGGGCCCGACTGGTGCCCCGCCGGCCCACCCCCGCCGGGCGCCCGCCTTGCCATCAGCCACGCGCTCTATCGCAACCGTTGAGGACAGCCATGCCCCGACCGACAGCCTATTTCGAGCCCGGCAGCACGATCCCCCGCGCCGCGCTGTTCGACGCCGAGGCGCAGGAGGAGGCAGGCGGCTGGAAGGAAATCAAGTCCGCGCAGCTCCGCCGCTTCTTCGGTCAGGTGATGGCCGACCGGCGGCAGTTCGAGCTCAAGGGCGCCGAGGCCCGCGACGAGGAGGCGCAGGTCGCGATGGCGCTGCTCAAGGCCAGCACCGCCTACACCGCCGCGCGCGAGAAAAGCCGCCAGCCGCTGGCCGACTTCGTCGCCCATCATGCGCAGCGCGTGAAGACGATCGCCGACTTCCGCGTCTTCGCCCGGCATTTCGAGGCCGTGGTGGCCTGGCACAAGGTATTCGAAAGCGGGGGCGGGCCGCCGCCGGCGGGCGCCCCTGCCCCGGCCCCGGCGGCCGGCGCGGCATCGCGACAGCAGCAGAGCGGCGGCAAGTCTTACGGACGGAGGTAAGCGATGACCACGGCAGCCAAGGCACGGGTGGACGCATTCGTCGGCATCGCCACCCTTACGGGCACGCTCAGCGTGCGCACCGGCCTGCACATCGGCGCGGGCAAGGATTCGATCGAGATCGGCGGCATCGACAACCCGGTGATCAAGACGCCCGCGGGCGACCCCTATGTCCCCGGCTCGTCGATCAAGGGCAGGATGCGCTTCCTGCTCGAATGGGCCTTCGGCAAGGTGCGCGCCGACGGCAGGGCCTGGGGCTGGGAGGCCGCCGATTGCACCGACCCCGCCGATCCCGTCCTGCGCATCTTCGGCACCAACGCCAAGCGCGAGGCCTGGGGGGCGGGCCCGACGCGCATCCTCGTCCGCGACGCGCTGCTCGCCGAGGACTGGCGGCAGGCCGAGCTCGAGGCCGGCCGCGCGCTGACCGAGGCGAAGACCGAGGTCGTCATCGACCGCATCGCGGGCAAGGCGCTCGACAGCGTCGGCCCGCGCCAGACAGAGCGGGTGCCGCCCGGCGCGCGCTTTGCCTTCGAGGCGGCCTTCCGCGTCTATTCGGTGGACGGCGACGGCGGCGCGCGCGATCTCGACTGCCTCGCCTGGGCGATCCAGGGCCTCGGCCTGATCGAGCAGGATGCGCTCGGCGGCTCGGGCTCGCGCGGCTACGGCCGGGTGGGGTTCGGCACGCTGACGCTGACCGGCCCTGCCGGCAGCGCGACGATCGGCGACAACATCCGCGCCGCCGCCCGGTTCGACCGCGCGCGCCCCGACGCGGACATCCGCGCGGCGGTGGCGCAGGTCTTCGCGGCGGGTTAGGGCATGGCGCTCTTCCGCCTCACCCTGCGCCTGACCGCACCGCTCGGCACGCCGCTGGCGGGGCCGACGCTGTTCGGGCAGGTCTGCGTGCTGCGGGCTGAGGCCGAGGGGGCGGCGGCGGTCACCGACTGGCTGGCCGATCCCGCGCGGCTGTGGCGCATCTCCGACGGCTTTCCGGCGGGCTTGCTGCCCCGCCCGCTCGTCACCCCCCGCCCGGTCCCGGCCGAGGCGCTCGACGGGATCAAGGCGCTCAAGCGCCGCACGCTGGTGCGCCGCGCCGCCTGGCTCGGGCTGCGCGACGGCTGGGCCGACGACCGGCTGGCCGCGGACGACACCGCCCCCGACCCCGCCCTGCCCCGGCGCATCGCCCACAACCATGCGGACCGCCTCGGCCAGGGCACGCAGGAGACGGGGGGCCTTTATTTCCTCGACGAGGACTGGCGCTTTGCCGAGGCGGAGCGGCGCGACATCGACCTTTACGTCGAAACCGCCGAACCGCTTGCCACCGTCCGCCACTGGATAGGGGCGCTCGGGGCACGCGGCTTCGGCCGCGATGCCGGCACCGGCCGCGGCCGCTGGACGGTGACGGCGGCCGAGGGGGACACCGAGCTTCCCGCCCATCCCGGCCCGCGGCGGATGAGCCTGTCGCGCGGCCTGCTCGAGCCTGCGACGATGCGCGCGGCCCTGTGGAAGCTCGAGCCGCATCTGGGCCGGCTCGGCCCCGAACACACGCTGACGGGCCTGTCGCCCTTCAAGCGGCCGGTGCTGCTGACCCGGCCGGGGGCGACCTTCGCGCCCCATGGCCCGGGCCCCTTCGGCCGGCTGCTGCCCGGGGTGCACCCCGAGCGGCCCGAGGTTGTGCTGAACGCGCTGCACCTCGCCATCCCCTTTGCCGAGGCGCCGCAGGAGGCGCGGGCCGCATGACCGCCGCACAGTTCGAGATGCACCGGCTGATCCTCGTGCCGCTCACGCCGATCCACATCGGCGGGGGCGAGGAGGCGCGGCTTCTGCCCGAGGACTACCGCCTGCGGAACGGCTTTGCCGAGCGCATCTCGGTGCGCGCCGTCCTCGCCCGCCTGCCCGAGGCCGAGCGCGCCGGCTGGCTGCGCGACATGGGCCGCGTGCGGGCCGACGCCGCGCCCGACGTGATCCGCGACATCGTTGCGCGCCTGCAGCAGAAGGCGACCGAGGCCGACATCCTCGAATGCATCCCGATCTCGCCCGAGAGCGCGCACGCCGTCGATCTGGGCGGCGAGGGGAAGAACCGCAAGAACCAGATCGACGCCTTCTTCCGCGCCGGCGGCCGGCCGACCCTGCCGGGCTCGAGCCTCAAGGGCGCGCTGCGCACCGCCTGGGCGGGGGCGATGGCGCAGCGCTTCCCGCAGGACATGCCGGAGCTTCCGCCCGTCGGCGCCTGGGGCGGCCTAAGCAACAAAGACCGGGCGCAACTGGCAACGGACATGGTCAAGCGGCTCTTCGCCCTCGCCGGCGGCAAGCGCGCGCAGGACAGCGACCCCCTGCGCGATGTGCTCGTGGCCGACAGCCCCCTGCCCGCGGGCGCCACCCGGATCGACCCGGTCGCCACCTGGAAGCGCGGGGATGCCGCCGGGGGCAAGCCGGGGGCCTTCGGGTTCTTCACCGTCGGCCAGATGCACCGCGAGCGGATGCGCGCGGTGGCCGACGGCGGCGCGCCGCCGCTGGTCGCGGTCGAGATCGGCCTGCGCAGCGCCGCGGTCCGGAAGAAAGCGCAAGAGCTCGCCCCCGACCGCCGCCCGCGGCCCGACCGCACGCCGCCCAGCCTTGCCGCGCTGCTCGCCGCGCTCGAGGCGCAGCACGCCCCGCTCTGGCAGCGCGAGGTCGAGGACAAGTTCTTCGCCGGCACCGATGGCGCGCAACTGCGCGCGGCCCTCGACCTCTTCGCCGACGTCCGCCGCAGCGGCGACGACCCCGAGGCGGCGCTTGTCCGCCTCGGCTGGGCCAGCCACGGCGAGGCGAAGTCGCTCAAGCCCGCCCGGCGTATCGAACGGCCGCAGGTCAAGGGTGACGGGCGCATCGCCCCTGAAGGCAGCGCGCGACATGTCGTCAACCTCAACAACCACCCCCTGCCCTTCGGCTGGGCGCTGCTCGTGCGCGCCGACGCCTGGGGCCGGCGCGCGGCCGGGCGCACCTGGCTTGCCGCCCCCGCGCCGCGCGCGGCGCCCGTCGCCGGCCCCGCACGCAGCACCGCCGCCGCCGATCCGCGCGCGCAGACCGCACTCGGCCAGCAGCTGCGCTATCGCAAGGGGCAGCGGGTCCGCGTGGACGGCGACGTCGGCACGCTGCTCGAGGACGTCAGCGAGGCCGCGCGTCCGCAGGATGGGGTAAACATCAGCTTTGGCGGCGACATCGAGACCGTGAAGATCAAGGACATCGAGGGCCCCGCATGATGCGCACACTCATGCTTTCGGTCGGCGGCAGCCCCCAGCCCCTGCGCACGGCCATCGCGCAGGGCGGCTGGGGCCGGGTGCATTTCGTGGTCTCCGAAGGGGGCGGCGCCTCGTCGCGCGGCATGGTCGAAGACGCCGACATCGAGTATGACCGCGCGAAAGGGACCCGCGGCCCTGGCCTGCGCCACCTGCCGGAGACGCCGCGCGATGTCGCCATCACCGAGGTGCCCACCGACGATCTCGACCGCGCGCTGGCCTTGATCGACGCCGCCCTCGCGGCCGAGCTCGACGCGGGCCATGCGGTGACGGTCGATTAC
>CALJZN010000102.1 GCA_937983405.1 uncultured Paracoccaceae bacterium
CTACATCGGGCATCCCGCGGCGTTCTATTTCGGCGTGGCGAAGGTCGAGCAGGATCAGGTGATCGACTATGCCGCGCGCAAGGGCCTGGCGGTGGAAGAGGTCGAGCGCTGGCTGGCCCCGATCCTGAACTACGTCCCGCAGGGGATGCCGGCGCTGGCGGCGGAGTGAGCGGCCAACGGCTGCCGGCGCGACGGATGGCGCGCTTGGGTGTCGACAGCGCGCGGCACGGCCCGCACGCATATCTCGGGCGAAAACCCGTCCATGGTCCGGCCCGAGCAGCCTCGTGGTCGGGGGTCGACGGCGGGGATCGAGGCCCCGGGCAGACCCGGCGCGGTTCCGTCGCCCCCGCGTTGCGACCCGCACCTGCCAGCCCCAGCCCCTGGCACGGCCGGCACACGCCGGGTCCTGCCCGCGGCCGCCCCCTTGATTCGTCGGCAACGCCGGCGATCCGCCGCGTCCGCCGCGCCGGGACCGGCATCGGCGCGCCCCCCGGCGGCAGCGCGGCGAAGATCATGGCCGCGTCGGCGGCGCCCTGATCCGCGACGGCCGACACCGCCACCGGTCCGGGGGCAGCCCCCACCGGTAGTTCCGCCGAAGTCGCACCGGGACGGGGACGCTGGATGTCGCACCGCCCGGCCCGCGCCCCGTGGCACGGGCCAGCACGTCGGGTCGCCGCCGCCCGGAGCCGTATCGCCGCCGTGACCGGTTGCATCGCAGGGGGCGCACCCATCACGGAGGCTGCGCAACAGGTCCGTGCGGGGACAGGAGCTTGCCTGTCGCTTGATCCGGGCGACAAAGGCTGCGGCGTTGCCGTCAGCCGTCCATCTTCAGCGCCGAAATAAACGCCGTCTGCGGGATCTCGACCTTCCCGAACTGGCGCATCTTCTTCTTGCCTTCCTTCTGCTTGTCCAGAAGCTTGCGCTTGCGGGTCGCGTCGCCGCCGTAGCACTTGGCGGTCACGTCCTTGCGCAGGGCCGAGATCGTCTCGCGCGCGATCACCCGGCCGCCGATGGCGGCCTGGATGGGAATCTTGAACATGTGCCGCGGGATCAGATCCTTCAGCTTCTCGCACATCGCGCGGCCGCGCATCTCGGCGCGGTCGCGGTGGACCATCATCGACAGCGCGTCCACCGGCTCCTCGTTCACCAGCACCTGCATCTTGACGAGGTGATCCTCGCGATAGCCGGTGAGGGCGTAGTCGAAGCTGGCGTAGCCCTTGGTCACCGACTTGAGCCGGTCGTAGAAGTCGAACACCACCTCGTTCAGCGGCAGGTCATAGACCACCATCGCCCGGCTGCCGGCATAGGTCAGCTCCAGCTGGATGCCGCGGCGGTCCTGGCAAAGTTTGAGGACGTCGCCCAGATATTCGTCGGGCACGAGGATCGTGGCCTTGATCCGCGGCTCCTCGATGTGGTCGACAAGGGTGAGGTCGGGCATGTCGGCGGGATTGTGCAGCTCGCGCACCGTCCCGTCGCGCAGGTGGACATGGTAGACGACCGAGGGCGCGGTGGTGATGAGGTCGAGGTCGTATTCGCGTTCCAGCCGGTCGCGCACCACCTCGAGGTGCAGCAGGCCCAGGAACCCGCAGCGGAAGCCGAAGCCCAGCGCCGCCGAGGTCTCCATCTCGTAGGTGAAGGAGGCGTCGTTCAGCGCGAGCTTCTCGATGGCGTCGCGCAGGTCCTCGAACTGTGCGGCATCCACCGGAAAGAGGCCGCAGAACACCACCGGCTGCGCCGGCTTGAAGCCCGGCAGGGGCGCAGCGCAGGGCCGGCGCTCGTGCGTGATGGTGTCGCCCACCCGGGTGTCGCGCACGAGCTTGATCGAGGCGGTGAGCACCCCGATCTCGCCCGGGCCGAGCTCGGGGATGTCGACCATCTGCGGCCGCAGCACCGCCAGCTTGTCGATGCCATAGGCGGCGCCGGTCTGCATCATCTTGATCCGGTCGCCCTTGCGCAGGACCCCGTCCATGACGCGGACCATGACCACCACGCCGAGATAGGCATCATACCAGCTGTCCACCAGCATCGCCTTCAGCGGCGCCTCGCGGTCGCCCTTGGGCGGCGGCAGGCGGGTGACGATGGCCTCCAGCACCTCGGGGATGCCAAGCCCGGTCTTGGCCGAGATCAGCACCGCGTCCGAGGCGTCGAGCCCGATGACATCCTCGATCTGCTGCTTCACGCGGTCGGGATCGGCCGCGGGCAGGTCGATCTTGTTCAGGACCGGCACGATCTCGTGCCCCGCATCGAGCGCCTGGTAGACGTTGGCCAGCGTCTGCGCCTCGACCCCCTGGCTGGCATCGACCACCAGGAGCGAGCCCTCGACCGCCCGCATCGAGCGCGACACCTCATAGGCGAAATCGACGTGGCCCGGCGTGTCGATGAGGTTCAGCACATAGCCCCGCCCGTCCCTTGCCGTGTAGTCCAGCCGGACGGTGTTGGCCTTGATGGTGATGCCGCGCTCGCGCTCGATCTCCATCGAATCGAGCAGCTGGTCCTTCATGTCGCGGGCGGCCACGGCGCCGGTCAGCTGGATCAGCCGGTCGGCCAGCGTGGATTTTCCGTGGTCGATATGCGCCACGATCGAGAAGTTGCGGATGCGCGAAAGCTCGGTCATGCGCGGGATATGAAGGGGTTCCGGGGGCGGGTCAAGCGCAGGGCGCGGGGCTGGCAAAGCCGCGTCGCCGTTGTCCCGGCGGCCGACCCGCCGATGGCCCGGGGCCCGCATCCTGACGCCCCGGATCGCGACCATCGCCGAACGGCGCGGGCTGTCGGGTGCCGGCCCCTGCGGCGCCCGGCGCGGCGCCGCGGACGGCGACGCCGCAGGAGCGGCGGGCGCAGCTTGCCGCGACCCGGGGGCCAGGAACCGGGGGCCCGGGCCCCTCTGGACCAGCCCGGAACACGGGCCTATAAGCCCGCGCATGGTCAAGGCCCCCGAGAGATCCCGGCGAATGACCGGCCCGGCGCTCTGAAGTCCCAGAGCGGCCGGGATCTTGGGCATCTGCCGCGCTCTCCCCCCTTCCCCGTTCGCCGAGGCCCGCCCATGACCGATGAGATGCCCGACTACAAGGACACGCTGTTCCTGCCCGACACCGCCTTTCCGATGCGCGCCGCCCTGCCCGCGCGCGAACCCGGCTGGCTGGCGCGGTGGGAGCGGATCGGCATCTATAACCGGCTGCGCGACAAGGCGGCCGCGGCCGCCGCGGCGGGCGCGCCCCGCCCGCCCTTCACGCTGCACGACGGCCCGCCCTATGCCAACGGCCATCTGCACATCGGGCACGCGCTGAACAAGATCCTGAAGGATTTCGTCGTCCGCTCGCGCCAGATGATGGGACATGACGCGCGCTATGTCCCGGGGTGGGACTGCCACGGCCTGCCGATCGAGTGGAAGATCGAGGAGCAGTATCGCGCCAGGGGGCTGAACAAGGACGATGTCGATCTTGTCGCCTTCCGCCAGGAATGCCGCCGCTTTGCCGAGCACTGGGTCGGCATCCAGCGCGAGGAGTTCCGGCGCCTCGGCGTGACCGGCAACTGGGCCGACCCCTACCGCACGATGGATTTTCACGCCGAGGCGGTGATCGCGGCCGAGTTCATGACCTTCCTGATGAACGGCGCGCTCTATCAGGGGTCCAAGCCCGTGCTGTGGTCGCCGGTGGAGAAGACGGCGCTGGCCGAGGCGGAGGTGGAGTATCACGACCACCAGAGCCATCAGGTCTGGGTGCCCTTTTCGGTTGTCGCCGGGGCGCCCGCGCATCTGGACGGGGCGCGGGTGCTGATCTGGACGACGACGCCCTGGACCATCCCGCAGAACCGCGCCGTCGCCTTCAACCCCGGCATCGCCTATGGCGTCTACGAGGTGACGGGGCGTCCCGCGGAGAGCAACGCCACCGTCGGCGCGCGCTATCTGCTGGCCGACGCGCTGGCCGGGCAGGTCTTTGCCGCCGCGAAGCTCGACCCGGCGACGATGGTGCGGCGGCGCGGCGGCGTCACGGCCGAGGAGCTCGGGACCATGACCCTCGCCCACCCCTTCCGCGGGATCGAGGGCGGGGGCGGCGAATGGGACTTCGACGTGCCGCTGCTGCCGGGCGAGCATGTCACCGACGAGGCCGGCACGGGCTTTGTCCATACCGCGCCCTCGCACGGCGACGACGACTATGCGCTGGGCCAGAAGTTCGGCCTGCCGATGACCTTCAACGTGCGCGAGGACGGCAGCTTCCGCCCCGACCTGCCGCTGTTCGGCGGCCAGCACATCATCCTGCCCGACGGCAGCGAGGGCCCCGCGAACGTCAGCGTCATCCGGGCGCTGCACGGGGTGGGCGCGCTGTTCGCCAAGGGGCGGCTCCGCCATTCCTATCCCCATTCCTGGCGCTCGAAGGCGCCGCTGATCTACCGCAACACCCCGCAGTGGTTCGTGGCCATCGACCGCCCGCTCGACGACGGCAAGGGCGCGTTCGGCGCCAGCATCCGCGCCCGCGCGCTGGCCTCGATCGACCGGCTGGTCGCCTTCACCCCGGAGTCCGGGCGCAACCGGCTTCGCAACATGATCGCGGCGCGGCCCGACTGGGTGCTGAGCCGCCAGCGCGCCTGGGGGGTGCCGCTGACCTGCTTCGTCCGGCGCGGCGCCAGGCCCGGCGACCCCGACTTCCTCCTGCGCGATCCCGAGGTCAACGCCCGCATCGTGGCGGCCTTCGAGGCCGAAGGGGCGGATGTCTGGTATGTGCAAGGATTCAAGCAGCGGGTGCTGAACGGCCTGCACGATCCGGATGCCTATGATCAGGTTTTCGATGTTCTGGATGTATGGTTCGACTCCGGCTCCACCCACGCCTTCGTGCTGCGCGACCGCCCGGACGGCACGGCGGACGGCATTGCCGACCTCTACCTCGAGGGCACCGACCAGCACCGCGGCTGGTTCCATTCCTCGCTGCTGCAGGCCTGCGGCACGCTGGGCCGCGCCCCCTACCGGGGCGTGCTGACCCACGGCTTCACGCTGGACGAGAAGGGCATGAAGATGTCCAAGTCGCTCGGCAACACCGTGGCGCCCGCCGACGTGATCGCCGAGCACGGCGGCGACATCCTGCGGCTGTGGGTGGCGCAGTCGGACTACACCGCCGACCTGCGCATCGGAAAGGAAATCCTCAAGGGCGCCGCCGACAGCTATCGCCGCCTGCGCAACACGCTGCGCTTCCTGCTGGCGAACCTCAAGGACTGGGACGAGGCCGAGCGCCTCGCGCCCGCGGCGATGCCCGAGCTCGACCGCTGGGTGCTGCACCGGCTGGCCGAGCTCGACGCCGCGGTGCGAAAGGGTTACGCCGCCTACGACTTCCAGGGGGTGTTCCAGACGCTGTTCACCTTCTGCACCACCGACCTCTCGGCCCTCTACTTCGACATCCGCAAGGACGCGCTTTACTGCGACGCCGCGGCCAGCCTGCGACGGCGGGCGGCGCGCACGGTGCTCGACCATCTCTTCCACCGGCTGACGACCTGGCTTGCGCCGCTGCTCGTCTTCACGATGGAGGATGTCTGGCTCGCGCGCTTCCCGGACGACGACGGCGCCTCGGTGCATTTGCAGGATTTCCCCGACACGCCCGAGGCCTGGCTTGACCCCGCGCTCGCCGCGCGGTGGGAACGGGTGCGCGCCGCCCGCCGGGTGGTGACGGCGGCGCTCGAGGTCCAGCGCGCGGCCAAGGTGATCGGCGCCAGCCTCGAGGCCGCGCCGGTGGTGCACATCGAGGATGCCGAGACCCGCGCCGCGCTGGCGCAGGTCGATTTCGCCGAACTCTGCATCACCTCGGCGGTCGCGCTGACGGCCGATCCGATGCCGGCCGAGGCGTTCCGCCTGCCCGATGTGCCGGGGGTGGGCGTGGTGTTCGAGCCGGCGGAGGGGACGAAATGCGCCCGCTGCTGGAAGATTCTGCCCGATGTCGGCACGCACCGGCACCGGGGCGTCTGCGCCCGCTGCGATGCCGCCCTCGGATGAGGCGGTGCGCGCCGCGATCCTGAGGATGGTCGCGGTGCGGCGCAAAAGCTTCTGCCCCTCGGAGGTGGCGCGCGGCTTCGGTCCGGACTGGCGCGCGCTGATGCCGCAGGTCCGCCGCGTGGCCGCGGCGCTGGCCGGCGAGGGGCGCCTTGCCGTCACCCAGCGCGGGCGGCCCGTCGCGGCCGAGGCCGCGCGCGGCCCGATCCGCCTGAGCGCCCCGCCCGGGCCCGCGGCCGGCGGGGCGGATGGCGCGGCGGCGGGGTCGGCCGGCGCCGGCTGACCGCTCAGCCCGCCCTTGCCGGGATGATCTGCTGCACGATCCCCGCGAGCAGCAGGTAGAGGCTCGTCGCCGCGAGGCCCCACATCACCCAGCCCGCGGGGTCGAAGCCGCGCGCGGCCGTCCAGGCGGCAAGGAAGGTCCAGGCCATCGCCACCGGCAGCGACACCCGCCGCCAGCGCCGCGTGCGCACCGGATGGACGAAGCGCAGCGGCAGGAACATCGCCGCCGACAGCACCACGACGATGGCAAGGCCCAGCATCGGCGCGGGCTTCAAGGCAAAGATCGCCAGCGCCACCATGTTCCAGCAGGCCGGGAAGCCCGAGAACGACTTGTCGGCGGTCTTCATCCGCGTGTCGGCGAAGTAGAGCGCCGAGGCGAAGGTGATGAGCACGAGCGCCGCCCAGCCCGTCCAGCCCGGCAGGATGCCCGACTGGAACAGCGCATAGGCGGGGATGAACACATAGGTGAGATAGTCGATGATGAGGTCGAGCAGCGCGCCGTCGATCCGCGGCGCGTGCAGGCTGACGTGGAAGCGGCGGGCCAGCGGGCCGTCGACGCCGTCGACCACGAAGGCCACCACCAGCCACAGGAACATCAGCCCCCAGTGCGCCTGCACCGCCGCCAGCATCGCCAGCATCGCAAAGACGGCGCCCGACGCCGTCAGCAGGTGAACGAGAAGGGCGCGCAGGCGCGGCGACATCGTTCTGTCATGGCCGAATTGCGCCCGCCGCGCAACGCGGCCGCAGGACGTCCGCCGCGGGCGCCGGGGATGGCAGAGGGATCACGCCCGGGGATGGCTGCGCGCGTAGACCTCCATCAGCCGGGCGCTGTCCACGGCGGTGTAGACCTGCGTCGTGGACAGCGAGGCATGGCCGAGCAGATCCTGGATCGCCCGCAGATCGCCGCCGGCGGCCAGCAGATGGGTGGCAAAGCTGTGGCGGAAGGCGTGCGGCGTGGCGGTGGCCGGCAGGCCCAGGC
Organism: uncultured Paracoccaceae bacterium; assembly: GCA_937983405.1. Taxonomy (GTDB): domain Bacteria; phylum Pseudomonadota; class Alphaproteobacteria; order Rhodobacterales; family Rhodobacteraceae; genus JAHDXW01. The sequence continues at coordinate 7,233 of CALJZN010000102.1, forward strand.
GCAGCCGCGCGCCCTCGACCGCGCGGGCGATCAGCCGCGCGTTCAGCGCCCCGCCGCGCACCCCGCGGAACAGCGGCGCGTCCGGCGCCGCAGGCCAGGGGCAGAGCGCGACATAGCGCTCGACCGCCGCGCGGGCCGCGGGCAGCACCGGCACCAGCCGCTCCTTGCCGCCCTTGCCGCGGATGCGCAGCACCTCGGCCAGCGGGTGGTCGGCGCCGGTCAGCGCCAGCGCCTCGGAGATGCGCAGCCCGCAGCCGTAAAGCAGCGTCACCACCGCCGTGTCCCGGGCGGCCACCCAGGGCGCGCGGGCCTCCGCGCCCACCTCGGCCAGCATGTCGCGCGCCGCCGCGGGCTCGATCGGGCGGGGCAGGCGCCGCGGCGCCTTCGGCGCGCGGGCGGCCAGAATGGCGGTGGGCTCGGGCCCGCCGCGCTCGGCCTGCCAGCGGGCAAAGCCCTTCACCGCCGACAGCGCGCGCGCCACCGACCGCGCCGTCAGCCCCCGCCCGCGCTCGGCCGCGAGATAGGCGCGCAGGTCCGCGGCCGTCAGTCGGCCGAGGTCGGCCGGGGCCGGCGGCCGGCCGAGGTGGCGCGCAAGGAAGGCCAAAAACCCCGCCACGTCGCGGCGATAGGCGGTCAGGGTATGCGCCGCTGCCCCGTCCAGCGCGGCCAGCTGCGCCAGCCAGCCGGTCAGCGCGGCCGCCAGCGCCGGCGCAGCGGCCGGCTCGGGCGGGGCCCCCGCCGGCGCCGCGGTCATGCCAGCCAGCGCCGCATCGCGCGCTCGAACACCGCGCCGAAGAAGCCAAGCAATTCAGTGCCCTGGTTGGGCTTGAACTGGTGCGGATCCTCGGAGCCCATGGCCAGCATCCCCGGCAGCCGCCCGGCCCCGAGGTCGAGGCGGATCAGTGCCTCGGAGCGGACGTCCTCGGCCGCGGCGCCGTGCACGAGGCGGTCCTCGGGCATCACCTGGCGCAGCACCACCTGCCGCCCCGACGCCGCGCGGCCCATATAGGCCTCGACAAAGCCCGCGTCGGCGACCAGCATCACATCGGCAAAGCGCATGAGCGCCGGGTCGGCCGGCCCGCCGGCGGATTCCAGCACCAGCCGCAGCGAGGCGACGCGCAGCACGTCGGCCACCTCGGTGCCGAGCGCGCCGAGGAAATCCTCGAACGTCAGCGGATCGAGCATCTTCACGACCGCGCGGTGGATCTGGTTCATGCCCGCAAGGTTCTCGTAGGCCGCCGCGATCACCGAGCGGTGCGTCTCTTCCAGCCGGTCGAGCCGCGCCTCGAGCCGGTGCATCGCGATGCCGCGAAGGTCAACGATGTTGGCGCCCAGCGCCCGCTCGTTGGCCGCGATCAGCGCCGCCATCACCTCGCGGTCGTCCAGCACCGCCTCGGGTGCCGAAAGGATATGCGCCCGAAGCGCAGCCGCGATGCCTGCCGTCTGTGCCATGCCTGCCTCATGCCTGGTGGTGCCGCCGGGTTGTCCCGGGTCGGCGGTTCGCCGCGGCACTCTAGCGCAGGCCGGCGCGGGTCAGAGGATTTTCTGGCCGGTCCTGGCCCAATCTTTCAGGAATGTTGCCAATCCTGCATCAGTCAGCGGGTGCTGGGCCAGCTTGCGGATGACCTCGGGCGGGGCGGTCATGACGTCGGCGCCGATCTTGGCGACCTCGGCCACATGGTTGACCGTGCGGATCGAGGCGGCGAGTATCCGCGTCTTGAAGCCGTAGTTGTCGTAGATCGTCCGGATGTCGGCGATCAGATCCACCCCGTCGAGGTTGATGTCGTCGAGCCGCCCGATGAAGGGCGAGATGAAGGTGGCCCCCGCCTTCGCCGCCAGCAGCGCCTGATTGGCCGAGAAGCAGAGCGTGACGTTGACCATGTGCCCCTCGCTCGTCAGCACCCGGCAGGCCTTCAGCCCGTCCCAGGTCAGCGGCAGCTTGACCGCGATGTTCGGCGCGATGGCGGCCAGCTTGCGGCCCTCGGCGATCATCGCCGCGGCCTCGGTGGCCACGACCTCGGCCGAGACGGGGCCCTCGACGATGCCGCAGATCTCGCGCGTCACCTCGAGGATGTCGCGGCCCGACTTGAGGATCAGCGAGGGGTTCGTGGTGACGCCGTCGGCCATGCCGAGCTCGGCCAGTTCGCGGATGGCGGCGACATCGGCGGTATCGACGAAGAACTGCATGGGCCTGGTCCTTGCGGCAGGGGGGGGCGGGTGCTGCCCCCCTTCTAGCGCAGCCGGCGGCGGGCCGGAACCCCGGGCAGCGGGGTGCGGGCGTGGATGAGGCGGCCGATTTCGCCCCCGGCGCGCCCGTCGCGGTGCTGACGGCCGAGCCGGTGGGCCGGCCGCTCGACTACCGCGCGCCGGCGGGCGGCTGCGGTCTGGGCGATTTCGTCGAGGTGCCGCTGGGGCCGCGGCAGGTGCCGGGCGTGGTCTGGGGGCCGGCCACGGGCGAGGTGCCCGAGGGACGGCTGCGGCCGGTCACGCGGCGGCTCGATGCCGCGCCGATGACGGCCGAGATGCGCGCCTTCCTCGCCCGGGCGGCGGACTACACGCTGACGCCGCTCTCGGCGATGCTGCGGCTGGCCACCCGCGCGCCGGGGCTGGGCGAGGCGCCGGCGCAGCGCCGCCTCTACCGCCCCGGCTCCACCCCCCCCGCCCGTGCGACCGCGGCGCGCGCCCGCGTCCTGGCGGCGCTAGCCGAGCACGGCGGGGCGCCGCTGACGCTAGGCGAGCTTTGCGCCGCGGCGGGGGTCGGGGCCGGCGTGGTCAGGGGCATGGTCGCGCAGGGCGCGCTGGTCGAGGAGGCGGCGCCGAGGGAGGCGCCCTACCCCGCGCTCGACCCAGCGCGGCCCGGCCCGGCGCTGTCGCCCGACCAGGCCGCCGCCGCGGCGCGGCTGCGCGCGGCGGTCGCGGCGGGGCGCTACGGCACCGCGCTGCTCAAGGGGGTGACCGGTTCGGGCAAGACCGAGGTCTACCTCGAGGCCGTGGCCGAATGCCTGGCCCGCGGGCGCCAGGCGCTGGTGCTGATGCCCGAGATCGCGCTGACGGGCGAATTCCTGACGCGGGTCGAGGCGCGGTTCGGCGCACGGCCGGCCGAGTGGCACTCGGGCCTCGCGCCGGCCGAACGCCGCCGGCTGTGGCGGATGGCGGGCGAGGGGCAGGCAGGGCTGGTGGTGGGGGCGCGGTCGGCGCTGTTCCTGCCGTTCCGCGACCTTGGCCTGATCGTGGTGGATGAAGAGCACGATCCCTCCTACAAGCAGGAGGACGGGGTGCTTTATCACGCCCGCGACATGGCGGTGCTGCGCGCCTCGATCTGCGGCGCGGCGGTGGTGCTGGCCTCGGCCACGCCCTCGCTCGAGAGCTGGGCCAATGCGCGGGCGGGCAAATATGCCCGCCTCGATCTGCCGGCGCGCTTCGGCGCGGCCGCTCTGCCGGCGATGCGCGCGGTGGACCTGCGCGCCGACCCGCCCGCCCCGGGCCGCTGGATCGCCCCGCCGCTGGTGGCAGAGGCCCGTGACCGGCTGGCCCGGGGCGAGCAGGTGCTCTTCTTCCTCAACCGCCGCGGCTATGCGCCGGTGACGTTGTGCCGCGCCTGCGGCCACCAGATCGGCTGCGACGCCTGCGATGCGCGGATGGTCGAGCACCGCTTCCAGCGCCGGCTGGTCTGCCACCAGTGCGGCGCGACCAAGCCGCTGCCCGAGGTCTGTCCGGCCTGCGGCGCCTCGGGCAGGATGGCGGCGATCGGCCCCGGGGTCGAGCGGCTGGCCGAGGAGGCGGCGGCGGTCTTTCCCGAGGCCCGGCTGGCGGTGCTGTCGTCGGACCTCTACCCCTCGGCGCAGGCGCTGAAGGCCCAGATCGGGGCGATCGCGGCGGGCGGGGCGGACGTGATCCTCGGCACCCAGCTGGTGGCCAAGGGGCACAACTTTCCCCTGCTGACGCTGGTGGGGGTGATCGACGCCGATCTGGGCCTGCAGGGGTCCGACCTGCGCGCGGCCGAGCGGACCTTCCAGCTTGTCCGGCAGGTGGCGGGCCGGGCGGGGCGGGCCGAACGGCCCGGGCTGGCGCTGATCCAGACCTTCCAGCCCGAGCACCCCGTCCTCCGGGCGATCCTGTCGGGCGGCGACGAGGGGTTCTGGCAGACCGAGGCGGCAGCCCGCGCCGCCGCCGGCATGCCGCCCTACGGGCGGCTCGCCGCCGTGATCCTGTCCTCGCCCGATCTTCAAGCGGTGTTCGACACCGGCGCCGAGCTGGCCCGCCGCGCCGGGCCGCTGCGCGCGGCCGGGGCCGAGGTCTGGGGCCCGGCCCCGGCGCCGATCGCGCGCATCCGCGGCCGGCACCGGGTGCGGATGCTGGTGCGGGCCGCCCGCGGGCTGGCGCTGCAGCCGCTGGTCGCAGCCTGGGTGGGCGGCCTTCGGCTGCCCGGGCGGCTGCGGCTGACGGTGGACATCGACCCCCAGAGCTTTCTCTGAGCGGGGGCGGCAGGGAACGCCCCCGGGCCGCGCCCCCGCCCGCCCACCCCGGCGCGCCCCGGGGGCGTCGCGGGCGTGCGCCCGCGCGGCAAGGCCCCTGCCCCGGGCGGCGGAGGAGCGGCGGAGGAGCGGCGGCGGTTGCGGCGGGCAGGGCAGCGGCGGGGGGGCAGCGCAGCGGGCTGCCGGGCGGTCAGGGACCGCGGCGGACGAGGCCGGCGGCGATCCGGGCGAGGCTGGCGAGGCCGATGTCGACATAGTCCATCTCGCCCGCAAGCAGGGCAAGGTAGCGCCGCTGCAGCCGCGGGCTGCCCGCGACCAGGGCGAGGGCGCGATCGCGCAGCGGGCGGGCGTAGATCAGCCGGCGCAGCAGCCGCGCGCGCGCCAGTTCGCGCCGCACCGGGCGCAGGGCGCGGGCATAGCGGGGCAGCGCCGTCTCGGGCCGCCCCGCGGCCAGGGCGGCGGCGGCGGCGGCGGCGGCGAGCGCGCCGCTCAGCACCGCCCAGGCGATGCCCTCGCCGGTGAGCGGATCGACCAGCCCCGCGGCATCGCCCGCCAGCAGCACCCGGCCCCGCCCGGGGATCGGCCGCACCTCGCCCGCCGGCAGGAAGGCGCCCCTGACCCGCGCCGTGCCGTCCGCGATGCCGTGGCGGGCGAGATAGGCGTGCAGCCGCGCGGGCAGGTCGGGGTTGGCGGCGTGCAGCCCGCCCACGCCCAGCGTCACCGAGCGCTGCTTGGGGAACGACCAGCCATAGCCCCAGGCGGCGGCGGCAAGGTCGATCTCGACCGTGTCGCTGGGGTCGGGCCCGGCGCGGGGTGCCTCGATCTCGAGCGCAAGGCCGATGCGCGCGGGGTCGTGCGCGCGCCCGAACAGCGCCTTTGCCGTGGCGCTGGTCGCACCGTCGGCGCCCAGGACGACCGGGGCGACGACGGCCCCGCCCCCGGCCAGCCCGATGCGGCCGGCGGCGGGATCGAAGGCCGCGATGCGCCGGCCGGTCAGGTCCGCAGCGCCGGCCGCCAGCGCGGCCTCGTGCAGCGCCGCATCGAAGTCGCGCCGCATCGTCAGCCCGATCGGCGGCGCGCCCGCATGCAGGCCGATCGGCCGGTCGCCCGCCGTCAGGCGGATGCGATCGCAGACGAGGTAGAGCGCCGGCCCCGGCGCGGCGGGCCCGAACACCTGCGCGAGATGCCGCCGCGCCCGGCCCGTGACGCCGCCGCCGCAGAGCTTGTCGCGGGGAAAGCGCGCCCGGTCGATCAGCGCCACCCGCAGCCCCGCCCGCGCCGCGGCGAAGGCCGCCGCCGACCCCGCCGGGCCCGCCCCGATCACCGCAAGGTCGAAGGCCTCGGCCATCGGCGGCGGCCCGCGCCCGTCAGGCGCCGGGGGCCGCGGGGCAGGCCACCCCGGTGCCGCCGATGCCGCAGTAGCCGGCGGGGTTCTTGGCCAGATACTGCTGATGGTAGTCCTCGGCGAAGTAGAAGGGCGGCGCGGGCCGGATCTCGGTGGTGATCGCCCCGAAGCCCGCCGCGGTCAGCCGGGCCTGATAGGCCGCCCGGCTCGCCTCGGCCGCGGCCAGCTGCTCGGGCCCGCTGACGTAGAGGGCCGAGCGATACTGCGTGCCCACATCGTTGCCCTGGCGCATGCCCTGGGTGGGATCGTGGTTCTCCCAGAACAGGCGCAGGATGTCGGCGTAGGCGATCACTGCCGGATCGAAAACGAGCCGCACGACCTCGCTGTGCCCGGTGCGGCCCGAGCAGACCTCCCGGTAGGTGGGGTTCGGGGTATGGCCGCCGGCATAGCCCACCATCGTCAGCCAGACGCCGGGCCGCGACCAGAACAGCCGCTCGGCCCCCCAGAAGCAGCCCATGCCGAGCTGGGTCTCGGCCATCCCCGGCGGCACGGGCGATTTCAGCGGCCGGCCGGAGACGAAATGGGTCTCGGCCGTCGGAATGGGCGCGGGCCGGCCCGGCAGCGCCTCGGCGGGGCCGACGATCTCGAGCGTCTTGCGTGTGGACAGGAACATCGCGGGGCCTCCGGAAACGTGACCGTGCCTTACACATAGCGCCCGCGCGGCCGGGCGGCCAGCCTACCCGGCCGGCGGGGCGGGGCGGCGCAGGCCGCGCGCCAGAACCGTCTCGTGGCCGGGCGCGGGATCGCGCGGGATCAGCAGGACCAGACCCAGCGCGACGGCGGCAAGGGCCGCGGCGAGCAGGAACACCCCCTCGGGCGCGACGGTCCAGAGATAGCCGAGGCCCGCCGGCAGGAACACCGCGGCGATGTGGTTGATGGTGAAGGCGACGGCGGCGGTAGGCGCGATGTCGCCGGGATCGGCGATCTTCTGGAAATAGGTCCGCAGCGCGAAGGACAGCGCGAAGAAGAGGTGGTCGAGCACATAGAGCGCCGACGCCACGATCGCCCCCCAGCCGAACCGGTGGACCCCGCCATAGGCCAGGAACACCAGCGTCAGCCCGACGTATTCGAAAACCATGGCGTTGCGCTCGCCCCAGCGGGCGACGGCGCGGCCCATCCAGGGGGCGGCCAGCATGTTGGCGAGGAAGTTGATCAGGAACAGCGCCGTCACCTCGTGCACGTCGAAGCCGAAGCGCTCGACCATCATGAAGGCGGCAAAGACGACGAAGATCTGGCGTCGCGCCCCGGACATGAACTGCAGCAGGTAGTAGAGCCAGTAGCGCCGGCGCAGCACCATCCTGCGGCGCTGGGGATGCGGCGCCTCGAACTGCGGGAAGGCAAGGAGGCACCACAGCGCGATCAGCACCGTGACCCCGCCCGAGACCATGTACACAAGATCGTAGGACAGAGCGAACGCCCGCCAGGTGACGACCAGCACGCCGTAGGCCAGCATCGAGGCGCCCGACCCCACCGCGACCAGCCAGCCCAGCATCTGCGGCGCCTTCGCCTTGTCGATCCACTGCAGTTGCAGCGACTGGTTCACCGTCTCGAAGTAGTGGAACCCGATCGACGAAAGCAGCGTGACGAAGAGCAGGCCGCCGAAGCTCGGAAACCAGGCGGTGATCGCGGTCGCCCCGCCGAGGAGCGCCAGCGAGACGAGGCCGAGCACCTGCTCGCGCATCACCAGAAGCACGGCGATCACGCCCACGGCCAGGAGGCCGGGGACCTCGCGCACCGTGTGCAGCCAGCCGATCTCGACCCCGGTGAAGCCGGCGGCCTCGATCACGAAGTTGTTGAGCAGGGCCGACCAGGTGGCGAAGGAAACCGGCATCGCCGCCGCGCCCAGCACCAGCAGGGTGAAGGGGCGGCGCCAGAACGGCAGCCGGTGGGCTTCGGACAGGGGAACGCGACGCATGGCCGCAGGGCGTACGCCGGGCGGGCGGACTTGGCGAGAGGCAAAATCGCGACAGCTCCCCGCAGCGAAGCCCCCGCGATCCGCGTGACCTTGCGGACGCCCTTCGGGCGACGCCTTTCCTCTCGCCTGCGCCCGTTCCGGGCTCCGGCTCGGCGGCCTGCGGCGGGGGCGTTCCGATCTGGCCCGGGGTGCGAGGCGGGTGCGGCGCGGCCGGGCGGACGCGCCGCGCCGGCCGGCCCCGTCCGGCAGGCGGCAGCCTGCCACGCCCCCGGGGCGCGCCGGGGTGGGCGGGCGGGGGCGCGGCCCGGGGGCGTTCCCTGACCGGGCCGGCCTGCTTGACGCCGCCGGTGCCGGGCCCTATCCGGCCGGCGGGGGGGCAGGGCCAGCGCGGCCCCCCGGAGGTCGCCCATGTCCTGCGTCACCGCCTTCACCACCCTGCCCGGCCCCGGCCCGGCCGAGGCGCTGGCCGCCGCGATGGAGGCCATGACGCCCGCGCCCGAGGGAATCGGCTGCTTCGAGATCGAGGACGGATCGGGCCTGTGGGAGGTGGGCGGCTACTTTACCGCGCCGCCCGATACGGCCGAGCTCGCGCTGCTCGCTGCCGCCTTCGGCGCGCGGCCCTTCGCCGTCTCGGCCCTGCCCGAGACCGACTGGGTCGCCAAGGTCCAGCGCGAGCTGCATCCCGTCGAGGCCGGGCGCTTCCTGCTCTACGGCAGCCACGACGCCCATCGCATCCCCCCGGACCGCGTCGCGCTGCTGATCGAGGCCTCGACCGCCTTCGGCACCGGCCATCACGGCACCACCCGCGGCTGCCTTCTGGCGCTCGAGCGGCTGGCGGCCGCGGGCCTCCGGCCGGCGCGGATCGCCGATGTGGGCTGCGGCACTGCCGTTCTGGCGATGGCGGCGGCGCGGGTGTTCCCGGCGGCAGAGCTGTTCGCCTCCGACATCGACCCCGTGGCGGTCGAGGTGGCTGCGGCGAACCTTGCGGCGAACGGGCTGGAGGGCCGCGTCACCTGCCTCGAGGCCGCGGGCCTCGACCACGATGCCCTGCGCGCGGCGATGCCCTTCGATCTGGTCTTCGCCAACATCCTGGCGCCGCCGCTGGTGGCGCTTGCGCCCGACATCGGGCGTGCGGTGGCGCCGGGGGGCCGGGCCATCCTGTCGGGGCTGCTGGCAGAACAGGCCGCCGAGGTTCTGGCCGCCTATGCCGCCGCCGGCTTCGCGCCCGAGGCGCGCGACGATCTGGGCGGGTGGAGCACGCTGACGCTGCGACGCAGCGACGCGAGCGCGCCGGACGGCCCCTGAAGGGGGCGCGCGCGTCAGAAACCGGGCGCGCGGCCGGGCCCCGGGGCGCGCCGCTGCGGCGGTGCGCGGCGTTCGGCCGATGCAGCCCGGCGCCGCAAGGGCCACGGCCGCGCGGCAAGCCGACGGGCCGCCCGCGCCTTCGCGGACGGCCCGGCAGTCCCCGGTGGGGCCTTTGCTGCGGGTCAGAGGCGCTCGATGTCGGCGCGGCTCAGCCCGATATCGTCCAGTTCACGGTCCGAAAGCCTCGACAGTTCCCTGCGGGTGACGCGCGCGTCGTTCCACGCGGCGAGGGCGGCCAAGGCGTTGGTGAAAAGCGAGATCAGGCGGCCCCCGGCAAGGCGCACGTCCGTGCCCGGGCGGGTGGTTTCGATCGCAGCCATGGGAGGTGTCCTTTTGTCATCCTGCTGATGCGACAGGCACGCCCTGCCGCCCCCTGCACCTAGAGCCGGCGTCTCGCGCTCGCAACCCGGGGCGCCGGCAAGGCCGCTTTGCAGCTGCCGCATGGCTTTCTGCATTGCAGCATCAAGGGCGCGGTCCACGCCGCGCAGGCCCGGCCCTGCGCAACACAGGCACAGCCGGGCGCCGGGGCCGGGCACCTTTTCTGCCCGCCCGGTTTTCCGCCCGCCCGGTTTTCCGCCCGCCCGGGTTTCCGCCCGCCCGGGTTGCTGGCCGCCCGGGTCGCCGCCCGCAGCCGTCCGTCCCGCAGCGCGCCGCCGCGGATCGGGGCTGGCGGATGTTCGCGCTTCGTGCTAGGTCGGACCATGGCAGCAGCCGGCCAACGGCGCGCGACGGCGGGGCGGCGCGGCAGGAGGGACCATGCGGATACTCGGGATCGACCCGGGCCTGCGCAATCTCGGCTGGGGGATCATCGTCGTCGAGGGCACGCGCATCGCCCATGTCGCCAACGGCATCTGCCGGTCCGACGGCGAGGACGACATGGCCGCACGCCTTCTGAGCCTGCATGTCCAGCTTTCCGCGGTCGTCGCCCGCCACCGACCCGACTGCGCGGCGGTGGAGCAGACCTTCGTCAACAAGGATGCGGTGGCGACGCTGAAGCTGGGCCAGGCGCGGGCCATCGCGCTGCTGGTGCCGGCGCAGGCGGGGCTGCCGGTGGGGGAATATGCCCCGAACGCGGTGAAGAAGACGGTGGTCGGCGTCGGCCATGCCGACAAGCGCCAGGTCGATCACATGGTGCGCCTCCAGCTTCCCGGCATCGCCATCGCGGGGCCCGATGCCGCGGACGCGCTCGCGATCGCGCTGTGCCACGCCCATCAGAACCGCTCGGCCGGCCGGCTGGAGGCCGCGCTGGCCCGTGCGGCCGGGGGTGGGCGCGGATGATAGGGCGCATCGCGGGGGTGGTGATCCTGCGGGCCGAGGATCATGTGGTCGTCGATACCGGCGGGGTGGGCTATGTCGTCCATGTCTCGGACCGGACGCTGGCGGCGCTTCCGCCCGTGGGGGGCGAGGCCGCGCTCTGGACCGACCTGCTGGTGCGCGAGGACCTCATGCAACTGTTCGGCTTCCCGACGCTGGCCGAGCGCGAGTGGCACCGGCTGCTTCAGACCGTGCAGGGCGTTGGGGCGAAGGCCGCCCTGTCGATGCTGGGCGCCCTTGGCCCCGAGGGCGTGGCGCGCGCCGTGGCGATGGGCGATGCCACCGCGCTGCGCGCGGCGCCGGGCGTGGGGCCGAAACTGGCACAGCGGGTGGCGATGGAGCTGCGCGGCAAGGCGCCGGCGCTGATGCTGCAGGCGGCGGCGACCGCCGCGTCCCCCCCGCCGGCCCCCGCGCCCCGCCGCAGCCGGGGCGCCGCCGCCCCGTCGCCCCCGCCCGAGCCCGCCGCCCCCGCGGCCACGGCCGAGGCGCTGTCGGCGCTGGCCAACCTGGGCTACGGGCCCGCCGAAGCCGCCCAGGCGGTGGCCGAGGCCGCGGGCGCCGACCCCGCCGCCGACACCCCCGCCCTGATCCGCGCCGCGCTGCGGCGTCTGGCGCCGAGGGGGTAGGGCCGGTGTTCGTGCTGAACGATCTCCTGACAAGGGAAGGCCTGGACCCGACGGAAACGGCCGTCATGCTGCATACCCCCAAAGAGGCCCGCTTTGCCCGCGTGTTGCCGTGGATCGCCCGGGTGCGTCCGGACCTGCTGGAAGCCTATCAAAGCACCCATGCCGGCCCTGCCTCGGCCACCCTGCGCCGGCGGCGGCAGGTAGTGGTCTTCGTTGGCCTCGGCGACGGAACGCTCGCTCTTGCCGGGGTCTGGCGGGTCATGGGCGAGCGATCTCGGCCTTGGGCCGAGATTCTGGCCGAACCCGGGATAGCCACCTTGCGTGAAGAATACGGGATAGGGACTCTATACGACCTGGCTTCTGCGGGCCGGGCGTGGTTCGACCTCCAGCGGACGGAACATCTGGCCCCGGTCGTCGGCCGGTTGCGGATCGCGCCGCGTCTGACGCGAGCCTATGTCCGACGTGCCGAGACGTTCCCTGGCGACATCCTCTCGATCGAACGGGAGAGCCTGCTAGACGCCGCCGCCCCCGACTGGCGGCGCATGATCCTGACTGCACCCGAGTTGCGCGTCTTGCCGGAAAGCTGGGCCGTCCGTCTGCGCGAATGGCGCGGCATCTACCTGATCGTCGATGAGGTCGACGGCGCACGCTATGTCGGCGCGGCGTGGGGGGAGGAGAACCTTCTCGGGCGCTGGCGCGCCCATGTCGCGGGGACGACCGGCGTCACGGTCGAGCTTGCCAGGCGCGCGACCGCAGGCTTGCGCTTCTCGATCCTCGAACGCGTCTCGCCCGACATGCCGGCGGAGGAGGTGATCGCCCTGGAACAGAGCTGGATGGACCGCCTGCACAGCCGGCGCTTCGGACTGAACACATGACGCAGCCTCCCAGCCTTCGCCCCGAGCAGCAGCCCGAGGACCAGGACCGCGCCCTGCGCCCGCAGCGGCTGGAGGAGTTCATCGGGCAACAGGAGGCGCGCGCCAACCTGCGGGTCTTCGTCGAGAGCGCCCGGCGGCGGGGCGAGGCGATGGATCACACGCTGTTTCACGGCCCCCCCGGGCTGGGCAAGACGACGCTGGCGCAGATCGTGGCGCGCGAGCTCGGCGTGGGCTTCCGCATGACCTCGGGGCCGGTGCTGGCGCGGGCGGGCGACCTGGCCGCGATCCTGACCAACCTCGAGCCGCGCGACGTGCTGTTCATCGACGAGATCCACCGCCTCTCGCCGGTGGTCGAGGAGGTGCTGTATCCCGCGCTCGAGGATTTCGCGCTCGACCTTGTCATCGGCGAGGGGCCGGCGGCGCGCACCGTGCGGATCGACCTGCCGCCCTTCACGCTGGTGGGCGCGACCACCCGGCTTGGCCTGCTGACCACGCCCTTGCGCGACCGCTTCGGGATTCCGGTGCGGCTGCAGTTCTACACCGAGGCCGAGCTGCTCGAGATCGTCACGCGCGGCGCGCGCCTTCTGGGCGTCGCGGCCGAGCCCGAGGGGCTGGCCGAGATCGCCCGCCGCGCCCGCGGCACGCCGCGCATCGCCGGGCGGCTTCTGCGGCGCGTGGTGGATTTCGCGCTGGTCGAAGGCGGCGGGCGGATCAGCCGGGCGCTGGCCGACCGGGCGCTGACGCGGCTGGGGGTGGACCACCTTGGTCTCGACCAGGGCGACCGGCGCTATCTGTCGCTCATCGCCGAAAGCTACGCCGGCGGCCCGGTGGGGATCGAGACGCTGGCGGCGGCGCTGTCGGAGGCGCGCGACGCCATCGAGGAGGTGACCGAGCCCTACCTGCTGCAACAGGGCCTGATCCAGCGCACCCCGCGCGGGCGGATGCTGGCGGCGCGGGCCTGGGCGCATCTGGGTCTGCCCCCGCCGCGCCCGGCCGGGCAGGCGGACCTGTTCTTCGAGTAGTGCGGCGGCGGAACGCCGCGGACCCCGCGCGCGCTACATCTTCCGCCGCGCGCGCAGGGCGGCCAGGATCGTGCCGTCGTCGAGATAGTCGAGCTCGCCCCCCACCGGCACCCCCTGGGCAAGCGAGGTGACCGCCACGCCGCTGTCCGCCAGCGCCGCGGCGAGGTAATGGGCCGTCGTCTGGCCGTCCACCGTGGCGTCGAGCGCCAGGATGACCTCGCGCACCCGCTCCTCGGCCACCCGGGCAAGCAGGCGGGGGATGCCCAGATCCTCGGGCCCCACCGCATCGAGCGCCGACAGCGTGCCGCCCAGCACATGATAGCGGCCGCGGAAGGCCCCCGCCCGCTCCATCGCCCAGAGATCGGCCACGTCCGCGACGACGCAGACCTCGCCGGTGGCGCGGGCGGGGTCGCGGCAGATGGCGCAGATCTCGGCGGTGCCGATGTTGCCGCAGCGGACGCAGTCGCGGGCCGCGGCGGCGAGGCGGGCCATCGCCTCGGCAAGCGGGGCCATCGCCCCCTCGCGCCGGCGCAGCAGGTGCAGAACCGCGCGGCGCGCCGAACGCGGCCCGAGGCCCGGCAGCCGCGCCATCATCGCGATCAGCGCCTCGATCTCGGGCGTGGGGCCGGACATCCGCGCTCAGAACGGCAGCTTGGCGTCCGGCGGCATCCCGAAGGCCTCGGTGATCTTGCGCATCTCGGCCGCGTGGCGCTCGGCGGCCCTGGCCTGGGCGTCCCTGATCGCGGCCAGCACCAGATCCTCGACCACCTCGCGGTCCTCGGCGCGCAAGATCGAAGGGTCGATCGACAGCGCGGTCAGCTCTCCGCGCGCCGTCGCCGTCGCCCGCACCAGCCCCGCGCCGCTTTCGCCCTGCACGGAGATCGAGGCCAGCCGGTCGGTCATCTCGGCCAGGCGCTGCTGCATCTCCTGCGCGGCCTTCATCATCCTCGCCATGTCGCCCAGACCGGCAATGCCCCCCAGTCCCTTCAGCATCGCGCAAAGCTCCCTGTCAGCCGTCCTCGAACGGATCCCATTCGTCCCCGGCCTCGGGCAGGATCCCGGCCAGCGCAGGGTCGGCCGGGGCCTCCGGCAGGGCCTCCGCCGGGTCCTCCGCGGGGCCCAACCTGCGTATGTCAGAGATCGCGGCGCCGGGGAAGGCGGCCAGCACGGCCTGCACGAGCGGGTGCGCGCGCGCCGCCGCGGCAAGCGCCGCCGCCTCGGCCGCGCGCGTCTCGGCCAGCGTCGGCGCCCCGCCGCCCGAGACGACCGAGACGCCCCAGCGCCGCCCGGTCCAGGACTGCAGCCGCTGCGCCAGCCGCGCGGCCAGATCGGGCGGGGCGCCGGGCGTCGGGGCGAACTCGATCCGGCCAGGGGCGTAGTGGACAAGGCGCAGATGGCGCTCGACATCGAGCAAGAGCGTCATGTCGCGCCGTTCGCGGATCAAGGCCAGCACGTCGTCAAAGCGCGGCCAGGCCGCAAGGGCCGGGTCGCCGGCGGGCTCGGGCACCGGGGCGGCGGCCGCCGCC